>CADEEA010000033.1 GCA_902826245.1 uncultured Alphaproteobacteria bacterium | reverse complement strand
CGAACCCGCACGAAAAGCTTGGGAAGCTTTCAGGCTACCACTACATCACGCCCGCCTTGGACCTTGACCTAGCTTATGCCGAGCGGGACGTGAAGAGCCCGGCGCCGTTTTGCCTGTCACACTAAACACAACCGAGGTGTTGCGCCGGATCAAGGTGCCTGCGCTCGCGGCGCCGATGGTGCCCTTGATGCGGAGAACCAGGCATGATGAAGGGCCCGATTTGGGTGGTGGCGTCCGATGGTGGAGCGGCGCGATTCCTTGAGAGCGAGAAGCAGGGCGCCGCGCTTGTGGAACGGCCAGACCTCGCTCTGCACGCCGACAAGCCTCCGCCGCCGCGTGAACGGCCGCCGCGGGTGCACGATCGGATGGGCCCGGCGCGCCACATCATCGAACCACGGCAGACGCCAGGGGCGGCGCTGGAGGAGCGCTTCCTGGAGAGCGTCGCGAACGCCGTCAACGCCGCCGCCGAGAAAGGCGCGTTCAGGTCGCTGATCCTCTGTGCGCCGCCGCGCCCGCTTGGCATCTTGCGCGGGCTTCTATCGGAGGCGGCAAATCAGCGCCTCGCTCAAGTTCTCGCCAAGGATTACGTCAGATCCGCTGTCGATGAAATCGAGGCGCTGCTGCGCAAGGCGCGGTTGGGCTGAGTTCGTCCTTGAGCTGGCAATCGGTTAGGGCGATATCATCGAAGTCTGCCGCAGGCAGCAGGAGTTCACGATGCTCGACCAAACCGCCGCGCGCGACTTCATCAACCGGGTCTGGGATTCCGAGATCACGCCGACGCTGACGGACTATATCCGCATCCCCAACAAATCCCCATCGTTCGAACCGGATTGGGCCCAGCTCGGGCATATGGAGCGCGCAGTGGAGATGTTCGCCACATGGGCGCGCGAGAAAATCGCCGCGCTGCCGGGGGCGAGCATTTCCGTCGAACGTCTGCCGGGGCGTACGCCGCTGATTCTGATCGAGGTTCCAGGCGCGCGCGGCGTCGATACCGTGCTGCTTTACGGCCATTTGGACAAGCAACCGGAAATGACCGGGTGGGCGGAAGGCAAGGGTCCGTGGGTCCCGGTGCTTGAGGGCGACAAGCTCTACGGCCGCGGCGGCGCCGATGACGGCTATGCCATGTTCGGGGCGATAACGGCGCTGCTGGCGCTGCAGCAGCAGAACATCGCCCATGCGCGCGCGGTGATTGTGATCGAGGCAAGCGAAGAATCCGGCTCGCCCGATTTGCCCTTCTACATGGACGCGCTGAGTGACCGTATCGGCCCGGTTTCGCTGGTCGTGTGTTTGGATTCCGGCTGTGGCGATTACGAGCGCTTGTGGCTCACCACTTCGCTACGCGGCCTTGTCGGCGGCACGTTGCGCATCGATGTCCTGGAGGAGGGCGTGCATTCGGGGGACGCTTCCGGAATCGTGCCGTCGAGTTTCCGGGTGCTGCGCCAGTTATTGGCGCGGCTCGAAAACGTCGACACCGGCGAAGTCATTGTGGAGGCGCTGCGCGCGCCGATCCCGCCCGAGCGCGTGGCGCAAGCCAAGATCGCAGCCGACGCTCTGGGCGATGCGGTGTTCTCCAAATTTCCGTTCGTCGCCGGGATGCGCCCGGCGGTGAGCGACCGCGCCGAATTGGTGCTGAACCGCACCTGGCGCCCGGCGCTATCGGTTACCGGTCTCGCCGGCGCGCCCGCGCCAGGGAGCGCTGGCAACGTATTGCGACCTTTCACCGAGGCGAAGCTCTCCATGCGGCTGCCCCCGACGCTCGATGCAAAAGGAGCGGCAGCGCGGATGCAGGCGATCCTGGAAGCCGATCCGCCCTATGGGGCGCGGGTCACGTTTCACAGCGATGAGCCCGGCTCCGGCTGGAATGCGCCGAAAACACTACCCTGGCTCGAAGCGGCGCTGGAGCACGCCTCGCGCGCGGCATGGGGCAAAGCAATGGCGATGATGGGCGAGGGCGGATCGATCCCGTTCATGGGCATGCTGGGGCGCAAATTCCCTGAGGCCCAATTCGTGGTCACTGGCGTGCTCGGACCGAACTCGAACGCGCACGGGCCGAACGAGTTCCTGCACATCCCGACAGGCAAGCGGGTCACCGAAACGGTCGCGCACGTGCTCGCCGCGCACGCGGGGCGCTGAAGGTGGTGCGGCCTTCGATGAGCTCAGGCTGACGCCGCAGGCAGCGCCGCGCCCCTCAGGCGCTGGCGGGACGTCGCGCGGCGGGCGCTTGTGTCAAAGCCGCTGCCGGCAAGCGCGCGAGGCGCATGGCGGTTGCCGCGAGGCGGTCGCGATCGGTTGGCTTCACCAGATGCTCAGCGGCGCCGAGCGCCAGCGCTTGAGCGCGGTCTTCATTCACGGAAAGAACGACGACCGGAATGTCGCGCGTGCCTGAATCTTGTTTGAGGCTCTGCAACACGCGCCATCCGGAGCGATCAGGCAGGAAAATGTCCAGCAACACCAAGGCCGGCGCCTTTGCGCGGGCGAGCGCCAGGCCCGCTTCTCCGCCGCCGACGCCCTGGACGGAAAAACCCGCGCGCGTGAGCGCCCGGGCGGCGATCTCGCGAGCGTCCGCCTCGTCCTCAATCACCAGCACAAGAGGCCCCGCCCCCTGTATCTCATCAATGTCGGCGGCGCGCCCAACCTTGGCTCGCGCCTCGGCATAATCGAGCGGCAGCGTGAGCGTAAATGTGGAGCCCTGTCCCGCTGCGCTCTCAACAGCCACGTCGCCGCCCATGAGCAGCGCCAGCCGGCGAGTAATAGTGAGGCCAAGACCCGTGCCCCCCTGGCGCTGACTCATGCTT
Source organism: uncultured Alphaproteobacteria bacterium (assembly GCA_902826245.1). GTDB lineage: Bacteria > Pseudomonadota > Alphaproteobacteria > Caulobacterales > Aquidulcibacteraceae > Vitreimonas. The sequence goes on along the minus strand of CADEEA010000033.1, from coordinate 33,570 downwards.
GGATCAGCTTGCATAAACGGCTGGAACAGGCGCGACACAAAGCCCGCGCTCATGCCCACGCCCGTGTCGCTGACAGTCACAACAAAATGATCGATGTCGTTGCACAGGCGCCGGCTCAGCGTGACGTCAATACGCCCCTCATGTGTGAACTTGCAGGCGTTGGACAACAGATTGAGCACGCACTGACGCACTTTCACAGCGTCGGTGTGGGCGACGAGCGCGTCCGGATCGACGTGCAGATGAAGCGCGGAATTACTCCGCGCCGCCAGCGGCCGCACGCTATCTACCAACTCCGTCAACATGGCTGCGGGATCGAACGCGGACGCTGCAATCTCCATGCGCCCCGCTTCAATTTTCGAAAGATCCAGCACTTCGCCGATCAAGCCTAGCAGGTGATGCGCGGAGGCGAGGATGCGGCCAAGATCCTGGGCGGCAGTCGCATCGCCGGAATCCTCGCAATCCTCCTGCAACATCTCAGCATAGCCGATGATGGCGTTGAGCGGGGTGCGTAGTTCGTGGCTCATATTGGCGAGAAACTGCGACTTCGCGAGGTTCGCGCTCTCGGCGGCGTTGCGCGCGCGAATGAGTTGATCGACGCCATAAGCAATAGCGGCGCGCCGCCGGTCCATTTCGGCGACGGCTGAATTCAGGCGCTCCATTCGGGCGCCTTCCGGGACAGGCGCCGCTGCCGGTTCGCTGGATGCACTCAACTCGTTGGCGATGATCGCCAGCGTGCGCGCTTGCCACCCCAACGCTGACTCCGCGGCGGCTAGCGCATTGGCGAGCAAGACCTCCTCATTGTCGGTGAACCGCGTCACGCAGGTGAAGCGCAATGGCGTTCCGTCCGGCGCGGCGCGCAGGAAGCCTTCGTGGCGCAAGCGGCGTTCGCCTCCCCGAGAAAGCAGATCGTGCTCAACGCCAACCTTGCGCGTCGCGCCGGGCGCAAACAACGCCTGTACAAGCCCGCGATCGCGGGGCGCAGCGCCGAAATCGCCGCTAGTTAGGCTCTCGAAGCACACATTCCGCCCTAGCAGCGCGGACAATTTCTCGCCCCCGACCAGACGCCGCTCGGCGAAGTCGAGTTCCCACGCAGCGGCCTCGCCGTCCCCAAACCCCATATTTCGCTGGCGCACCCATTCGGCGTCCTGCGCGCGGGCTTGTCTTGCCGCATGAGATCGGTTCAGCACGGCCGCGGATGCATAACAGATTGCGCTCATGCTCAACGCCGCAGGCCAGAAGGCGTCCGCCGCCGCGGCCTCGAACACGAAAAGCAAACCCAGCGCCGCAAAAGGCGAGCAAGCTGCAAGCGTCGCCCGCCGGCCCAGCCGCGAGGCCGTCGCAGCGTTGATTGTCAACAGGCACAACAAGCTGGTCGCGAGAACGGTCCCGAGCTCCGCGCGCGCGTACCAGGCGATGGCTGGCGCGGCGGCGAGCATGGCGGCATCGACAATCGCCAAGGCGAGCGTCGCTGGATCTCGGTCAGCGCGCGGCAGCCCTGCGACCGGAACGGTCAGCAGACGGCGAACTTCATCGACCAGCAGTGCAAGCCCGAGCCAGATCGCGGCGGCCGCAAACCCGGCTGCGGCCGCAACCGCAAGCGCCACGATGCCCAGCAGATAGAAACGCGCGCGCGCTCCGGAGAACACTTCTGCGGCGGCTTTCTCCAGCGCCTCATGGTTGAGAAAGTGTTGCACAAGACGCCTCTATCACTAACGACCCGTTAGCCCTAACGCATTTGGGTAAAGCAACTCTTCTTAGCGGCGCCATAAAACCAGGATTTGCTTTGTCTATTCGCCTGGGCGATAGGGTGAGCGGAGCTTTTTTCGCGGCGAGAGGCAATGGATTTTCGATCCGATAACACTTCGACTTGCGCGCCTGAGATCATGGCGGCGGTACAAGCGGCCAATGCCGGAATCGCTTCCGCCTATGGCGCCGACGAGCTGACGCAACGTCTGGACGCCGCGTTCAGCGCGCTGTTCGAGTGTGAGGTCGCGGTGTTTCTGGTGACAACCGGAACCGCCGCCAATTCGATTGCGCTGGCGAGTGCGGTTCCGCCATGGGGCGGCGTGATTTGCCATGAAGAGGCGCACATCGCTTGCGACGAATGCGGAGCGCCGGAATTCTATTCGGGCGGCGCCAAGCTCCTGCTTGTGCGTGGTGAAAACGCCAAGGTCGCGCCAGCGGCGGTCGCCGACATGCTCGCGCGTCACACTCGAAGCCCGCACGCGGTAAAGCCGGCGGCGCTCTCCATTTCACAAACTACCGAACGGGGCGCGGTGTACACGCGCGACGAACTCGCCGCGCTTGGAGCGACCGCGCGGGCGGCGGATCTTGCGTTTCATGTCGATGGCGCGCGCTTCGCCAACGCTGTCGCCGCCCTGAGCGCTTCACCGGCGCAGCTCAGCTGGAAGGCGGGAGTCGATCTGCTTTCATTCGGCGCCACCAAGAATGGCGCTATGAGCGCCGAGGCGATTGTGGCGTTCGACCCAGCCCGCGCTGAGGAAATTGTACGCAGGCGTAAGCGCGGCGGGCATTTGCTGTCGAAGGGGCGCTATGCCGCGGCGCAGATGCTGGCCTATCTGGAAAGTGGATTGTGGCTGCGTCTGGCGGCGCGCGCGAACAATCTGGCGCAGCGTCTGGGCGACGCGGCAAGGCCATTTCTCTCCGCGCCGGTTGAAAGCAACCAGGTGTTTATCAAGCCGGGCAATGAGGATTTGGCGCGGCTGCGCGCAGGGGGCGCGCTTTTCTACGATTGGGGCGGGGAGGACACTGGTGAAGCCCGCCTGGTCGTATCCTGGAATCAGGCGGAGGCGGAAGTGGACGCCATGTGCGCCTTGCTGAACACGTTGCGCTGAGCGCGAAGGTCGGCGCGCGGCGACACGCCATGCTCGGTTTTCGACCAATGATGCGGCCGCACGACCAGCTCGAACAACGCGCGCGCCGCCGCGAGGCTCGCCAGCGGCCAATAGAGCGGCATCGTCAGGGCCGCTCGCGCATGGCTCAGATTGCCCGAGAGCGCGCACGCGGTGAGCGCCGCGAACGCGCCGACACTGTAGCCGGAAACCGCCAACACGAAGTCCGCGGGCCCCAAGAGATCGTACGGCGTCAGCGCCGCCGCCAGCAACACGCACGCGAGCGGGCCGTGTGCAAATGCCGCGAGCACGCCCGTCCCCAACACCAAGTGCATGGACAGAAACGCGGCGAACCCCATGTCGCCGATGGTGCGCACCGGATCGCGCATCAGCACCAACCAGGTCTGCATGTGGCCCTTGAGCCAACGCGTGCGCTGATTGAACCAGGCGCCGATCGTGACCGGCGCTTCTTCCGCGGTCGGCGGCGCAATCAGGCCGCAACGCAACCCCAAGCGGGCCAAGCGATAGCCAAGGTCGGCATCTTCGGTGACGTTGAAAGGGTCCCAGCCCCCAGCTGCCCTTAACGCCGCCGTACGGAAATGATTGCTCGAACCTCCCAGCGGCATCGGCAATCCAAGCCGCGCCAGCAGCGGCATGATCTGTGCGAACTGAATGGCGTATTCGGCCGCGAATTGTCGGGCGATCCAGGCTGCGTCGGAATTGTCGATCTCAAGCGGCGCCTGCACGCAAGCCAATTGCTCGCCGCCGCCTTCAAATGCCGCGACCGCAGCACGCAATTGCTGTGGGTGAGGGCGATCCTCGGCGTCATAGACGCCGACAAAGAGGCCACACGCGCGCGAGAGTCCGATATTGAGCGCCTTCGGTTTTGTGCGCGGCGCGGCGGGCGGAACCAGCACCACTTCGAAATGCGGCTCGGCGGCCGATAACAGCGCGGCTGTTCTGGTCGCCTCATCGTCTTCTTCGACCAGCAGTTTCACGTCGAGCTTATGTCTCGGATAATCGAGTCGATTGATCGCCGCGATCAGTTCCCCGACCACATTGGCTTCGCGGTACAGCGGACACAGCAAAGTGTAGGTCGGCAAATCCTGGGGAACCTGCTTGTAAGTTGGCGGTGGCGTGAGGCTGGCTGCTGCGAACAGGCGCCAGAAAATGGCCGCCATGAACACCGAGATGGCGATCACGTGCAAAGTGTCGAAGGTTTGCGCAGGCGCCGAACGCCAGGCGAAATGGAGCCCCGCGACAATCGCCGCCATGGCCAACATCTGCGTGAAATAGAGCCGTCGCCGGGCCGAGAAATGGGGACTTGCGCGACATAAGCCGAAGCGGGCGTCGTCGAGCTCCCCAGCGCTGACCGGCGTCGCGCGTAAGCTCAGAGCCGATCTGTCCCCATCCGCGCCCATGGCGGCAACAAGTGGAAGCCAAGAGGGAAAACAACCGCGTTTGGGTTGTTAAGTGCAACCTCAGGGCAATGCTTCGCCCGCCAGTTCCGTGGCGGCTCGTGTTCCGTTTGTTTCAAGCGTCAGCGCGAGGCGGCGGGCGAGGCCGCAGCCGTGGCGCTCCAACGCATCCCTGGGCCGCATCGTAGCGATCGCCGTCAGCATTTGCCCGGCGCGCGCCCGGTAGCGATTGGGGTCAAGCAGCAGCAGCGCTACGGCGTAATGGAGGGCGATCATGGGATTATCAGGCGCCAGCGCGCGTGCGCGGTCGAAAGCCGCCAGACCTGAATTCAGGTTCGCGCCATAGATCAGCGCGCCGAGGCCGCCGCCGCGACGCAGAACCTCAAGATGCCAGGCCCCAAGCAGCGCATGCGCCTCGGCGTTGTCGGCCTCGAGGTGCAGGGCCTCGTCGATCAGCCGCTTGCCGCGTGGGGCGTATCCGCCGGCGAAGGCTTGAGTGAGCGAGGTATGGCGGCCGCGAATGCCGGCGATCGCCGCCAGCTGCAGGCGCGCGTCGACCGAGCGCGGATCGAGCCCGAGCGCTTCGCGGGCGCTACGTTCGGCTCGCGTTAATGTGGCCGGCAGATCGTCGCAGCCGGTACGGGTGACGCAAGCGGCGATCAGCGAACGCGAGGAGAAGGCCAAAGCTTCAGCCGAATTGGTTTGGCGCTGGGCAAGCTCAGCGGCGGCGGCGTAGCGCCCGTCCGCGAACAGGGAGAGCGCAGCGCTCGGCGGGTCGGCGCGGGCAGGCGCGCTCGCCAAAGCGAGTGTAAGCAACGCAGCCGGCAGGATGGCGCCTAGTCGCATTGGATCGGGAGAATGGAGGGAGGTCGCAGCTGCGTAAAGAGGGCGCCCGGCGTCTCCAACTTGGAGCGCGCGGCCTCCGGCCGCGCAATGCGCCAGTACCGCAAGCACAAAGCGACATGCGCGGCCGGAGGCCGTGCGCTCCAGCCTCAAAAATTGGTGGATAAGTTTACCCCAACCCCGCGAGAAACGTCGAAAAGCGCCGCCAAAACAAAGCTTGTACCAAAATCTATCCGACGGAGTTCGAGCGCGCCTACACTGCCGCCGTCTTCTGTCGGGAGGCTAATGTGCACCAAGGCCGTTCAGTTCAGAAGATGTGGTTTGAACGTGATTGCTTTGAGGAGATGAAACTTAGAGGCCCGGATTGGTAGGGGTTGGGGATAGGTTCCAGGGATAGGCGCGTTGCCGTTCCCGACCGAAACCGAACCCGTGGGATGAAGTGCTGGCGACGACGGAAATGGGAATGCTTCGGCTGCCCCCAATCCCTAGTCCCCAGAACCCAATCCCTCTTGGCCCAATCCGCACGTCGGCCGGGAACGCCAGACACAGCGCTAATGAAGCGCGCCGGACCCCCAGCGTCGCGGGGATGATCTCAAGGGGAGGGGACCCTGATCATCGCGCTCCCGCCTCTGCAGCGTATGGCCCTCCGGGCGTTTCCTGAGAACGCTTTAGGTCTGCGCCGGTTGTACAAGATAAACCACGCGGGGCGCGCTGAGCGCTTCCACCGGACTATTTTTGAGCTCATGCGCCTGGCGCGCCCCGCTCTCCCGTTTTGCGGGTTGGATGTGTTGGAATGAAAGCGAAACCGGAAACGCGTGGGCGTTGTCCGGAGTTTGGCGGCCCTTGGACCGCCGGCGTCCTCGCCGGCGGGGTGTGGGAAACCGCCCCTGCGCCTGCAAGGTTAGTAACGCCAACGACCACAAGAACTGACGGAGAAAGCGCGTCCAGCGGTGACATTATTTAAGTGCGTAGCATGAAAAGCGCCGGCGAGGACGCCGGCGGTCCAAGTGCACCTAGCCGCGCCGCATCGAGAAATGAAACAACCCGTCCCAGGCGGCGTCCAGGGCCGCGAGCGCGTCGGCGGGGGCGGCGGCCTGGTATGCATCGCCATCGCGCGTCACCAGGCCCAAGCGTTCCAGCTTGCCCAGTGCGTCGTGGATTTCGAAATTGATCTCCAGCTTGAAGCGCTCGCGCAGGAACGCTTCCGCGGTGCGGTCGATCTCGGCCTTGCTCAGAGGTCGCTCCGAACGGCGCAGCGCCCAATAGGCGAGCAGCGCCTCCTTGGCGTCCTGATCTTCGCCAGCGCCGACCAGAAGATCGATGACCCCCGCATTGTTGGCGAGGTTGCGGAAATAGATCGTGTCGGCCAATTGCTTCTGGTAACGCAGGCTCTGCGCTTCAAATTTGAGCCGCTGGCGCATCACAAAGGCGCCGACCGCGACCAGGCCGGAGATTGCCGCCAAGGCGCGCTTGAGGTCGCTGTCCTCGATGACGCCGTGGGCGCCGAAATAGGCGGCGAGCACCGCCGCGATGACGCCGATCGCGGGCAGCAGGTTCAGCATTACCGGCGCGCCCGCCACGATCGCCGGCGCCACCAACCAGAATTGATCCAGCGGCAGCATGGCGGGCTTCGCGCCCGGATGCAGCGTCACCAATTCAGGCGCCGCGATTCCGCGGAAATGCTTCAGCAAGGTGGCGCCCGGACGCATGCCGCGGCGCATGCGCGCGAGCCGGCGGCGGTCGCGGCGGCGGATCTCGTCCTCGCCCTGAAAACTCACCAGGACCACCACGTCTCGCAGCACCTGGGTCTGAATGCGGCGTTTGATCAGGCCGAACCAGGAGGTGCGGACAATCTCCTGCTCGTGGGCGCCGCGGGCAAAATAGCGGATGCGACGAATGCCGCTGGCGTTGGGGCGGATGGAAAGCCCGGTGAGCAGCCGGGTCGCGTCCTGGGTCTGCACGTCGCTCGGGTCCATCTCTTCGAAATTGGCGCGGGCGAGCGCTTCGCTGAGCGCGGTCTCGAAGGCGTCGAGGGCCGCAAGGCTTTGATCGCGGCGCAGTTCCGGGGCGTCCGGGTCGAGCGGGTCATAGAGCGCCTTGAGGGCCTCCAGCCGCGCGTGCGCCTCGTGATGCAAGAGGGCGTCGAGCATGGCGCAGACATCCGCCATCGGGTCGCCAGGCTCGGCGATCGCCCCGATCAATTCGTGCTCGCGTGCGGCGATGAAGCCGTCCCTGCGCTTGGCTTGGTCTGTCCCCTCAGACATAAAGGCGACGCTAGCCCAGATCAGGCCGGCAAGCTATGCGGGAAATCGGAAGGCTGGAGGAATGCACAATGAGCCGCTTGTGGGCGCTCGCCGCCTTGATTTTGGCGTTCACGCTGGGCCCGGCCGCCGCTCAGCCGCAACGCGATCCGCTGGCGGCGCTTAACGGTCAGTTCGGATCGGTGGCGGTGGCCCCGCCGCCGGCTGAAGCGGCGCGACTGGCGGGGCTGATGGGGGAAGCGCTGGCCGCGCTGCAGCCGCAGCGACCGGGGCAACTCGACGTCTATCTGCTGGCGGCCTCGCTCTGGGGCGAGCCTGTGTTCGAGCGCGAAGCCACGCAAGCCGCTGACATCCTGCGGCAGCATTTCGATCTTGCGGGGCGGAGCATCGTGCTGAGCGCCGGCGGGCAGGGCGAACGCCGATACCCAGCCGCCACGCCTGAGAACGTCTCCGCCGCCATAGGCCGCATCGGTGCGCTGATCGATCCGGCCGAAGACATGGTGGTGATCTTCCTCACCTCGCACGGACGCCCCGACGGCGCTATTGCGTTCAGCGAAACCAACCGCATGGCCGCCGCATTGCGCCCCGTGCACATGCGCGATCTGCTCAGCCAGGCCAATGTGCGCAATCGCGTATTGATCGTCTCATCTTGCTTCGCCGGCGCCTTCATCGCGCCGCTCGTGGATGAGAACACCATCGTCTTGACGGCGGCGGCGTCGGACCGGACATCGTTCGGGTGCCGCCCGCAGAATGAATGGACCTTTTTTGGCGATGCATATTTCAATCACGCGGTGCGCGGCGGCGCTGGTCTGGTGCCGGCTTTTGACCAGGCCAAACGCCTCATCGAAGGCTGGGAGCGCGAACAGAATTTGACGCCCCCCTCCAACCCGCAGCGTTATATCGGCGCGCGCGCCGACGCCATGTTGCGCCGCGCCGAAAATCGGTCGCGTTGATCGGGGAGCATTGGGGGCTGGTGGTGGCGGGTGGACTTGAACCACCTACCTTGGGGTTATGAATCCCACGCTCTAACCAGATGAGCTACGCCACCGAAGGGCCGGACACATATAGGCGTGAGGCCCACCCCGCAAGCGCAAGTAGCGCCGCCGCCGGCAGGCGGCAATTTTCTTGCGCCGGACGACCCGTTATTTCTTTTTTTCTTTCCGAGATTAGGCCAAATATGGCGGGTCAACGTGACAAACTGGTCCTGGAGGGAAAGTGTTGCCGGACGAACTGGACCAGATCGACGTGCAGATCCTTGAACTGCTGCAGCGGGACGCGGGGTACTCGATCGCCGATATCGCTGAGAGGGTTGGGCTGTCGTCCTCGCCGGCCTGGAGGCGGATCGAACGCCTGAAAAAGGTGGGCGTCATCCTGCGACAAGTCACGCTGCTCGATCCCGAGAAGCTCGGCCTAAAATTCGAAGTGATAGCTTCGGTCAAGCTGCAATTGCCGACGCGGGAAAATCTCGAGAAGTTCGAGGCCGCCGCCGCCGGTTGGCCAGAGATCGTTGACTGCGTCACCGTCACCGGCGCGGTGGACTACATGCTGCGCATCGTCACACGAGACATCCACGCCTACGACGATTTCCTGCGCGACAAGATGTTGGCGTCAGGGCTTGTGTCGGACGTGCAGTCGCGCATCGTCATCCGTGTTTCCAAGCGTACGACGGCCGCGCCGCTTGCGCTTGCCCACATCTGAGACGGCGCAATGGCCCGTACGCAGGCGCCAGATTACGATGAGCGGCGCGAGGCAATTGTAACGGCGGCGGCGGCGCTGTTCGCCCGTGACGGCTTTGGCGGCGCTTCGGTCGCTGACATCGCCAAACGCTGCAAGAGTTCAAAGTCGCTGCTCTACCATTATTATCGCTCGAAGGAGGACATACTCTATGACGTCATGATCAGCCATGTTCGTGAGCTCGAGGCCGCAGCGCGCGAAGCGATTGCAAGCGCTGCCGCGCCGCAGCGCAAGTTTCGTGAGCTCGCGCATCGCTTCATGGCGCTTTATGTGGGCGCCGCCGACCGCCACAAAGTGCTGTTGAATGAACTCAAGCACTTGCCGAAGGCGCGGCGCAGCGAGATCGTCGGCGTGCAACGCGGCCTCATAGAGATCGTGCGCAGGGTCCTGATCGAGCTCGAGCCTTCTCTCAAGCAGAAAAACGGCCGTGCGGTGGCCGCAACCATGTTGTTCTTCGGCATGATCAACTGGACCCACACCTGGTTCGATCCCAAGGGCCCTGTCAGCGCCGGCGCGCTGGCGGAAATGGCGGTGGACTTGACGTTGGGCGGGCTAGGGAAGGCGGGGGAATAGGTCATCGCGAGCGAGTCAAGGATCAATGGTCCAGATGCTAATGAGCGGCGCCGCAATTGGCGGGGGCGGCGTAAGGTGGACTGGTAGTCTGCGGGATTCCAATAACATCAGAGTCTCGTCACAAGCCCGCGTTCACCCGTCATAACTCAACGCCACGCCCTCGCTCACCGGCGTCGCCTGGCAAGTCAACACGTAGCCGTCGGCCAATTCCGCCTCCGAGAGCCCGTAATTCACCTTCATCTCAACCTTTCCGGCGGTCACCTTGGCGCGACAGGTGGCGCACACCCCGCCCTTGCAGGCGAACGGTGCGGGCAGGCCGGCGGCGCGGACATTGTCGAGAATGGACTTGTTGGCCGGATCGAAGGTCACGCTTACGCGCCGGCCATTGAGGGTGACGCTCATCTTCAGGCCGGCGGCTTTTTCCTCGAGCGCGCGCGCGGCGGCGGCCTGCGCGGCAGAAAGTTCGGCGGTGGTGAAGCGTTCGATCAGCACCTTGCCCTTGGCGACCCCGTGTTCAGCGAGCGCCGCTTCGATCGCGTCCATCATCGGGCCGGGGCCGCAGATGAAGAACGCGTCCACGCTCGATGGCGTGATCAGGGTGCGGAGGATGTCGTCGCACTTTTCGCGGTCGAGCCGGCCATTGAAGATGGCGACTTCTTCCTCCTCATCTTCGAGAAAGTGAAACATCTGCAAGCGGTCGATATAACGATCCTTGAGGCCGGCCAGCTCCTCAAGGAACATGATCCCCGCGGCCGTTCTGTTGCCGTAGCAGAGCGTGAACCGCGATTTCGGCTCGGTCTCGAGCGCGGCCTTGATCAGCGATAGAATAGGGGTGATGCCCGAGCCGCCGGCGAACGCCGTATAATGGTTCGCGGCGGTGGCGTCGAAGTTCCAAGAAAAGCTGCCATGCGGCGCCATGGCGTCGATAACAGCGCCGGCCTTCAGTTCTTCATTGGCCCAAGTGGAGAAAACGCCGCCAGCTATCTTCTTGACGCCAATTTTCAACACCCCTTCGTTCGGAGACGCGCAAAGAGAATAATTGCGGCGCACTTCTTCGCCATTGAACTCACGGCGAAGGGTCAGATGCTGGCCTGGCTTGAACTCAAATTTCGAAGCGGCGTCCCTCGGCGCCTCCAGGCGGACGGAAACCGCGTCAGGCGTCTCGCGCCGCACCTCAACAACGCGGAGCTTGTGGAAGTCGTGGCTCATTAGTGACACTTGAACCGGTCAAAAGGCTCGGCGCACGCATTGCAGCGCCAAAGCGCCTTGCAGGGTGTTGAGCCGAAGCGGGAAATCTCCGCGGTGTTCATCGAGCCGCAACGCGGGCATTGCGCATGCGTGTCGTTGCGCAGCGAAGCGTTGGCCGCACCCTTCGGCGGCGGGGCGATGCCGTAGGCGCGCAGTTTCTCGCGGCCTTCGTCGCTGATCCAATCGCTGGTCCAGGGCGGCGACAGTGTGGTCTCGATGCGCACATGCGCGAGTCCCGCGTCGTTGAGCGCGCCGCGGATGGATTGTTCGATGTAAAGCGTCGCCGGGCAACCGGAATAGGTCGGCGTGATGATTACGCGATCGCCATGCACCTCGCGCACGATGCCGAGATCGATAATTGAAAGCGCCGGAATTTCGGGATCGGGGACTTGGGACAGTACGCGCGCAATTTCTTGGACCGCCGGCGTCCTCGCCGGCGAGACGCCGGTGGTCCAAGAAATTGCAGTGCTCACCACACCGCTCCCGGATAGGCGCGTTGCAGGAATTGCATCTGGCTCAGGAGAGGGCCGAGATGTTCGGTATGATGGCCGCGGCGTCCGCCCAGTACCGGCCGGCGTGAAGCGGGGCGCGCAAGCGTTGCTTCCGCCAACACGGCGTCGACGCGGCGATCCCATTCCGCGCGGAGCTCGGATTTGTCGACGCCGGCGCCTCCCTTCGCGAGCTTCGCCTCAAGCTCGTCCATCTGGAACAGCTCATCGACGAACCGCCACATCCAGTCGAGCCCGGCGGTCATTCGCGCGCGGCTCTCCTCTGTGCCATCGCCCAGGCGGACCACCCAATCGCTCGAAAGCTGGCGGTGGTAGGCGACTTCTTTCACTGCCTTGGCGGCAATCGCGGCGAAGCGTTCGTCCTTGGAGGATGCAAGCGCGTGCAAATGCAATTCCTGAAAAGTGGAAAACAAGAATTGCCGCGCCATGGTCTGCGCGAAATCGCCGTTGGGCTGCTCGACCAACAGGCAATTGCTGAAATCGAGAGCGTCGCGATGGAAGGCGAGCTTGTCGGCATCGCCCGCAACGCCAAGAAAATGCGTCGCTTGGCCAATCAAATCGAGCGCGAGATTAGCCAGTGAAAGGTCGACTTCTATAGTCGGCGCGTGCCCGCACCATTCCGATAGGCGCTGGCCAAGGATCAGCGCATCGTCGCCGAGGCGAAGTGCGTAAGTGCTGAGAGGGGCAAGCGCAGCCACTACTCCACGCTCCCCGGACGCTGCGCCAGCAGCGATCTGGGGTCCATCGTCGACGCGTGCGCCAAGACGCTCTCGCTTGAATGATCCATGGGCCCCGGATCGGCGTCGCGCTGCGCGCGACTTGTCCGGGGAACGGTGGAAGGGTCAGTGCGAGTCGGCATGGTTCAAATATGCTTGATGTGGTCGGGGATCGAATAGAAAGTCGGGTGCCGGTAAATTTTGTCTTCCGCCGGCTCGAAAAGGGGGCCCGCATCGGCGGGATCCGAAGAAATGATCTGCGCCGACGGGATCACCCATAGGCTCACGCCCTCCATGCGCCGTGTGTAGGTGTCACGCGCGTGCTCCAGCGCCATCTTAGCGTCGGCGGCGTGAACGCTGCCGGCGTGGCGATGGGAAAGCCCGCCCTTGGCGCGGATGAACACTTCCCAGAGGGGCCAGTCTTGCATGTTGCTACTCCGCCGCTACTTTGGCCGCTGCGCGCTTGACAGAGTACGTTGTCGCGGCGTTGCGCACCCAGGCGCCGTCTTCCCAGGCCGTCACGCGCGCTTGCATCCGCTCCTTAGCGACTTGGCCTTCGCCGCGCACAACGGCGTAAAATTCCTCCCAATCGATCTTGCCGAAATCGTAATGGCCACAGTCTTCGTTCCATTTCAGCGCCGGATCAGGAACGGCGAGCCCAATCGCCTCTGCTTGCGGAACGGTGACGTCCACGAATCTCTGCCGCAACTCGTCATTGGTCTCGCGTTTGATGCGCCAGCGGATGGACTGCTCTGTGTTCGGGGACTTATCGTCGGGCGGCCCGAACATCATGAGCGATGGCCACCACCACCGGTTCAGCGCATCCTGCGCCATGCGCTTTTGTTCTTTGCTACCCGCGCACAGCGCCATCGTGAGCTCGTAGCCTTGGCGCTGGTGGAAGCTTTCTTCCTTGCACACACGCACCATGGCGCGTGCGTAGGGGCCGTATGAGGTCCGTTGCAATGGCACCTGGTTCATGATCGCCGCGCCATCGACCAGCCAGCCAATGGCGCCGATATCAGCCCAGGTAAGCGTCGGGTAGTTGAAGATGGTGGAATACTTGGCTTTGCCCGAATGCAGCGCCTCGATCATCTCCTCGCGCGACGCGCCCAGCGTCTCGGCGGCGGAATAGAGATAGAGTCCGTGGCCACCTTCGTCCTGCACTTTTGCGAGCAGGATCGCTTTACGCCGCAGGCTCGGCGCGCGCGTGATCCAATTTCCCTCCGGCAGCATGCCGACGATTTCAGAGTGCGCATGCTGGGAAATCTGGCGCACGAGCGTTCTACGATACGCCTCTGGCATCCAGTCCTTGGGCTCGATGAATTCATCGTTGGCTACGCGCGCCTCGAAGGCGGCGAGCAATGCAGGATCCTCGGCGGCCGACGGCGCGGGCTTCTTCCTGTCTTTGCCGGAGAGGTCTGTTGTGTACATGGGAGCTCCGTCAACGAGGCGCCAACCTAGGATAAATCGACCGATCGGTCAATTAATTCAAATCAATCACTACCCCGCCGAGGGTGCGAGAAAGTCCAGTAAATTCAGCGATCACGCGGTTGTCAGCGGCGCGGACGCTGACCTGGTAGACGCCGGCTCGGCCCGCCCGGGAGGTCTCGCGCGCCTCCGCGATCAACCGATCCCCTTCGCGAGCCTGCGCCAGAAACGCGATGCTCGCCTGCTGCGCCACGGTCACCTCGTTGCGGGAGTTGCAGGCGTAGGCGAAGGCGGTGTCCGCCAGCGCGAAAATCATGCCGCCGTGAGCGATGCGATGGCCGTTGACCATATCGGCGCGCACGGCCATGGAGATTCGGGCGTAACCCTCGCGCGCCTCCTCGATGTCTATGCTCCAAGCCGGCCCTGTTCCCTCACGCGCCAGCATCGCTTCCGCGACGCGCTTTGCCAATGCATCTGCTTCACTCATCGTACCCTCAATTGACCGAACACGGCTTCTATCATAGGCCGAACGCGAACCTGGAGACGAAAACGATGGATTTCGAGACCATCTTGCTCGACATCGGCGGCGGCGTTGCTCGGCTGACGCTGAACCGTCCCGATCGTCTGAATTGCTTCACGGTGCAGATGCACGACGAAGTTTCCCGTGGGCTCGAAGCTGTATCGAAGAGTGAGGCGCGCGTCTTAGTGCTGACCGGCGCGGGTAGGGGTTTCTGCGCTGGGCAAGACCTTTCGGATCGCGCGGTGGCGCCGGGAGGCGACGGCGTCGATCTCGGGGAATCGCTGGAGAAACGCTACAATCCGCTGGTTCGGCGCTTGGCCGGCTTCGAAATGCCGGTGATTTGCGCGGTAAATGGCGTCGCCGCCGGCGCCGGCGCGAACATTGCGCTTGCCTGCGATGTTGTGATCGCAGCGCGAAGTGCGAAATTCATCCAGAGCTTCGCCAATATCGGCCTCATTCCGGATTCGGGCGGCACCTGGACGCTGCCGCGCCTCGCGGGCCAAGCGCGCGCCATGGGACTTGCGCTGACCGGCGAACCGCTCAGCGCCGAGCGTGCGGAAGCCTGGGGCATGATCTGGAAGTGCGTCGATGATGAAAGGCTGGCGGATGAAGTGGGGACGCTAGCCGCCAAATTCGCCGCCGCGCCGACCAAAGGGATCACCGCCACCAAGAAACTCATTCGCGAAAGCGGCGCCCGCACTTTGGAGGCGCAGCTCGATGTCGAGCGCGACGCCCAGCGCGCACTCGGTCGCACCCACGATTACAATGAGGGTGTCGCTGCCTTCATCGAGAAGCGGGCGGCGAAGTTTGTGGGGAGCTGAAGTGGCCACAGCCCAATTCCCCGTCATTCCGGACGCGCGAAGCGCGATCCGGAACCAGGGGATCATAGGGCGGTATGTTGGCCCCTAGGTTCCGGGTTCTCGCGTGCCGCGAGCCCCGGAATGACGGAGAGAAGTGATGCCCGCACTTACATTGCAGAACTATTCCCAAGGCCGTTGGATTGCCGGCTCTGGCGCACTCGCTGAACTCCGCTCCGCGATCGACGGCGAAGTCGTGGCGCTGACCTCTTCGCAAGGGCTCGACTTTGCATCCATGCTGCGTTTCGCGCGCGAGAAGGGCGGCCCAGCGCTGCGCAAGCTTACCTTCCATGACCGCGCGCGCATGCTTAAGGCCCTGGCGGAGGCGCTGACCGCCAGGAAAGAGGAGCTCTACGCGCTCTCGTACAATACCGGCGCAACCAAGGCCGATGCTTGGATCGACATCGACGGCGGCATTGGCACGTTCGCCGTGTACCAAGGCAAGAGCCGGCGCGAGCTGCCAAACGACACCATCCTAATAGACGGCGCGGTTGAAGCATTGTCGCGTGGCGGCACATTCCAGGGATTGCACGTCTATACTTCGTTGCAGGGCGTCGCGGTCCACATCAACGCCTTCAACTTCCCGGTTTGGGGAATGCTTGAGAAGCTCGCGCCGACTCTCCTTGCCGGCATGCCCGCGATCGTGAAGCCGGCGAGCGCTACCTCCTATCTTACCGAAGCCGCCGTGCGCATCATGATCGAAGCGGATGTGCTGCCTGTAGGCGCGCTGCAACTGATCGTCGGCGCAACCGGGGATTTGTTTGACCACTTGACCTGCCAGGACGTCGTCTCCTTCACCGGCTCGGCGCAAACCGCGACGAATCTAAAGGCCCATCCTGTCGTCGCGCGCGAAGGCGTGCGCTTCGTGGCCGAACAGGATTCGCTTAACGCCTCGATCTTGGGGCCGGATGCGACGCCGGACTCCCCCGAGTTCGATCTCTTCGTCAAGGAAGTCGCCAAGGAAATGAGTGTGAAGGCGGGGCAGAAATGCACGGCCATTCGCCGCGCCTTCGCGCCCGAGCGTTTGCTCGATTCTGTGCAGCAAGCGCTCATGGCGCGCCTCGCAAAACTTACGCCCGGCGACCCGCGCGAGGAGGCCGCGCGCATGGGCGCGCTTGTCAATGTGAGCCAGCGCGAAGATGTGCGCGCCAAGATTGCCGAACTGGCCCGCGATGGCGAGATCGTTTTCGGCGATCCCAGGGCGAGTCCGGTGAACGACAGAGGCGCGTTCATGGCGCCGGTACTGCTGCGCTGCGAACGTCCGTGGGAGGCGCGCGCTGTTCACGACGTGGAAGCGTTCGGGCCGGTCTCGACCTTGATGCCCTACCAGGATGGCGCCGACGCCATCGCACTCGCCAATCGCGGCAAGGGCTCGCTGGTGATCAGTGTGTTCTCGTACGACAGCGACTTCGCCCGCGATGTCGTTTTGGGCTGTGGCGCGTTCCACGGGCGCATCGCCTTCATCGATCGCGACAGCGCCAAGGAAAGCACCGGTCACGGCTCACCAATGCCGCACATGGTGCATGGCGGGCCCGGTCGCGCGGGTGGCGGGGAGGAGCTCGGCGGCATGCGCGGCGTCACCCATTACATGCAGCGCAGCGCGCTGCAGGGCAACCCGCGCGTGCTGGCGGCCATCGTCAACCGTTACGTGGCCGGCGCCCCGGTGCAGGATGCTGGCGCGACGCACCCGTTTCGTCTGAAGTTCCATGACTTGGCCATTGGCTATCAACTGAAAACGGCCGCGCGCGAAATCACGCTAGACGATATCGAGCATTTCGCCCGCTTCACTGGCGATACTTTCTACGCGCACATGGACGAAGCCGCCGCCGCCGCCAATCCGCTGTTCGGCGGTCGCGTCGCGCACGGCTACCTGATCCTCGCGTTCGCGGCGGGGCTGTTCGTTGATCCCGACCCAGGCCCGGTGCTGGCCAATTACGGGTTGGACAATCTGCGCTTCGTCAAACCTGTGAAGCCCGGCGAGGCAATTTCTGTTGCGCTCACTGTGAAGGAAAAAACGCTACGCAAGCCCGATCAGGGCGAGGTGCGATGGGATGTTGTGGTAACCAATCGCGAGCGCGAGACGGTGGCCGCCTACGATTTGCTGACTATGAACGCGGCGTAGGCCCTCGTCATTCCGGGGCCGAATACTACGCGACCGCCCTCAAAGCCTCCACAAAGCGGGGAATGTCGGCGACGCGCAGGCCCGCGACATTGATACGCGCGGAATCGGTCATGTAGATTGCGTGCTCTTCCCGCAAGCGCATGACTTGCGCCGCAGAGAGCGGCAGGGTCGAAAACATGCCCTTTTGTTCTGCGATCAAATGCATGGGGATCGCGTTCACCCGTTCGGCCGCAAGCGCCTTGCGCGTGCGCTTGATGTGGGAGCGGATGCTGTCGAGCTCTTCACGCCACGAGGCGCGCAAAGCGGCGTCGGCCAGCACTTCGCGCACGATGGCCGCACCGTGGTCGGGCGGCATCGAATAGCTCGCGCGCGCGATCGCTGCGAGATTGCTCAAGGCTGCAGCGCGGGAGGACTTTTCTGTTTTGACATAAAGCGCCCCGACCCGTTCGCGATAGATTCCGAAGGACTTCGCCTCGGATACCGCCATGATCGCCTCGGGAACCTGTTCCAGAAGTTGGCGTACGCCAGCGACATCTTCCTCAACACCATCGCCGAAACCCTGGTAGGCGAGGTCGATGAAAGGAATGATTCCCCGTTCATTGAGTGCATTCGCGAGCATATGCCACAGCTCCAGCGAGAGATCGGCCCCCAGAGGATTGTGGCAGCAAGCTTGCACGATAACGGCGTCGCCTCGCTCCGCTCTGTTCAGGCCGGAGAGAAGCGCATCCATGTCGATACGTTGTTCGTCGACGGCAAAGAAAGGCGCCTCGATCGGCTCTAGGTTCGCCGCGCGCACGATCGAGGGGTGGTTGGGCCAGCAGGGAGCGGGCAGCACGACGCCCTTTGCGCCCGAAGCGCGCAGAAGATCGCACCCAAGGCGCAGCGCGCCAGTGCCCCCCACCGCTTGGATGGAGACGAAATCGCGCGCCATCTCGCCCCACGCGAGCTGGCCCACCAATTCGAGGAAACCCACATCGCCCTGCTGGCCCACATAGGTCTTGGTCTTCTGCGTCGCCAGCAGAATGGCCTCGGCATCTTTCACTGCGCGCATGACCGGGGTAATCCCGTTTTCGTCACGATATACGCCAACGCCAAGGTCGATCTTGTCCGCGCGTGGATCTTCGCGGAACATCTTGATGATTTTCAGCAGCGGGTCTGGCGCTCGCACCTGAAGGTCAGAGATCATTGTTGTCCTCCAAGGGCCAGTCTTCCAGAATTTCAACGAAGCGCGTGAGCCAAGCATTGGTTTGATGCCCGTCGAGCACGCGATGATCGATGGTGAGGGAAACATAGGCCATCGGCCTGATCGCCATGGCGTCGGCGCCGGCGACTTCGCGCACGACCACGCGCTTCTCAAGTTTACCGACACCAAGGATGGCCGATTGCGGCTGGTTGATGATAATCGGCGTCGCTACAAGCGAGCCCGAAACGCCGTGATTGGAAATGGTGAAAGTGCCGCCTTGCACGTCGGCGGGCTTAAGCGTGTTGCTGCGCGCGCGTTCGGTCAGGTCGCTGAGTTTCGCCGCGACCTGCTTGAGCGAAAGCGCCTGCGCGCGTTGGATTACAGGCACAATCAGGCCTTTCTCCCCCAGCGCAACGCCCATGCCGATGTTTGCGTCCTCGAACACTTCCAAGAAATCGTCGTGCCAGCGCGCATTGACGTTCGGAGATACCTTCATCGCCAGCGCTGCTGCGCGCACGATATAGGCGGAATAGGTGAGCGGTGCGCCGGCTTTGGCGTAGGCGTCCTTGTGCTTTGCGCGGTGCGCTATGGCCGCGCTGAAGTCCGCCTCAAACACGGCGGTGACGTGCGGCGCGGTCGCCACCGAATTCGCCATGTGCGCGGCGATGGATTTGCGCATAGCGGAGTGGGGGATCTTTCTCCGACCCGCGGCGTCCTCGCCCGTGGGTTCCACGTTGGGCCGCTCACCCACCGGCGAGGACGCCGGCGGTACAAGAAACGTCTCCACGTCCCTGTGTGTGATGCGCCCGTCGCGGCCGGAGCCGGTGATGGCGCTTGCGTCGAGTCTGTGTTCGGAGAGCAAGCGTTTGACCAGGGGAGATAAGCGCAGCTCTCTTCCGTCATTCCGGGGCTCGGCGCTGGCCGAGAACCCCGGAGCCAGGGGATCGTGGGGAGCGGTGCTTGGGGTCCCTGGGTTCCGGATCGCGCTTCGCGCGTCCGGAATGACGGCGGAGGGGTTCAGCGACAACACTCCCAACACCGCTCCCGGCGCGGCCTCATCGCCTTCGTTCAGCGCAATCTCCGCCAGCACGCCATCGCATGGCGCGGGCACTTCGACAGCGACTTTGTCGGTCTCCAGTTCAAGCAACGGCTCGTCGCGCTTCACCGCGTCGCCGATCTTCTTGAGCCAGGCTCGTACGGTCGATTTCGAGCCTTCCTGCTCGAGCGGCATGAGGATATCGATGCGCTCGCTCATTAGAACGTCACCAGCTCTTGGATCTTCGCGGCGATACGGGCAACCGAGGGCAGCGCCCATTCCACCAGTTCAGGATGATGCGGCGAAGGAATATCGGGCATGGTGAGGCGCGCGACTGGCGCGTCTAGATCGAGGAAGGCCCGGTCGGCGACGACCGCTGCGATCTCCGCGCCGAAGCCGCCTGTGCCGATGTCTTCATGCACGATGAGGCAGCGATGCGTGCGTTTCACCGAGGCCAGCACCGCGTCGCTGTCCCACGGCGCGAGCGTGCGCAGATCGATGATATCGACGCTGAAATTCGCCGCTGCCGCTTCGCAGCGTTCTACCATGGCCCCCCACGTGATGATGCTAATGTCTCCGCCCTCTCGCACGCGCCGCGCGACGCCGAACGGCAACGCGAAATCATCGCCCGGATAGGGCCGGCGCGCGCTTGCGGCGTCCAGCATGTTGCGATGTTCGAGGAACATCACCGGATCGTTGCCACGCAGCGCCGTGCGCAGGAGGCCGACCGCGTCCTCGGCGTTGGAAGGGCATACGACGCGCCAGCCGGGGCTGTGCACGAATTGCACCTCGTTCGTTTGCGAATGCCACGGGTCGCCGCACTTGAAGAAGCCCACCGGCATACGCACGACCATTGGCGCGGCGAAGCGATTGGCGGTACGCCATCGCATCGTGCCGCAATCGTTGATCTGCTCACAGGCGGGATCGGCATATTTGCGGAACTGGATCTCAGGCACGGGCATCAGCCCCGCTATCGCCATTCCCACTGCGCGCCCGATAATACCCTCCTCGGAGAGCGAGGTGTCGAACACGCGCTCGGCGCCGTATTTTTCCTGCAGACCGAGTGTAACGCCATGCACGCCGCCCTTGGGGCCGACATCTTCGCCAAAGATCAGCACGCGCGGATTGACGGCGAGTTCGTGTTCCAACGTGCGCCGGATCGCCGTGATCATATTGATGCGTGCGCCTTGGGGCTGGGGCGTCTCGCCCTCAGGCGGCGGGGAGTAGCCAGTGTTCCACAAACCGCCTTCTTCCTGCAAAAGGGGCGCCCCGCCCGCCTCGCTTTCGCTGAAGACAAACCGTGTGACGTTTGCGGCTTCAGACACTGGCCGTTGATCGGCGATCCGCGCCGCGCGGCTTACTCTCTCGGTCGCATCGGTCTCGGAATCGTCCCATTCCTCCGCGCTCATTTCGGCGGGTACAAGATGCGCCTTCAGCTTTGGCAGCGGATCGCGCGCCCATTCCGCTGCCTTTTCTTCCTCGGATTTGTAGGCTTGCGTATCCTGAAAGGAATGACCTTGCAGGCGAGGTACGACGAGGCGCAGCAAAGCCGGCCCGCGGCCGGCCCGCGTATGCGACACCGCTTCGCGGATCAGGTAGGACGCGGTTTCCGGGGCTGTGCCGTCGCCGTCGAAAATCTTCAACCCTGAGAAGTTCGCGAGATTCTTCGCAATGTTCGACCCTGGCGTTTGCAGCCAACCCGGCGTTGAGATGCCGTAGCCATTGTCCTCCACATAAAACATCATCGGCAGTTTCAGCGTCGTCGCCATGGTGAGTGCGGACCAGAAGCCGTTGGTCGCAACCGACGCATCGCCACCCAGCACAACGCCGATGGCGCCTTCATAGGCGCGGTCGCGCAGGACGTTCTTGTGATACTCAATCGCCTGCGCGTAGCCTGCGGTCGGCGTGTATTGCGCGCCCACGCCACCGCACATCGGCAGCGCCGAGGCGCCGTTTGGATTAGGATAGTTGAACACCACGCCGATATCGCGGCCGTCTGAGTATCCCCCCGCGCGGCCCATTGCCGAACCCAGCGCATCCTCGAGCGCCACCCCAAGCGCAAGCAGAATGGGGCGCGAGCGATAATAGCCGCAGATGGCGTCCTTCGGGTGGGTGAGCTGCAGGCCCAGCAGCACTTGCGCCATGTCGTGACCGCGGGCGCTGAATTGGTAGAAAATCTTCTTTTCCGGGACGAGCTTCGTCTCCTCGATCGCGTCCATCGCCCGCGAGCAATGCACCAAAGTGGCCACCCGTTTCCAATCGGTTTGAGGCTGCGGACGGGCGGTGGGCTTAGGTTTGGCACTCATGAATGCACAAATACACTGATCTGGCGGCATAATCAGCGGAAAAAACTACGAGTAAACGCTGAAACTTGCATGAGGTGTGCAGAAAAGATACGAATACCGCATGAAACATGAAACGCCGTCGTTGGACGACGCCGACCGCAAATTGCTCCGTGCGCTGCAACGCGACGCCTCCCTTTCCCAGGGGGACTTGGCTGAGCAGGCCGGCGTCTCGGCAAGCCTGGTTTCGCGCCGGATCGCGCGCCTAAAAGAGGCGGGTGTGCTGCGCGCGGTGGTCGGCCTGGTGGACGCCAAAAGTGCGGGCCTCACATGCGCGGCCATTATCCGCGTTCGCCTGCGCGACCACTCGGCGGAGAACGTGCGTGCGTTTCGCGATGTGGTGCAGCGGATGGAGGAAGCTACGCTGTGCGTCATGCTGACGGGGGAGGCGGACTATCTGGTCAAGATCGTCGCGCGCGACCTGCCGCATTTTCAAGAAATCGTGCAGTCCAAGCTGCTACGATGCAAAGGCATCGCGCACATGGAAAGCTCCATCGTGTTGGAGTATTTGAAGGACACGACGGAATTGCCGCTCGATTGAGTCTGGACCGCCGGCGCCCCCGCCGGCATCGTGCGGGGCCAACAGGGTGCGGCCTTCGACAAGCTCAGGCTGACGCAAGAAGATTTCTCAGAAGGCTGAGAAGGGCGTCACGCTGGGCCCCTCGAAGCGCAAGGCTGCGCTCTATTGCCGGAAACGGCGCCGGTCGGACTAGTGTCCCGTCGCGTTTGCGCGCACTGGCAACACCACCTCGCGTACGCCTGCGTGCTCGAAGGTCAGCGTTACTGGAATGTCCTCACCCGCGGTGAAGGGCGCCGTCACGCCGGTGAACATCAAGTGCAATCCGCCCGGTTGGAAGAAAGCGGTCTCGCCGCGCGGGATGACCAAGCCGCCTTCGGCCGCGCGCATGCGCATCACATTGCCGTCCATACTCATTTCGTGGATCTCAACCGCCCCAGCGCGCGGGCTTGAGGCGCAAACCAGGCGTTCGTCGGCTTCGGTGCCGTTGACGATGGTCAGATAGCCGCCCGCGATATCGACGCCGCCGGGCGTGGGAGCGGCCCAAGGCTCGCGCACCTCCAATGTCGTGACCTCGGGTTGCGTGGGCGCAGTCGGGGCAGGGCCACAAGCGATGGCGAAGGCGACGAGGGCGAGCGCGAGGATCTGTTTCATGGCCGCAACCTACGCCCGCGCCCGTGCGCCGTTCAGGCGGCGCGGTGACGCACATGGACGCTGGAGCGATTTGCCGCCATAAGGTCGGGCAAATTTCTCGCCCTCCGGAGACCGCCCCATGCGCGCCATCGCCCATTTTATCAACGCCAAATCCATCGCCGAGGGCGCGCGCAAGGGTCAGGTGTTCAACCCCAATACCGGCGCCGTACAGGCGGAAGTCGCGTTTTCTACCGCCAAGAATGTGGACGCGGCTGTCGCCGCCGCCAGCGCCGCGTTCCCCGGCTGGGCCGCGACCAACCCGCAGCGGCGCGCGCGGGTGATGTTTGCGTTCAAAGCGCTGGTCGAAAAACACATGGACGAATTGGCGCTGCTGCTCTCATCCGAGCACGGCAAGGTGATCGCCGACAGCAAGGGCGACATTCAGCGCGGGCTGGAAGTGATCGAGTTCGCCTGCGGCATCCCGCATGTGTTGAAGGGTGAATATACCGAGGGCGCGGGGCCGGGGATCGATGTGTACTCGATGCGCCAACCGCTCGGCGTGGTTGCCGGCATCACCCCGTTCAATTTCCCGGCCATGATCCCGATGTGGATGTTCGGCGTGGCCATCGCCTGCGGCAACACGTTCGTGTTGAAGCCGAGCGAAAAGGACCCGAGCGTTCCTGTGCGTCTCGCGGAACTGATGATGGAGGCCGGCGCGCCGGAGGGCGTGCTCAATGTCGTGCATGGCGACAAGGAGGCGGTGGACGCGATCCTTGCGCACCCCGAGGTCAAGGCGATCAGCTTCGTCGGCTCTTCCGACATCGCGCACTACATTTATTCGCACGGAACTGCGAACGGCAAACGCGTGCAGGCGATGGGCGGGGCGAAGAACCATGGCGTGGTGTTGCCCGATGCCGATCTCGATCAAGTGGTGAAGGATTTGGTCGGCGCCGCGTACGGCTCAGCGGGCGAGCGCTGCATGGCGCTACCGGTGGTCGTGCCCGTCGGCAAGAAAACCGCCGATGGGCTGCGCGAGCGGCTGATCCCCGAGATCGAGCGCATGAAAGTCGGCATCTCCACCGATCCTGACGCGCAATACGGCCCGGTGGTGAGCGCGGCGCACAAGGCCAAGATCGAGGGCTATATCGGCATGGGTGCGGAAGAGGGCGCGGAACTGGTGCGCGATGGCCGCGGCTTCAAGCTGCAGGGCTACGAAGAGGGCTTCTTCATCGGGCCGTCGCTGTTCGACAAGGTGACCACGAAAATGCGCACCTACCAGGAAGAAATCTTCGGCCCTGTGCTGCAGATCGTGCGCGCTGAGAGCTTCGAGGAAGCGCTCGCGCTGCCGAGCCAGCACCAATACGGCAACGGCGTCGCCATCTTCACCCGCAACGGCCGCGCCGCCCGCGAATTCGCGCAACGTGTGAATGTCGGCATGGTCGGCATCAACGTGCCTATCCCGGTTCCGGTGGCGTACCACACGTTTGGCGGCTGGAAGCGCAGCGCGTTTGGCGACACGAACCAGCACGGCATGGAAGGCGTGAAATTCTACACCAAGGTGAAGACGGTGACCGCGCGGTGGCCGGATGGGGATGTGGGCGATCAGAGCTTTGTGATTCCGACGATGCGGTGATGCCGATGTCTCCTGACAAGGGTTCCACGGTTGGCGTAGATCGTGTCGGCACCGCACTGGGCGTTCTTCGTTACGGACTAGAATATTTCGCGGCTGCCGAAGCTACGGATGACGCCATTGGGGACGACACAGGCCACGAAATTCACGCCCCGATGGTCGTGAATTTCTTAGTAGGTCAGGCTATCGAATTAGCCCTCAAGGCCTTTCTTTACTATCGGGGTATTGAGTTCGAAGAACTGCGAAACACGAAGCGATTTGGACACGATCTCGTAGCCTTGTTTGCGGAGGCGCGAAAACGGGGGTTTGACAATGGGAAATGGTGTCAACACAACGACCCTCCGTTAGGCGTGCTGAACCAGTACTACAAGGCGCGTGAGCTTCAGTACTTCAAGGCTGGCATAAAAGAGGGGTTTCCGGTCTACGGCCCTCTTTGCAAGCTCGCGGTGGAGATTCTTTCTTCTGCCGTTGAAGGCATCCCAGGGGGTGCGGCTCTTCGCCAGCGCAAGGCGACGGCGGCGATCGAGAAATTTCCATTGCGTCGAGAGAACCCGGTTCTTATCAGAACTGAGATTGGGTTCGGGCGCGTTACACTTAGTCGGCCGGATGCGTTGCATGCGCTGAACACGCAGATGTGCCGCGCCATGATCGAAGCGCTGATGGCCTGGCGCGACGATGCAAGCGTGAAGGCCATCCTGATCGAGCACGCGCCGGGTACGCGCGGATTTTGCGCCGGCGGCGATATCCGCATGCTGGCCGAGTCAGGCAAGAGCGATGGCCGCGAGGCGCGCGAATTTTTCTACGCCGAGTATCAGCTGAATCATTTGCTCTTCACGTACAACAAGCCGGTGATTGCGATCATGGATGGCGTAACCATGGGCGGCGGCGTTGGCATTTCCATGCCGGCGCGCTTTCGCATCGCCACCGAGAACACGACGTACGCGATGCCGGAAACTGGCATCGGCTTGTTTCCCGATGTCGGCGGCGGCTGGTATCTGCCGCGCAAGCCCAATGGGCAGATCGGCCAAAGTGAGATCGGAACATGGCTTGCGCTTACCGGCGCGCGATTGAAGGCTGCAGATTGCTTGATCGCGGGGGTGGCCACGCATTATCTTTCGACAGAAATGCTAGGCCCCGCGCGCGCGCAAATTGCAGGCGCGGCGCAGACGCACGACGCCGAGCGTGCGCTCTCAAGCGGCCTCGACGCGCTTTCAGAAAGCGCCGGCAAGCCGAAAGAGCTGACGCCGGAGAACATAGAGCGCATCAATCGCATTTTCGCTGCGGATAGCGTTGAAGCCATCATCGCCGCGCTTGAAGTCGATGGCTCGGATTGGGCGAAAGCCCAGTTCGCAACGCTCGCAACCAAATCGCCGCAAACGCTGAAAGTCAGCTTCCGCCAATTGCGCGAGGGCGCGCGGATGTCGAGTTTCGCCGACGAGATGGTCCAGGAATATCGCATCGCCTGTCGCGTCGCGCAGCGCCACGATTTCATCGAAGGCGTGCGCGCGCTGATTGTAGACAAGGACAACAAGCCGGCCTGGAACCCACCCGCGCTCGCGGGCGTCACCGATGCGATGCTGGACGAGATATTCGCAGTCCTGCCGGCAGACGAGGAGTGGACGCCGCTCTAGCGCGCTCACGGCCCCGTAGCGTTGCGACGCTTGCCGTTCGTCGCAGGCGCATCGACCCGCCCAAGTAGCGCCGACAAAATGATCCGAATGAGATGCAGGAGATGCAACATGTTGAGAGCAGTGCTGTTTGCATGCGCCGCGATCGCGGCCGCCGCTCCGGCATCGGCGGAGACGCTGCGTTTCACCGCCGCGCTTAACGGCAATCAGGCGCCGACGATCACCGGCTCGATGGCCTCCGGCGTAGCTTCTGTTTCGGTGGATACAGCGACGCAGACCGTGGATGTCACCCTCGATGTCGCCGGCATTTCGCGGGACAATCTGTGGGATCACGTCATCCATGCGGGCGTCGGGCCGGTGCATCTCCACCTCTACGCCGCCAACGGCGACATCTCGCTGCTGGTTCCGTTTCCCTACGGCGCCGCATACGCCGATGCGCCGAACGGATTTCGGCTCGCCTTCGAGGATTTGCCGTATGCGGAGAACGCCGCTTTGGTCGGCTCCAGCCTGAGTTTCGAGCAATTCGTCGCCACGTTGGGCGCTGACTTCGTCTATCTCAACATCCACACCGATGCGTTCCAGGACGGCGAGATCAGCGGGCGATTGGCGCCGGCGAGCTAAGGCGGCACGCGGGGAAGATGGACGTCGCCACAAGCCGGCTCTAAAGAGCCATCGTCAAGTTCCGTCATTTCGGATCACGCTACGCGCGTCCGGAATGACGCGGCTTTGTGAGAGAAGCTTGTCGGAGCCCCCCCATGACCCGCGTCGCATTCCTCGGCCTTGGCAATATGGGCTCCGGCATGGCCGCAAATCAGGCCAAGGCCGGGCGAGAGGTGGCGGCATTCGATCTGAACGCCGAAGCCGTCGCCCGTGCCGTTGAACAGGGGATGCACGGCGCCAGTTCAGCCGCCGAAGCGGTGAAAGACGCTGATATCGTCATCACCATGCTGCCCGCAGGTCAGCACGTCAGCGATGTCTATTTGCAGTCGATCCTGCCGCATGCACGCAAGGACGCGTTGCTGATCGATTGCTCCACGATCGACGTGGACAGCGCCCGCACTGTCGCGCGCGATGCATCGATGCAAGGCTTTCGCTCAGCTGATGCGCCGGTGTCAGGCGGCACGGCCGCGGCGCAGGGCGGCACGCTCACCTTCATGGTTGGCTGCCGAGAGCAGGATTTTGCCGACTTCGAGGAAGCGCTGAAGCCGATGGCCAAGGCGATTATTCACGCGGGCGCCTCGGGTGCGGGGCAGGCGGCCAAGATCTGCAACAACATGCTGCTCGGCATTTCCATGATTGGCACCTGCGAGGCGTTCGTGCTGGCCGAGCGGCTTGGGCTCGACCCACAGAAATTCTTCGACATCGCCTCAAAGGCGTCCGGACAAAACTGGTCGCTGACTTCCTATTGCCCGTGGCCTGGGCCGGTGCCGGCGGCGCCCTCGAACCGGGAGTACGATGGCGGCTTCGCGGCGGCGATGATGCTCAAGGACTTGAAACTGGCGCAGGACGCGGCCGAAGCCTTCGGTGCCTCAACGCCGCTGGGCGGTGCGGCGGAGGCGTTGTTCAGCGAATTCGTTCAGCGCGGCCACGCCGGCAAGGACTTCTCCGGCATCATCCAGATGCTGCGCGGGAAAGCGTGAACCTCGACAAAAGAAAACGGCCGGAGCGGTGAAGCTCCGGCCGTCCTACTCTAAGTATGCGCCATTGTCTTAGAAGCGTGCCCGCAAGGTCATGCCGACCGTGCGTGGCGTGTTCGGGTAGACGAGATAATTGCCCGCCGCGAGCGGGGTCACGCCAGGCGGTAGGAGCCCGGCGGCGCTGTTCGCGATGGTCCGTTCCGGGGCGCCGAACCCGCCGATATTATAGTATTCGTCGGTCAGGTTGCGCCCGAAGATTTCCACCGACCACCTGCCGTCGCGTGGGCCGAAAGAGACCCTTCCGTCAAAGATGGCGAATGCTTCGTTCGCGGTTGCGGGGTTCGGGTTCAGCGTCATGGTCGCATATTCGGAGACCCAGCGGCCGTTGACGTAGAAATTGGCGCCAAAATCGCCCACGAGGGGCATGAAATAATTCGCTGATCCGCTGACGGTCCATTCCGGCGCCTGCGCCAGCGTGGTTCCGTCGGCTATGGTGTCGCCCCCATAGGTGGCGGCGCTATCGTAAAAGGCGTCATTATAGACGACCCCGGCGGTGAGCGTGAGATTGTCGCTCAAGCGAGAACTCACTTCGACTTCTGCGCCCTGCGAGATCAGTTCCGGCACGTTCAGCGTGAAGAAGTTGAAGCCCGAGAACACGTTCGATTGGTAGTCGTGGATCTGCTGATAGTAGACGTTGGCATTGAACGTAGTGCCGCCGAAGACTGTCGACTTGAAGCCGATTTCATAAGCGTCGGTAAATTCCGGCTCGAACTCGAGATCGTTCGTCGAGAGCGTAAACGTCTCGAAGGGACGGCGATTGTTACGGCCGAAGAAGCCCGAGCGATCCATGTTGAAGCCGCCCGCTTTGTAGCCGCGCGAGTAGCCGCCATAGATCATCAGGTCTTCAGTTGGATGGAAGGCAAGCGAGGCCGTGCCGCTCCACTCGTTCTCCGTGCGGCTGTCCGCCCAGGCTTGGTTCCCAGCTGTCAACGGGTCGGAATCATTCGCCAAGGTATTGGTCACCGCGTTGCAGGCCAGGGCGAACGGCGTGTCGGCGCCGCCTCCGGTCCCGGCGGAGATGAGCGACGCGAGGTTCACGTTAGGCGTGAGCGGGTTTGCGTCATGATCGATTGCAAAAGTTCGCAACAGATCGCAACCAGGGTTTACCGAGTTGAGGCTGGCGGTCAGGTCCTTGGTGGTTTCGTTGTATCGCGCACCCAAGGTCAGTATTAGGTTTTCGCCCAGGCTGATTTCGTTGTGCGTAAAGAGCGAAAACGACTCGGTTGTTGTGCCCCAGCGATCCGCTTGCTGCCCGTCGCCGGGCGTCACATTCGGCAGGTAGACATTGAGCTCATTCCCTGGCGCCGGCGCCAAGTTGACGCCCAGCAGCGCGCCGGTCTTCGCTGCCCCAAGGCCGGTGCAGGTGGCCGTCTGAAGCGGAATCAACGGGTGCAGCGCGGGGAGCACGGTACCGCACAACGTCACGTCGGTGAAGGGCAGCGGGGCGAAGGTCGTGGGATTGAACAGCGCAACCGGCTGGTCATAGAGTTTGCGCGCGCCATTCGCGCCGCCGACCGTAAGGAAGTAGGTCGCCGCGTTGGCGAAGGCGGTCGCATCCGCGCCAAAGCGAATCCGGTCGGTCGTGTCAATTTCCTCGCCGCTGCCGAATGCGCCAACCAGCCAATTCACCGGGCCGTTCTCGCCTTGCAGACGGAATTCTTGCGACCACGTCTGAATGCCAATCTCAAGGCCATCGCGATAAGCGCGGTCGATGCTGGTGAAATCGATGTCCTGGTCGCGTTCGGCGCTCCAGTCGCGATAGGCGGAAACCGACGTTAGCGTGAGCCCGCCAATGTCCCAATTGAGTTCTCCCGAAACGCCGAAGTCGTCTGCAGCTTCGTCATAGGAGCGGTTGGGTGACAACGTCATGTTGCGCTCGGACGGATCGTCCGTGAGCAGTGCGCCAGGGAAATAAATATTGCCGATCGCGCCGACTACAACGCCACTTTGCAGATTAACCGCGCCGCAGCAATTCTCTCCGGTTTGGCCACCGTCGACGATCAGCCGGAACGACGCGTCTGAATTAATGTCCCACAGCAGCTGTCCGCGCGCCGACCAGCGGTCGGTGCTGTTGATGTCGCGGTTGGACGTGACATCCGTGATGTAGCCGTCCTGGCCGCGGATCGCGCCGTCGATACGGACGGCGAGATTTTCGGTCAGCCCAGTGGTTGCGCCAAAGGAAGCGCGCAGCCCGCCGCGTTCGGCGAATTCCATGTCACCCCAGGCGCCGGTCGTGAAGTCCGGGCCCGCAGTGATGACGCTGATGGCGCCGGCGGAGGTGTTCTTTCCAAACAGCGTGCCTTGCGGACCACGCAGGACCTCGATTCGCTCGACATCCGGAAGGTCGGCAAGCGCCGCACCGGCGCGGGCGCGGTAGACGCCGTCAATGAAAATGCCGACTGCGCCTTCGAAACCCGGGTTATCGGAGCCAGTGCCGATGCCGCGGATTGAGGCGATGGTGCCGGAAGTCGTCGACTGACCGGAGCCGATGCGAAGAGTCGGTGCAATCTGGGTGAGGTCGGTCAAGCTCTGCAGGCCGGCTTGTTCCAGGGTTTCGCCGGAAATGGCCTGGACCGCCAAAGGAACATCTTGGATCGCCGCCGAACGGCCCGTCGCCGTAACGACGATTTCGTCGATCACATCCTCTTCCTGCGCCTGCGCCATACCGGGCGAAAACGCGCCCATGGCGGCGAGCGAAGCGCCCGAAAGCAAAAGCCATCCCAGTTTCTTCTTGCTGCTCATCGCTAACCTCCCAGTTGACGAGGCGCCGCCGATGAGCTGGCCCCCGCGCGATCTTGAACCATGGGCAAATAGGGCCTCGGCGAGCGAGACTCTCCCCCCCGCCCATAGGTGTCCAGGCCGCTATAGCAGGCAGCATAGCCCCTCCTGTCAACAGCCTGGGCGACGCATTCGGTGACGGGACCGTCAACAACCCTGCGGTTGAGGCGGGAGGGTCACACTTACCTAACGGCAGGGCCCGCAAATCTCTCGCAGCTGCAACATGTTCCAGTGCGCGGCCAGTTCGCCTATGACTTCGCGGTGATGTCCCAATCCGCGCTAGTTCTGTTTTCTGCCGGTCAGGATTCGGCGACTTGCCTGGCTTGGGCGTTTGGCCAATACAAAATGGTTGAAACCATAGGGTTTGTCTATGGCCAGAGGCACGCTGTCGAGCTGGATCAGCGGCCGGTCGTGCTGGAAAAATTGCGTCTGACAGGGCTGGCAGCCGGGCTCGGGGGCGATACGGTCATCGACCTATCCGGGTACGGCGCCATTGCCGAGAGTGCGCTGACGAGCTCCCGCGCCATCGAAATGGCCGCGAACGGGCTGCCGACAAGTTTCGTGCCTGGACGCAATCTCGTGTTCTTGTCCGTCGCGGCGGCCTACGCCTACCGCCGGGGCATCGACGTCTTGGTCGGGGGCATGTGCGAGACGGATTTTTCCGGTTACCCCGATTGCCGGCGCACGACGCTCGATGCCATGCAGAGCGTACTCGCGCTGGGGCTCGATCGGCAGATCGAGATCGTTACGCCCCTGATGCACCGCTCCAAGGCGCAGACCTGGGCGCTCGCGCACGAAATGGGCGGCGACGCGCTAGTCGATCTGATCGTCGAGCACACGCACACCTGCTATGAGGGCGACCGCTGGCACCGCCACCCTTGGGGCTACGGGTGCGGTTCATGTCCGGCATGTGAGCTGCGCGCGCGCGGCTGGGCGGAATGGCGTGGCGAGCCATGACTTACGCGGTCAAAGAGATGTTCTACACTTTGCAAGGCGAGGGCGCGCGCGCCGGCAGCCCCGCGGTTTTCGTGCGCTTCGTCGGCTGCAATCTCTGGAGCGGTCGCGAGCAGGATCGCGCAGAGGCGATCTGCTCGTTTTGCGATACTGATTTTGTGGGCGTGGACGGCGACGGCGGGGGTCGGTTCGAGAACGCGGACGTGCTTGCACGCGCCGCAAGCGCGCTCTGGCCCGACCTGAAACAGGGAGCGCCGTATATTGTTTGCACGGGCGGCGAGCCGTTGTTGCAGCTGGATTCGCGGCTTATTGCTGCGTTTCACGCGCAGGGGTTCGAAGTGGCGGTGGAGAGCAATGGCACGCTAACCGCGCCGCCGAAACTCGATTGGATTTGCATCAGCCCCAAGGCCCGCGCCGACCTTGTGCAGGTTTCAGGCGATGAACTCAAACTGGTGTTTCCGCAGCCGGGCGCCGATCCCGAGCGCTATGAACGCCTGGATTTCAAGCACTTCTTCCTGCAGCCGATGGACGGCGCAGAGAAAACGGCGAACACCGAGGCCGCCATTGCTTATTGCCTGGCTCACCCACTCTGGCGGCTCAGCCTGCAAACCCACAAGCTAATCGGGCTGCGCTGACCCTATTGCGCCGCGACGTAGGCGTCAGCGACGCGGCTTGCGAAGCGGCGAATGGTCCGCTGCGCTTCCGACCACGTGTTCGACGCACCTAAGGCGGCGTCTGCAATGCTGTGGTTATAACGGCGGTGGTTGACCTCACTTATGATCTGGCCGTCTGCACCGCGTAGAAGGGCGCGCAATTCTGCTCCGCCTACCGATATCGACCGCATGTAGTCCAGGCCGGGTCGGTTGGCCAGCTGTTGCCAGGTTGGGCGATTGGGATCGGCGTCGATGATCGAAAGCTCGATCGTGATGCCGCCTTGGCCCATGCTGGCCCCGCGCGCGGTAAGCTCTCTGGTGACTGCGTTCGTGAGGTCCGTCTGCAGCCGTTCGCCCTCGCGGGCGCCGAGGTCCTCCTCGAGAGCGGTTTGAAACTCTGGGGAAAAACTTACCGGCGACAAATTCACAGGCGTCGCATTGGCGGGGAGGGAGAGGGAAAAAAACGCCGCCAAGCTGACGAGCGCGATGGTCGAACGCATGGGGAGCCTCCGAACTAGAACAAACCAAAACATAAACCCGGCCGGGCGCGCGCGCCACTCACGTTTGTGTGCGCGCTACTCTTCTTCATCTTTGTCCTTCTTGTCGCCGTCGGGGATGACAGCGTCGACCACTGCGCCGGTGGTCTGCACGGTAGCTCCAACCACCGCGCCGGTGACCCCTACGGCGGTACCGATCGCTGCACCCGCCACCGTCGCCGCGACGCACGACGCCAAACTCGCCGCCATCAGCAGCGCCATCAAGAGCTTAGCCATGTTGTTTCCTCGTCATCCCACCTTGCTCGCGATGCACTGAGAAGCAAAGCACGTGACTGCACTGTTCATGTGCACTCAGGGCGCATCGACCAGCACGATTTCGCTTTCGGCGTCAGCCTCGATCCGCACTTCCGGTTCGTTCTTGATCGCTGCGCCGTCGCGGGCGGCCAGCGTTACTCCATTGACCCGCGCCGCTCCCTTGGCGAGCGCGAGATAGAAGTGGCGGCCAGGCTCGGCCGCGAAGGCAACGCTCTGGCCTCCTGCCATGGTCGCCGCCATCACGCGCGCGTCCTGGCGGATCGGCAGCGCGCCTGCTTCCTGATCCTGCGCGAAGCCCGACGCCAGCGTCACCAACGCTCCCGAGCGATCCTGTTTCGGAAACTTCGCCGCGCCCCAATAGGGCTTACCGCCGCGCTCTTTCGGTAGAATCCAGATTTGATAGAGCGTGGTGGCTTCGTCCTCGAGATTGTATTCCGAGTGGGTGACGCCGCCGCCTGCGCTCATCACCTGCACGTCGCCGGCCTCGGTGCGGCCTTTGTTTCCCATTGAATCCTGGTGCGTGATCGCGCCGGTGCGGACATAGGTGATGATCTCCATGTCCGAATGCGGATGTGGGGGAAAACCGGTTTTGGGCTGGATGGTGTCGTCGTTCCAAACCCGGAGCG
>CADEEA010000032.1 GCA_902826245.1 uncultured Alphaproteobacteria bacterium | reverse complement strand
ACACGACATGGGTGGCAGAGGGGAAGCCGCCAATGTGGTGGCCGGTGGAATTGGGAGAGCCGTGGCCTTGCTCCGCCGGCAGGATCTCCAGCGCGCCGCCGGGGCCGGCGGTCTCCACCGGAACCCGCGGCGCCATGTGGCCGGCGTCGCGCGCGATTGCCGGGTAGCCGGCTTGGGTATCGAACGCGTAGCCGTAGCGCCGCAGAAACGTCCGCCTGGTCGGTTCGTCGATCCAAACTGGAATCTGCTTGCGCGCGGCGATGAAGAAGGCGCGGATATCGTCGAAGCCCGCGACCTGGTCGGCGTGATCATGGCTGATCAGGACGGCGTCGAGATGACCCGGGTTCGCCGCGGCCAGCTGTTGGCGCAGCTCCGGAGGCGTGTCGATTAGCACGCTTGTGGCCTCGCTCGCCGCGCCGGCCGCGCCACGCCATTTCTGCAGCAGCAGTCCGCAGCGTGAGCGGCGGTTCTTTGGTTCCGCCGGATCGCACACGCCCCAATCGCCGGTGGCGCGCGGAACTCCCCCCGATGAGCCGCAGCCCAGGATGGTGACGCGCAGGACACCCCCTCCCCGCTCCGGCGTTTTGCCAATTTCGGAAGAGGGCCCAGCCATCAGATGTGGATCACGCGCCCATAAGCATCGAGCACGGCTTCGTGCATCATTTCACTGAGCGTCGGGTGGGGAAACACTGTCTCCATCAATTCGTGTTCGGTGACTTCGGCCTGCATCGCTATCGCGTAGCCCTGAATCAGCTCCGTCACCTCCGCGCCGACCATATGGGCGCCCAGCAATTCACCGCTGCGCGCGTCGAACACGACCTTCACGAGCCCCTGGTCTTCGCCAAGCGCGATCGCCTTGCCGTTGCCCACGAACGGAAACTTGCCGACGCGCACTTCCCGCCCCAGCGCTTTCGCGGCGGCCTCCGTGAGGCCAACGCTGGCGATTTGCGGATGGGAATAGGTGCAGCCGGGAATGCGTTCCTTGATCAGCGGATGCGGGCTTTGCCCGGCGATCGCCTCAACGCAGATGATGCCCTCGTGGCTGGCCTTGTGTGCAAGCCAGGGCGGCCCGGTGACGTCGCCGATAGCGTAGAGGCCGGCGACATTGGTGCGCCCTAGCCCGTCAGTGACGATGTGGCCCTTCTCGACCCCCACGCCCAGCGCCTCAAGCCCAAGGCCCTCGACATTGCCGGTGATGCCAATTGCGACGATGGCGTGGCTGGCAGTGAGCGTTTCTGTCTTGCCGTTGACAGCCACCTGCGCTTCCACGCCATCGGCGGTGGCGCGCAGCGCCTTCGCTTCGGCCGAAGTGGATATCTTCATCCCCTCCTTCTCGAACCGCTTCTTTGCGAACGCCGATATCTCTGCGTCCTCTACGGGCAGGATACGGTCGAGCATTTCCACCACGGTGACCTTGACGCCAAAAGCAGCATAGAAACTTGCGAACTCGATGCCGATGGCGCCGGAGCCGAACACGAGCAGGCTCTCCGGCCAAACTGGAGGCGTCATCGCCTCGCGATAGGTCCAGATGCGCTTGCCATCGCCCTTGAGCCCAGACGCCGGGGCTTCGCGCGCGCGCGCGCCGGTGGCGAGCAGTACGTGGCGGGCTTCATAGACGGCGTCCGCGCCGTCCTTATTCACGATCACTTTCGGCGCGCCGCCACCGCGTTCCAGCCGCGCCTCGCCTTCGATGATGGTGATCTTGTTTTTCTTCATCAGCATGGCGACGCCGCCGGAGAGCTTCGCCGCAACTCTGCGCGATCGCTGCACCACCGCTTCGGAATCGAACTTCACGCCCTCCGCAGAGAGTCCGAAATCCTTCGCGTGTTGGAAATTGCGGTAGACCTCCGCCGAGCGCAGCAGCGCCTTGGTGGGGATGCATCCCCAATTGAGACAAATACCGCCGAGCTTGTCGCGTTCGACTATGGCGACCTTCATGCCGAGCTGCGCGCCGCGTATCGCGGCGACGTATCCGCCGGGTCCGGAGCCGATGATGATGAGGTCGAAACTGGCCGTCATGTAATCACCGTTCCATCCTTGCGCCGATACCCGCCGCCGCCGGCATAGCGGCCTGGAAGGAATTGCATGTCGATGTCTGAGTACTCGCCGTGATCCTCGTCATCGCGGCCGCCGACGATGAGGATCACCGCATCGTTTACTGACCGGTTCTGCAGCACATGGCCGTTCTTCACGCCCGCCTTCCAGCCGATGCAATCGCCAGCGAACATGATCTCCTCGCCTTCATCCATCACCAAAGTGACTTCGCCGGAGAGGACGTAGGCGAACTCATCTTCCTTCGCGTGCCAGTGACGCTGCGAAGACCATACGCCTGGCGGCAAAGTGAGCAGGTTCACGCCGAATTGCGTCAACCCGGCGACTTGACCCAGGGCCTTCCAACGCCGCGCCTTCACCGGTTCGTCGTAAGGAGCTGGATAGCGCGTGCCGGAAAGTTCCGGCGCGTTGGCGGCGTCGATCTTGTTCATCACCTGGCTCCGAGCCTTTCCACCCATCCCCGGGGCGACGCTAAGCGGCGAGCCCGGGGCCTATAAACGCAAGCGGTTGTGATCCTAGGCCCCGGACTTGGCCTGCGGCCAATCCGGGGATGGGTGGCATTGTTCATGGCGCACCGATATGAAAGGCGTTGGTGACGCCGTCGACCACAAATTGCGCAGCCATCGCCGCCAGCAATATGCCAAATATTCGCGTCAGCATTGAACCAATTTGCGGACCCATGATCTTGGATATGGGGCCAGCGAGCAGGAACGCAATCAAGCAGAGCGCGAGATTGGCGCCCGCGCCCGCAAGTATCATGGCGCGCTCTGCGGCGCCTGGATATTGAGCGAAGAACAGCATGATCGAAGCGATGGCGCCTGGGCCGGTGATTAGAGGAATGGCCAAGGGAAACACGGAAATATCGTCCTGTTGGTCGGGGTGCTTGGCTTGCTCCGCCGCGACTTTCTCGGCACGCTCCTCGCGCCGCTCCGTGCGTTTCTCAAACAGCATGTCGACGGCAATGAGGAACAGGAGCATCCCCCCGGCTATGCGGAAGGCGTCGAGCGAAACATGGATTTGCTCCAGCAGCCACGCGCCGCCGAACGCGAAAGCGAGCAGAACGCCGGTGGCGTACGCCACCGAGCGACGGGCCATGGTATTGCGCCAGGCCGGGCTCATGCGCGCAGTCATGGTGGTGAACATCGGCGCCATGGCGACAGGGTCGATGGCGACAAAGAAGGTCACGAACGAGGCGAGGAACAGCGACAACATTAGTGCTCCTCCGCCAGTTCGCTATGCGCAATCCACATCATGCCCATCTGCACGACCCTGCCGATTCATGCAACGCGCGGCGGCGCTCCCGCGCTCCCTCACCCACCGGCGCCACTAATAGGGCCGCACGGGCAAGACGATCACCTCTCCGGAAAGCACGGCGATCAGCGCCTCGAGCGCGGGGCGCGTCGCGTAGATGGCGAAAGCGAATGCGGCGAGCCCTAAGGGCAGCGCAAGCACGCGCATGACGCGCGCCGCGCCCTGCCAAGCCGTGCCCACGAGCCGGCCTGCTATGGCGCCCACCAAGATCGCGGCGACGATCAGAGCGAGCGCCCAGATGCGAATCTGGCTCCATTGCATGGCGTCGCCTGAACCGGCGGTCGTGAAAAACGCGTGCACGAACAGCATCGCCGGAGTGAGCGTCGTCACTACCATCAGAGCGAACGCGCCGAAACCCTCGCCGCGCTTCTCTTCCCCCTCTGGCGGTTTGTAGGCGGCCGCCATCTGCTCACTGTAACAAGCCGCAAACTCGAGCGCGACCGCGACCAGGAACCAAATGCCCACTGCCTGTATGAGCGCCGCCATGAACATGGTCTCCCCCACAGTTTTCGCCTTCTAGCATTGCGACCAGGGAAGGGCGAGGCGAATAGGGGGAGCAGGGGCGCCAGAAGCGAGTAGGGCCGCCGCGCTACGTGCTCACCCGCGGGATCGCCGGGAAGAGGCGGAAGAAATTATCCGCGAGCAGGGCGCTCCCCTGCTCCGGGTCGATCCCGCGCAGGCGGCAGAAGGCGGCCTGCACCTCGGCCACATGGGCGGGTTCACATCTTTGACCTCGGTGCGGGACAGGCGCGAGATAGGGGCAGTCGGTCTCAACGATCACTCGGTCCAGTGGAATGACGCTAGCGATGGCGCGAACGTCGTGGGCGTTCTTGAAGGTCATGATGCCAGAGAACGAGAAATAGGCGCCCAAAGCGAGGGCGCGCTGCGCCAGTTCTAGCCCGCTTGTATAGCAATGCATGAGGATGCGCAGAGGCCCCTTCCCCGCCTCTTCTTCCAGCAAGTCCGCCATCGCCTCGTCGGCATCGCGCGTATGGATGATGAGCGTCTTTCCGAGTGCGCGCGCCGCTTCGGCGTGGACGCGAAGCACCGCAACCTGCGCTTCGAACGGACTGTGATTGTAATGTCGGTCGAGCCCGGTTTCCCCGATCCCGACGACCTTTTGGTGCTGACCCAATTCGATCAGACGCGCCGCCGTCAGATCCAGATGGTCTTTCGCATAATGCGGATGCGCGCCCACGCTTGCGAAGATATCACTATGCGCCTGTGCGATGGCGATGACATCCGGGAAATTCGCGATCGTATCGCAGATCGTGATCATGCGAGCGACGCCGGCGCTGCGCGCGCGCGCAATCACTTCGCCGCGATCCTCGTCAAAGCTCTTATGGTGGAGGTTGACGTGGCTATCGATCAGCATGTTGCTATCACAAGAAGCGCTTCATCGCCGCGACGCCGCCGCTCGGTCGAGCATGCCGATGGCGCGCGCGAGCGCGTGGCGGGGATCCATGTCGAGCCCCTCGGCCTCGTGTCGCACCGTCTCTAATCCCGACCACGCCTCCGCCCATGCCTCGCTTGCGTCTGCAACCGCCGCTGCGCGCGTCCATTCGCACGCGAGTTCGAGCGTTGCCGCAAGGCGCTCGTACGGCTCTCCCGCCATGGAATTGTAGAGAGGCTCCAGCACACTCGCCGCACCGCCGCCTGCAATCGCGGCCTGCGCGCGATCGAGGCGCATCGCGCCGGCGTCTAGGCCCTGTGCGGCAAGCGCAAGTGCGCGTCCCGGGCGTCCCTTGGCCAGCGCCACCAGCGCCGAATCAGCTTTCGCGCCGAGCGCCTGGCTTACAAGCGCGTCCTCGATCGGCCGCATCGGCAGCCTGCGACAGCGCGAGCGTATCGTGGCCAGTGCGGCGCCGGGTGCGTGACACACCAGCAGCAGCGCCGAGCGGGCCGGGGGCTCTTCCAACGTCTTCAGAATTGCGTTCGCGGCGTTGCGGTTGAGATCGTCGACCGCATCGATGATCGCCACCCGCATACCGCCCTCGGAGGGCGCAAGCGAAAAGAAGCGCCCTAGTTCGCGCGCATCGTCGACAGTGATTTCCCGCCGCGGCTTGCCGCGCTCGTTGAGACCGCGACGCAGCACGAACAGGTCCGGGTGCGCCATCTGCGCAACGCGCCGAGCGATCGCGTCGTCCGGGTCGCAATCGAGCGGGCGCGGCCCAAGCCGCTTTGCGCCGAGCGCAAGACGAGCGAAGCGATAAGCGAGCGTGGCTTTTCCCACCCCCTTGGGCCCTGCCAGCAACCAGGCATGATGCATGCGCCCGCCGCCGAGAGCGTCAGCAAGCGCCAATTCGGCGCCGTCGTGCCCTATGAAAGCGAACGTCTCGCGCGGGTGCGGCGCGGCCTGCTCTTGGTCGGGCTCGGATGCTTGCTTTTCCGTTTTCACAGTAGCGTCTCGACGAACGCCAGCGCTTGCGCCAGCACCGCTTCAGGCGCCTGTGCGGCGTTCACAATCTTGCAGCGCCCGGGTTCGCGCGCAGCGATGGCCAGAAACTCAGCACGCACGCGTGCGTGGAAGTCCGCACCCTTCCGTTCAAAGCGATCCTCACCGGCGCTACCGCCGCGCGAACGTGCGAGTCCTTCACCGACATCGAGATCGAGCACCAAAGTGAGATCGGGGCGTTCCGCTCGGAGGATCGCGTTCAATGCATCGAGCTTGGCGGCGTCGAGACCGCCGGCCGCTACCTGATAAGCGCGCGTCGAGTCGGTGTAGCGGTCGCAAATGACCCATGCACCGCGGGCCAATGCGGGGCGGATCGTTTCACGCAGATGATTGAGCCGAGCGGCCGCGAACAGCAGCGTCTCCTCCAGCGCATCCCAACGGCCAGGCTCGCCTTGCACCAGCAGCGCGCGAATGGCATCCGCGCCCGGAGCGCCACCCGGCTCACGCGTCGCCAAAACCTCAAACCCACGCGCCCGCAACGTCGCGGCGAGCCCGCGCGCGAGCGTTGATTTGCCCACGCCTTCACCGCCTTCGAGCGTAATGAACCTGCCCATCGGCCTTATTCAGCGCCGAACAGGGACAAGCGCAAGCCTTCGAACACGCTTGAGAACCAATTCGGGCCGATGTGACGACTGGCGACAAGCGGAAACTCCCGTCGTTCGAAGCCCGGACCCTCTACGATGAGTTGAGCGACAATATCGCCTTGGCGAACCGGCGTTGGCAGCGGTCCTTGATAGACGATGCGTGCGCTCAATCCGGCTTGGACGCCGCGCGGCGCTCCGACATAAATATCGTCGCGCGCCAACAGCGGCACTGTGCGGCGCTCGCCCAGGCGCACCTGTGCTTCTCCGACCTGCGCGCCAGCGGCGGCCAGGCGCGTCACCGCGTAATCGTCGAACGCCGATTGCATCAGGCGCAGCGCCTCGTTGCGCCGCGCCTGCATGCTGTTGGTTCCGTTGAAGACGATAATGCGCCGCTGCTCGCCCCGCCTTGCCGAACCGACCATGCCGTAGCCGGAGGAATCGGTGTGCCCG
The DNA here is from genome assembly GCA_902826245.1 of uncultured Alphaproteobacteria bacterium. Lineage (GTDB taxonomy): Bacteria > Pseudomonadota > Alphaproteobacteria > Caulobacterales > Aquidulcibacteraceae > Vitreimonas. Next base: position 29,552 of record CADEEA010000032.1, on the reverse strand, counting down.
GTTTTCACGCCGTCGGCGCCTTCGAACGCGCCAAGCAGCGGGTTGCGGTTCTCCTGCGTGTGGTCGCCGAACGTGAAGGTGCGCTCGCCATAGGTGCGGTAGAAATCGGGGAAATGCACGATCAGGTGACGCGCAAGGCGCGCCAGATCGAGCGTGCTGATCACGTGCGCGGGATCGTCGACGCCGGTTGCGTTGGCGAAGCGTGCGGAACGTAGACCCAATTCCTGGGCGCGTCGGTTCATGCGTTGCACGAACGCCGCCTCCGATCCCGCCAGACCCTCCGCCAGCACCACGCACGCGTCATTGGCGGAGACGATCACCGCCCCGCGCAAGAGATCGCGCACAGCTGCCTCGGAGTGCACCGGTAGGAACATGTTTGAACCGCCCGAGGGCGCGCCATGCTCGCGCCAAGCGTATTCGCTGACCCGGTAGCGCGTATCCAAGCTGATCTCACGCCGCTCAAGCGCCTCGAGCACAAGCAGCACCGTCATCAGCTTGGACATCGACGCCGGCGCCACCGGCGTCTCGCATTGCTCGCACGCCAACACTAGGCCGCTGACAGCGTCCATGATCACCACGTGCTGAGCGGGCGCCGGGGCCGGCGCCGTGCGGCGGCGTTGCGCCTCCGCGGGCGCGGCGAGCGAGAGCATCAGCACAGCGGCGACTAGGTTTGCGCGTAGGGTCATGGTGCGTTGCCGAATCCCGTCCTCGGGGGAACCAGAAGGCAGCGCAGCGGGCGCGTCAATAATCGAGCGCTGTTTCAGCGCTGGGCGACGGTCGCGCTGGCGAAGCCGAGGTCCGCAAGCGTCTGCTGTGCGGCGGCCGCCTCTTCGCGGGTCGCGAACGGACCGACCCGTACCCGGTGCAGTTGGCCCGCTCCGCTCTGGCGGGTGTCGACGGCCACCTGACCGGCTGTTTCCGCCATCTGGCGGGCGCGTTCGGCGTTCTGGTAATCGGAAAATGCGCCGACTTGGATCATGTAGCCGGCCCCAATCGGGGTCTCCGCCGGGGCGGGACTCAGCGACAGCGGGGCCGCCAGTATTGGCTGGGCGACCGCGCTCGACTCGACCGCTGCGTGGCCACCCTCGGCTTGGACCCGGCGCGGGGCAGGGCCAAGATAGCGCACGTGTACGCGCGCGCCCCCTGCCCGCTCGCATCCCAGCGCCACTGCGGCGCCATGGCTCAGATCGATCAGTCGCTGGCCCACGAACGGCCCACGATCGGTGACGCGGACGATGGCCTCACGGCCGTTTTCGAGGTTCGTGACCTGCACCAGGGAATTGAGCGGCAGCGTCGGGTGAGCCGCAGTGAGCGCCTCCTGATCGAAGATCTCGCCGTTGGCGGCAGGCTGGCCGTGAAACTGGGGGCCATACCAGGACGCCTGCCCGATCTCGGAATAACCCGGCTCCGGCGTAGGCACATACCACCGGCCATTGGCCTGGTATGGCGGACCTACTCTCTCTTGCTCCAGCCAAGTCGGCGCCGCGCTTGTCGAACTTTCCGCTGGCGCTGTCTGCGTCGCGGGCGCGCCGGCGCGGCGAAGATCAATGACTGCCCCTTCGCGGCCTGCGGGCGCGCCATAGCCATACGAACGCTCGTCTCCGCCAAGGAGATCGTTGCCGCTCGCAGCGACATGGGAAGCTGAGGTTTCTTGGCGGGCCGCGTACACGATCGGTGCGGGATCAGCCGCCGCCACGCCCGCAAGGAGCAGGCAGAACGACAAGGAACTAACGACAAGACGTTGCATCGGCGCACTCGCGGCTGTTCGAAGCCGCGCTTGTAACCCAAGCCGGATTGAGGGCGCGTAAGCATTTATCGTTTTTTTAGGTTTACCAACAACGCGAACAAACCCGTACTTCCACCTTGAATCCCGGACCGCTTTAGGCTCTCTGGCGCGCTTGCTGGATGGGTGGCCGAGCGGTTTAAGGCACCGGTCTTGAAAACCGGCGTGGGGGCAACTCCACCGTGAGTTCGAATCTCACCCCATCCGCCACTCCGCGCGTGCTGGCGCGCCCAGCAGGACTCGAACCTGCAACCGTCCGCTTAGAAGGCGGATGCTCTATCCGGTTGAGCTATGGGCGCTAAAGTCTTTGAAAATAACCACAATTTACTTGTCAGCCGACGACACTGAGACACTGACAGCACCTCTCTACTTTCATCAACTCAAAACTGATCTATCGGAGGGAAAGAAGATGCGCGCGCTCAATGCGACCAGGGTTCGCGTCTGCGGAACGCGAAATTGTCTGAATAGGCCTTGATCGTTCGGCCTCGCATCTGCGGTTCGCTGACCTGGTGGGCGATTTGGTGCGCGCGGGCGAAGGCGATCGCCTGCTCCTTGGTGTCGAAACTCATGCGCACCTGGCCGCTGGGGCCGAGCGAGCTGGTCCAGCCCATGAGCGCATCGCTGCTTGGGGCCGCCCCAGGAGCAAACTCCAAGCGCCATTTCTGCCGCGCAGCGCCCGATTGCATCGCCGATTTCGCCGGTTGATAGATTTTCGCGAGCATCGCGCGTCCCTCAGTTCAGCGCGTCCTTCAAGGCCTTCCCCGGCTTGAAGCGCGCCTTACGGCCCGCGGCGACCGCAACTTCCTGTCCAGTTTGCGGATTGCGTGCGGTGCGCGCAGCCGTCTCCTTGACATCGAACACGCCGAACGCAGGCAGGCGAATATCCTCGCCGCGCTTGAGCGCCGCAATCATCGCTTCGAACACAGCGTTGACCGCTTCCTCGGCCTTGAGCTTGGAGTCACGCATGCGTTCGGCGACATCGGCCACGAGCTCTGCTTTGTTCATTCTTTCCCCCCGATTCTGGATGATTCAACCGCTTGCAGGCTTAGGATTATTCCTCCCTCTCCCGCAAGCGGCCATGCGTCGCGGCTAATGTGGTCGCGCCGGCTCGCGACCTTCACTGCCTTCATTGCGCCGGACCCAGGCCAGTTCGTCCTCGTCGGTCCATTCGATAGCCGTCACCGGCCGTGTCAGCGCCTTGGCCAGGACCTCGTCCACGTTCGATACGGGTACGATTTCCATGCCTTTTTTTACGTTGTCGGGTATGTCGGCCAAATCTTTTTCGTTCTCAGATGGGATGAGCACGGTTTTTACCCCGCCCCGGAGCGCTGCCAGCAATTTTTCCTTCAGCCCGCCGATCGCCAGGACGCGGCCCCGCAGTGTGACCTCACCGGTCATGGCGACGTCGCGGCGGATCGGGATCCCGGTCAGCACTGATACGATCGCCGTAGCCATGGCGACGCCTGCCGAGGGGCCGTCTTTGGGGGTAGCCCCTTCCGGCACGTGAACATGGATGTCGCGCGTGCGGAACAGCGGCGGCTTGACGCCGAACGCGACCGCGCGCGAGCGAACGTAGGAATTCGCGGCTGAGATCGATTCTTTCATCACGTCCTTGAGATTGCCGGTGACGGTCATCATGCCCTTGCCGGGCATCTGCACCGCTTCGATGGTCAACAGATCGCCGCCGACTTCGGTCCAGGCCAGCCCGGTGACGATGCCGACCTGGTCCTCCAGGTCCGTCTCGCCAAAGCGGTACTTCCAGACGCCGGCGTAGTCGGGGAGGTTCGCGGCGGTCACATCGACCTTCACGACCTTCTTTTGAGTGATCTCGCGCACTGCCTTACGCGCCAGATTGCCGATCTCGCGTTCAAGCGAGCGCACGCCCGCTTCTCGCGTGTAGCGGCGAATGAGATCGCGCAGCGCATCCTCGGAGACGCTGAACTCGCTCTTCTTCAGGCCGTTATTCTCGTACTGCTTCGGCAGCAAATGGCGCTTGGCTATCTCGAGCTTCTCTTCCTCGGTGTAGCCGGGGATGCGGATGATCTCCATGCGATCCAGCAAGGGCTGGGGCATGTTGAGGCTGTTGGCCGTGGTGATGAACAGCACGTCGCTGAGATCGTAATCCACTTCGAGATAGTGGTCGTTGAACGTGGAGTTTTGCTCCGGGTCCAACACTTCGAGCAACGCCGCCGCGGGATCGCCGCGATAATCGGCGCCGAGCTTGTCGATCTCGTCGAGCAGGAAGAGCGGATTCGAGGATTTCGCCTTCTTCATCGACTGGATCACGCGCCCAGGCATCGAACCGATATAAGTGCGGCGGTGGCCGCGGATTTCAGCTTCGTCGCGCACGCCGCCCAACGATAGACGAACAAAATCGCGCCCGGTTGCGCGAGCGATGGATTTGCCCAACGATGTTTTGCCAACACCTGGCGGACCTACGAGGCACAGGATCGGGCCACGCAGTTTGTTGGTGCGCGCTTGCACCGCGAGATACTCGAGGATGCGGTCCTTGACCTTGTCGAGGCCATAATGGTCCTCATCGAGCACTAGCTGGGCGGCGTCGATGTCCTTCTTGACCTTCTTCTTCACGCCCCAGGGCAGCGAAAGCAGCCAATCGAGATAGTTTCGCACCACCGCCGATTCCGCTGACATCGGGCTCATTTGGCGCAGCTTCTTGATCTCTGCGTCGGCCTTGGTTTTGGCCTCCTTGGAGAGTTTGGTGTTGCGGATGCGCGTCTCGAGTTCAGCGATGTCCTCACGGCCGTCATCGCCATCGCCCAATTCGCGCTGGATCGCCTTCATCTGCTCGTTCAGATAGTATTCGCGCTGCGTCTTCTCCATTTGCCGCTTCACGCGATTGCGGATTTTCCGCTCCACTTGCAGCATGCCGATCTCGCCTTCGATCAAAGCGAGGATGCGCTCAAGCCGGCGCGGCACGTCGACGATTTCGAGCAGGGACTGTTTGTCCGGGATTTTCACGTCGAGATGCGCGCCAACAGCGTCAGCAAGCAATGCCGGCTCGGTGATCTGCGCGATCGCCTGATGCACTTCCGGCGGCGGCTTACGCGAGAGCTTGACGTAATTCTCCCACTGGTCGGTCACCGCCCGCGCCAGAGCGCGTGCTTCAGCCGTATCGGCGTTGACCTCCTCGATGAGCTCCACTTCCGCCTCAAAGAAGGCATCGTTGTCGGTGAAGCGCTTGATCCGCGCGCGCCGCCCGCCTTCGACCAGCACCCGCACCGTGCCGTCGGGGAGTTTCAGCAATTGCACAACGTTGGCGATTGTGCCGGTGGAATAGATGCGATCACGGCTCGGCTCGTCTTCGGACGCATCCATCTGCGCGGAGAGCAAAATCTGCTTGTCCTTGCGCATGACCTCATCGAGCGCCCGCACGGACTTTTCACGACCTACGAACAGGGGCGCAGCACGCTTGGGGAAAACTACAATGTCGCGCAAAGGCAGAACAGGCAGGATGCGGCTTTCGGCCATTTGGTGCTCCTAGCAATGGCGCGCGGGCGCAAACCCGCACCGCCTTGCGGCGTTGATACACCAGATGTGGAAGTGTTCGCTCCAAGCTTCAAGGGCGCGATCTGGCGCTGCTCACAGCGACCCGTTGATTAGCCAGCCGATTCTTGGGCGGTTCTGCGTTCCGAGTGGATCTGCAGCGGCTTCGCACGGCCCTCAACGACGTCCGCGGAGACCACGACTTCCTCAACCGAACCCATCGACGGCAGCTCGAACATGGTGTCGAGCAGGATCGTTTCGAGAATCGAGCGCAGGCCACGCGCGCCTGTCTTACGCGAGATCGCCTTGCGAGCGATGGAGCGCAGCGCCTCCTCCGGGAACGAGAGCTTCACGTTCTCCATCTCGAACATGCGCTGATATTGTTTCACGAGCGCATTTTTCGGTTCAGTGAGGATCGTCACCAGGGCCGGCTCGTCCAGGTCCTCCAGCGTCGCGAGCACCGGCAGGCGCCCGACGAACTCCGGGATGAGGCCGAACTTCAAGAGATCGTCAGGTTCGATCTCGCGCAGAACCTCGCCAGAGCGACGGTCCTCAGGGTCGCGCACCTTTGCGCCGAACCCAATCGAGGAGCCTCTACCGCGAGCGCTGATGATTTTTTCCAACCCAGCGAACGCGCCGCCGCAGATGAAGAGAATATTGGTGGTGTCGACTTGGAGGAATTCTTGTTGCGGATGCTTACGCCCACCTTGCGGGGGAACCGAAGCAACCGTCCCTTCCATGATCTTCAACAGCGCTTGCTGAACGCCTTCACCCGAGACGTCGCGCGTGATCGAAGGATTGTCCGATTTGCGGGAAATCTTGTCGACTTCGTCGATGTAGACGATGCCGCGCTGCGCGCGCTCGACATTGTAATCCGCCGATTGCAGCAGCTTCAGAATGATGTTCTCGACATCTTCTCCGACATAGCCAGCCTCGGTCAAAGTCGTGGCGTCGGCCATCGTGAACGGCACGTCGATGATGCGCGCCAAAGTTTGCGCCAGCAGCGTCTTGCCGCAGCCGGTAGGGCCGATCAGCAAGATGTTCGACTTGGCGAGCTCGACATCGTTGTTCTTGGACGCGTGATTGAGACGCTTGTAGTGATTGTGCACCGCCACCGAAAGCACGCGCTTGGCGTGTTCCTGGCCGACGACATAATCGTCGAGAACACCTTTGATTTCCTTCGGGCTAGGCACGCCTTCTTTGGATTTGACCAGCGAGGTTTTGTGTTCCTCGCGGATGATGTCCATACAGAGTTCGACGCATTCATCGCAGATGAACACGGTCGGCCCAGCGATAAGCTTTCGCACCTCGTGCTGGCTCTTGCCGCAAAACGAGCAATAGAGGGTGTTCTTGGACTCCCCGCCGGCAGTACCCTTGCTCATGCGCCATTCCTTCGCGGATCGCGGTTAGCCACTCGACATATAGGAAGTCCAAAGGCTTTTCGCCCTCTACCCCCACGCGCGCAATGGTTCACCCACGTTCCTTTCAAAAACGTTCATGCCCCTCAACTTGGCCACCCTGCTCCACCATAGCAAGGATGGGGCCGCAAACGCTACCTGCGGCGCCAGCGGCGAATCGCGGCATTATAATACCGTATACCCGACGAAAGCGTTCGTCAGGCCTCAGCCGCTTCACGCTTCTCATAGACGTTATCGACGATGCCCCACGCCTTCGCCTCTGTTGCGGTCAAGAAGAAGTCACGGTCCAGCGTTCGTTCCACGGTGTCATAGGGCTGGCTGGTATGCTTGACGTAGATCTCGTTAAGCCGCCGTTTTGTGTGGAGAATGTCTTCAGCGTGGCGCTCGATATCGGAAGCGGGCCCGCGGAAGCCGCCGGAGGGCTGGTGCAGCATGACCCGGGCGTTCGGCAGGCAGATGCGCATGCCCTTTTCACCGGCCGCCAAAAGCAAGGAGCCCATCGACGCAGCCAAGCCGATACAGACGGTGGCGATCGGGCTGCGGATATATTGCATGGTGTCATAGATCGCCAGCCCGGCCGTAACGTACCCGCCAGGGCTGTTGATATACATGGAGATTTCACGCTTCGGGTTCTCGGACTCAAGAAACAGCAGCTGGGCGGTGATGATCGCTGCCTGCACGTCGTCGATGCCGCCGCTGACAAACACGATCCGCTCCTTGAGCAGGCGCGAAAAGATGTCGTAGCGCGTCGACCCGCGGCTGGTCGTTTCCTCAACGCTGGGGATCCATCCGCCAACGCTCGTCATTCGGTCCATCGGATCGCGCATAAAATCACCCTTGGCCGCCCGGTCTGAGCGACTCAGCTTCGCGGGTCCCATATTTGACGCCAATGCGCGCGCCGCAAGCCCTGAAGAGAATTCCTCTCAGTCCTCGGCCTTTGCGGCCTTGGCCTTAGCCTTCTTCTTTGGCGCCGCAGGCGTCTCCGCCTTTACGTCATCGTCGGCAAACAGCTGTTCGCGCGTGACTGTTTCGTTAGTCACACTGATTAGTTCCATGACGTAATCGACGACCTTTTCCTCGTAGAGCGGCGCGCGAACATTCGCGACCATGCCTGGATTACGTTGATACATTTCATAGATCTGGCGTTCCTGACCCGGGAAGTTGCGCGCCTGTTGGGCAATCGCTTGGGCCACCTCCTGGTCGCTTACTTCAAGTTTGTGGCGACGGCCAATCTCGGCCAGAAGCAGCCCTAGCCGCACCCGACGCTCGGCGATGCCACGGTATTCTGCCTTGAGTTCGTCTTCGCTCTTGCCGGCATCGGCAGGATCGTCAGCGCCTTTGGCTTTGTCTTGTTCGATCTGCCGCCAAATCTGGGAAAACTCAGCCTCGACCATGCGTGGCGGCAGCTCGAAATCGTGGCGTTCGTCTAGTTGATCAAACAGCGCGCGTTTGGCTTTGGCGCGCGATTGCGCTGCGTGGTCGTTCTCGATGCGTTTGCGCAGCGCCTCCTTGAGCGCGCCGAGGCTGTCAAAGCCAAGCTCGGCGGCCCATGCATCGTCTAATTCACCCGCCTTGGGCGCGCGCACCGCCTTGACTTTGGTTTCGAACTCGGCGGCCTTGCCCTTTAGTTCAGCGGCGCCGTAATCGTCAGGAAAAGTCACCTTCAGCACGCGTTCGTCGCCAGCCTTCGCGCCCACAAGCTGTTCTTCGAATCCTGGAATGAATTGCTTTGAGCCGATGACGACCTGCGCGTCGTTGGCGCTTCCCCCTTGAAACGCCTCGCCATCGATGCGGCCTACGAAATCGACGATGACGGCGTCGCCATCAGCGGCAGGCCCGGCCTTCTCTTCAAAGCCACGCTGATTCCGCGCCAGTTCCGTCAAGGCTTCATCGACTTGTTCATCAGAAACCGCAGCCACCGGCTTGGTGACCTTGATGGATTTAAGATCCGCGGGCTCGAACTCGGGAATGATTTCTAGTGAAAGTTCAAACTGCAGGTCGGCCTGCCCGGCCATGACCTGCTCCATATTGCTCTTCACCGCGAGGTCGGGCTGGGCGGCTGGTCGCGCATTGGCGCGTTCCAGCGATTCCTTGGTCGAGGACTGCACTGCCTCGTTGATGATGTCCTGCATCATGCCGGGGCCGTAGAGTTTGCGGATATGGCTGGCCGGCACCTTGCCAGGGCGGAAGCCGTTGATGCGCACGCGTGGGCGCACTTCCTCAATCTTGGCGTTCAGCTTTTGCTGCAGCTCCGCGGCGGGGACGGTGACGTCATAGACCCGCAGAAGGCCCTCGGAACGGCGTTCGGTGAATTGCATGTGTTTTTCAGCCTTCGGCGCCCGCTTGGGGCCAAATTCTCCACGCTCCCAAGCGGCTTGTTAAGGAAAGCGGGGCTTATGGCAGGGGCGAGACGCCTTGTCCACGCGGGCGCGCGCCCGCTGGCGGGGGATTTGCATAATTTCCCCTTTCCCGGGATTGGCCGCATAGCGCAATGCAACACAGACCCGAAATCGACGGGCTCCGCGCCGTAGCCATCATCCCGGTGCTGCTGTTTCACGCCGGGATCGGTGCGGTCAGCGGGGGGTATGTCGGGGTCGACGTGTTCTTCGTCATCTCGGGCTATTTGATCACCAGCCTGATCCGTGAAGACCTGGAGGCGGGCCGGTTTTCGATCCTCGGCTTCTACAATCGCCGCATCCGCCGCATCCTGCCGGCGCTGGTTTTTGTCGCCGTGACCACTGCCTTCGCGGCGCTGCTGATCCTGACGCCCGCCGCACTGACCGATTTCTCCAAGAGTCTCGCCTCAGTTTCGGCTTTCGCCTCCAATTTCTATTTCTGGAAAGCCTCCGGCTATTTCGAGAACAGCGCGCTGTTGCGGCCGCTGCTGCACACATGGTCGCTCGCGGTTGAGGAGCAATTCTACATCTTCATGCCGATCGCCGCGTATCTGGTGCATCGCTTCTTCCGCGCGCGTTGGTTCTCTATTTTCGCCGCCGCCGCACTGGCTTCGCTCGCGCTCTCTATGCTGGCCACACAGCGCGCGCCAACCGCCAATTTCTTCCTGTTGCCGACGCGCGCATGGGAGTTGTTGCTCGGCGCGCTGCTTGCGGGCGCGACGCTGCCGCGCGTCGGGGAATGGACGCGGCAAGCGCTTTCGTTATTGGGCCTCGCGCTGATCGTTTGGGCGGCGCTCGCCTACGATGACGCCACGCCATTTCCGGGCGTGGCTGCGCTGGTTCCGTGCCTTGGCGCGGCCCTGGTCATTGCTTTTGCGGATCGCACCTGGGCAGGCCAAGCGCTCGCGAGCCCGCCTATGGTCGCCATCGGACTAATCTCCTACTCGCTCTACCTGGTGCACTGGCCGATCGCAGTGTTTTGGCGCACGCTTACACTCCGCGAGCCGAACCTGACCGACGCCGCCGGGATCATAGCGCTTTCGCTTGCGATCGCGGCTTTCTCCTGGCGTTTCGTGGAACAGCCATTCCGCAAGCGCGGCACGTCCTCCAACGCCATGGTGATCGGGATCGGCGCCACTGCGCTCGCGGCGATGGGCGCGCTGGGCGTTTTGGGGTGGGCCGCCAACGGCCTGCCGCAACGCTTTCCGCACACAGCGCCGGTAGAAACCGCCGAGCAAGCGGAAGCACTCTGGCGCAACGGCGTGTGTTTTTACCAGCATGATATTCCGTATGAGAGCTGGCGCGCGGAGCAATGCGTCATCAACCCTGACGGCGCCATTCCAGTTTTGCTCTGGGGCGATTCCTTCGCGGCGCATTACGCGCCGGGAATCATGGATACAGCCAGCCAGGCGCGCGTCTATCAATACACCGCGGCCGGCTGCCCGCCGGTCTTGTCCTATTATTCCTACGCGCTGCCGCAATGCCAGGCATTCAACGCGAATGCACTGCGCATCGTCGAAGATCTCAAGATAAAGCGCGTGATCCTCTCGGCGCGTTGGGTTGATCTGCAGCGGCGAGGCTTAGATCGACTACGCTCGACGCTCGATGCGCTGGCGCAGCGCGGCGTTGAAGTGTTCGTCATCGGGCAATCGCCGATGTTCATTACTAACGCGCCGGAGATTGTTGCGCGCACGGGCAAGGACGCCTGGTCGATGAGCATCGAGCCGCGCATCAATGGAGAGCTGCGCACGGTTTCCGCCGGCGCTCATTTCATCGATCCGATCCCACACCTCTGCCAGCAGAGCGAGTGCCGCCTGCGCGCACCTGAGGGCTATCTCTATTGGGACGATGGCCACTTCACCGAGCTGGGTGCGACGCAGGCCGCCCGCACCTATTTGCCATTGGAGTGAGCGCCGAACTGGCTCAGTGGACGGAAGGTGCGCATATCCCTAAACCGGCGTTTCGTGCGGACGTGGCGGAACTGGCAGACGCACTGGATTTAGGTTCCAGCGCCTCACGGCGTGCGGGTTCGACTCCCGCCGTCCGCACCATCTCAGGGTTGTATTTAAGTCGCGAATCTCTTTGCGGTTGTGTTATGTCCGGGTTTTCAACCGGAGATAGTGTTGCTTGCAACTTTGGCTTTTGCGGGTCTGGTGCTCTCCCAGCCGCTGGTGATCGATGGCGATACGCTCCGCGACGGTGATGAGCGCTATCGTGTGGAGAATATCGACGCGCCTGAGCGTGGCGGGCGCGCCCAATGCGGAGCAGAGCGGGATTTGGCGGAAGCTGCCCGCGACTATCTCAGGACGTGGGTCAGCTCTGCCCGCGTTGTGGAGGCCGAGCCGGTCGGGCGCCGCGACCGCTATGGTCGGATCGTTGCGCGTATCAGCATCGATGGCGTCGATCTCGGCGAGCGCCTCATGGCGCGCGGACTGGCACAGCCTTGGCGTGGGCGTAGAGCGAACTTCTGCTAGCGGATTGTAGGGGCGCTATTCGTCCTGCTGATTGGGCGGACAGGTCGGGCGTTCGGGAAGCACGCTCAAAGTCGCCCCGCTCCGCGTCAGCCACACCTCGATCGCGCCGCGCGCCTCCCCGTTTGCGGGGTCGGCGACAAGCGCGTCCTCGGTGATGCAGACATAATATTCCGCCTTGTCCGCCATGGGCATATAGACGGCGCTGCCGAAGTTATGTTGTACAACGTTGACCGGCGACAGCCCACCTAGCATCTGCCCGATGGAGGTTACGTCAATGCCCATGCGATCTTTCTTCACGTCGAGGCGCTCGCCGCCGGCGGTCAGAGGCTCGTTTTCAGCGACGGTTCTGCCCCAAATATGCTGCAGCTCGTAGCGCGCATCAAAACCCAGGACGGTCGCCCAAGGCTTCCAACTAATGACGCGCGCATCCAGCTGCACTTCATTACCGGTGAGTTCGTAGGTCTGTGGGGGCGCGAGGGCGTCGCCGTCTTTGTTCAGATCAGTCACGCGCGCTATGAAGGTTCGGTCACCGGTGCGTTCAAGGCTAATCTTTGCAACCGGATATTCCGTGCTCAGCCGATTGTAGGTTTGCACATTGAGCCCAAGCAGCGCCACCACAGCGCCAATCGCCAACAAAAAGCCGCCGCCGATCACACCGCGTCCACCCTTGAACGGACGACCGCGGAACATCCAGCCAATGCCGCTGAGCACGATCGCCAAGCCGATAACGCCCACTGCTCCCGGGATTATCCACCACCACCATTGCATGTCCGACCCCTCCTCGCGAGCGCTGCTCCCTTGTGTGCTAACTCAAATCCGCTCGCAAAAACAGGGGGTTTGGGCATTTAACAGCACCCCTACTCGCGGACGCCCAAGCTTTTGAGAACAAGCGGCAAAATGTCAGGCAAGTCTTCTGAAATGAGACCGACGCCGAGTGCTTCCCCCGCCTTGCCATGAAGCCAGGCGCCCGCGGCCGCCGCTTCGAAGCTCGGTGCGCCTTGGGCCAGAACGCCGGCGATCATCCCCGCAAGCACGTCGCCGGCGCCGGCGGTGGCAAGAAAAGGCGTTCCAGTCGTGTTGACGATGGCGCGACCATCGGCGGCGGCGATCACCGTGTCGGCGCCTTTGAGCAGCACAACGCAGCCGAACTTGCGCGCGGCCTCACGCGCTGCGTCGATGCGCGTCGGCGCTTGCTCGAGCACGCCAGGACAAAGCCGGCGAAATTCCCCGACATGCGGCGTCAGCACATCGTCGGCGCGTAGCTCCCCTTTTTCGACTCCACGAGCGATTAATGTCAGCGCATCAGCATCGAACACCATCGCGGGGCGTGAGTCGCTGGTGAGCAGGGCTTCGAGAGTTCGTTCGGCGTTGGCGCCGGTTCCAAAGGCCGGCCCCAGAACGATGCACGACTTGCGCTCCATCGCCGCAACCCAACCTGCATCATCGCCTGCTTCGCTCAGCATGATTGCGTTGAGTTGCGCGGCGTGCTCGGCAAGGGCTTCCGGCGCCGCAGCGATTGTCACAAGCCCGGCGCCTACGCGCAATGCCGCGCGCGCCGCGAGCCGCGCCGCACCGGTGCGCGTCGGGGGTCCGCTGGCGACCAAGACGTGACCGCGCGCGTGTTTATGGGACCGCCAGCTCGGCTGCGGCCAAGAGAGTAGCCATAGTGAAGGATCGTTCTCCCACAGCTTTGTCGCCTGTTCCGCGATCAATGCAGGGGGCGCGCCAATGTCAGCGACGACGATCTCGCCGCAAAGGGCGCGACCGGGATAAAGAACATGCGCCGGCTTCTTGCGCACGAACGTCACCGTGAGCGCCGCGCTGAAACAGACATCGCCCTGCGCGCGCCCAGTATCGCCGTCGATCCCGCTTGGAACATCGACAGCTACGATGCGCTCGGCCGGCAAAGTTTGCGCGAGACGCGCTGCCGGGCCGTTCAGCGGACGCGAAAGGCCGCCCCCAAACAATGCGTCAACAAACAAATCCGCGGCTGGGTTATCGGCCGAAATTATTTTGAACTCGCCCTGCCATGCCCGCGCGGCGTCCGCTGCATCGCCAGCCAGGGATTCGCGCGGCGCCAGCGCTTCCACCCATACGGGCCAACCGCGGTCCTGTAGCAAACGCGCAGCGACCCAGCCGTCGCCGCCATTATTGCCTGGGCCGCAGAGAATCGCCGTCGGCCGCGGGGAGAAACGCGCGGTGATGGCATCGGCCACCGCGCGTCCGGCATTCTCCATCAGCGTACGCGTTGCTACACCCGTTCGCGCCGCGCCGGCCTCGATAGCGCGCATTTGTGCAATGGTGACAATCTCGAAACTCATCGGATGGCCGCGAAGCGATTCTGGGACCCACAACCGCCCGATTCGGGTTCGCCCTGCCGGATAAGAAACAAAGTCACCATTGACGGAGGATACCGGCCCGGGCTGTCGGCGTCAGCCGGTCCATTGAGCGTAGGCGCCTCAAATTTAGGCGCCGGGGGCATTTTTCCGCTCGGCTGACGGCAGAGGGGCTTTGCGACTCGGCCGCCCTGGCCCATGGAGCCCCGATCCAAATGGGGCCATTCGATCGGCCCGAAAGAATGGAATTGTGGGATGAAGAAGATCGAAGCCATCATCAAGCCGTTCAAGCTCGACGACGTCAAAGAGGCGCTCCAGGAAATCGGACTTCAGGGCATGACCGTGCTCGAGGCCAAGGGCTTTGGCCGGCAAAAGGGCCACACCGAACTTTATCGCGGCGCCGAATACGTCGTTGATTTCCTACCCAAGCTCAAAATCGAAGTCGTCGTCGATGACGATCAAGTGGAAGCAGCACTCGAGGCCATTCAGCGAGCCGCCAAAACCGGCAAGATCGGCGATGGCAAGATCTTCGTCCTCAACATCGAAAACGTCATCCGCATCCGCACCGGGGAAACCGGCGCGGCTGCAGTCTAAATCAAACCGAATATCCAAGGAGAAAAGACGATGTCCGATGAAGTGATGAAACTCATCAAAGACAAGGAAGTACAATTCGTCGATTTGCGCTTCACCGATTTGCGCGGCAAAATGCAACACGTCACCTTCGACGTCGGCATGATCGAGGCGGATACCTTCACCGAAGGCCAGATGTTTGACGGCTCTTCCATTTCCGGCTGGAAGGCGATCAACGAAAGCGACATGGTGATGCGCCCCGATCCGATGGGCGCCCACATCGATCCGTTCTACCAGCAAACCACGCTCGCACTCTTCTGCGATATTCTCGAACCCGGCACCATGCAGCCCTATTCGCGTTGCCCGCGCTCGATCGCCAAGAAGGCCGAAGCTTACGTGAAATCCTCTGGCGCCGGCGACACCGCCTATTTCGGTCCGGAAGCGGAGTTCTTCGTGTTCGATGACGTGCGCTGGTCCACCGATCCGCACAATACAGGCTATTCGTTCGATTCAACGGAACTGCCGTTCAACACCAACAAGCCCTATGAAGGCGGCAATTCGGGTTTCCGGCCCGGCCCCAAGGGCGGTTATTTCCCGGTCCCGCCGATAGATTCTTTGCAGGATATGCGCGGCGAGATGCTGCAAATCATGGGCGATCTCGGACTCAGGCCCGAGAAACACCACCACGAAGTCGCCCCTGCCCAGCACGAACTTGGCCTCAAGTTCGATACGCTGACCCGTATGGCCGACAATATGAACTTGTACAAATATATCATTCACCAGGTGGCGGCCTCCTACGGCAAGTCCGCGACATTCATGCCGAAGCCCTATTTCAAGGACAACGGCTCGGGCATGCACGTGCACCAATCGATCTGGAAGAAGGGGAATAACCTCTTCGCCGGCGACCGCTACGCCGATCTCTCGGAAACGTGCCTCTTCTATATCGGCGGCATCATCAAGCACGCCAAGGCGATCAACGCGTTCGCCAATTCGACTACCAATTCCTACAAGCGCCTCGTGCCCGGCTACGAAGCCCCGGTACTGCTTGCTTATTCGGCGCGCAACCGGTCGGCCTCCTGCCGCATCCCGTACGGCACAGGCTCAAAGGCCAAGCGTGTCGAAGTGCGCTTCCCCGATCCCGCGGGCAACATGTATCTTACATTCGTGGCGCTGCTGATGGCGGGGCTCGACGGCATCGAGAAGAAAATCCATCCCGGCGAGCCGCTCGACAAAAATTTGTACGATCTGCCTCCGGAAGAACTAAAGGACGTGCCGACCGTGTGCGGCTCGTTGCGCGAAGCGCTCACCAGCCTCGACCGTGACCGCGATTTCCTAATGAAGGGCGGCGTCATGAGCGACGACCTGATCGACGCCTATATCGATCTCAAGAAAGAAGAACTCGACCGTTTCGAAACCCACCCCCACCCGGTGGAGTTCGACATGTATTACAAGGCGTGACGCGATCCGCCGGAAAAAGGCAGCCGATAGCCGCCGAGGGGCCGGGGAGCAATCCCCGGCCTTTTTGTTTTGTCATTCGTCGCGCCGGCGCTTGTCTCCGGCGCAGGAAAGCGCGATCTGTTGGGCAACAACAAGGAGATGCGCCAATGGCCGCGAAAGCCAAGAAAGCCGAAAAGAAAGCCGCCAAGAAAGCGCCGAAAATGCCGACCAAGCGCGCTAAGCTCGGTTCGAACGAATTCGCGCCGCTTTCGCCCTATTTGAAGGTGAAAGGCGCCAAGCAGGCGATCGAGTTCTACAAAAAGGCGTTCAACGCCAAAGTGCGCATGGTGATGGAGGCGGAGGACAAGAAGCGCCTGATGCACGCCGACCTCATCATCAATGGCGGCGAGTTGATGCTCTCCGACGAGTTCGCCGAATTCGGCGAACCAGCGACGGTGCCACCGCCTAATGCCAAGACTTCGACCGTGTCGATACACCTGCAAGTCGACGATTCCGACAAATGGTGGGCGCGCGCGATCGAGGCCGGCGCCAAAGAGGTGATGCCGCTCGCCGACCAATTCTGGGGCGACCGCTTCGGCATGGTACGCGATCCCTTCGGCCACATCTGGTCGATCGCCTCAGCGATCAAGAAGAAGCGGAAGTAGGGTTTAAGACAAAGGGGGCGCGGCAAGATGCAACGCGTTTGGATTGTTTTGTGTCTTGCGCTGCTCTGGTCATTGCCAGGAGCGGCGCAGCCGCCTTCGCCCCCTGTGGCTCCGCGCACGGCGGACGCTCTTGAGCCGCGTATTGTGTACGACGCGCCCCCATTTTCGTTGCCCTTGGTTCAGCAGTACTCGGTCGAGGCGGTGCGCGGTGAGATCGGCAATGTCGTGCGATGGCGCGATCAAGAGCGCGCACGGATCGGGCCCTACGAGGCGCAGTGGCGGGGCGAGCGCCAAGTGGTGCGCAATGCGCTGCCGCCAATAGGCGGTTATTTCGCTTTCTTTGGCAGCGCGGACTTCCCAGCTGGAATTGTGGAAGCGCGTTGGGACGACGCGAGCTCCGAAATCGGCCAACAGAGAACGCTGCGCGCCGCCTACTTGGCGCCCCGGAGCGTGTGCGGTGGCGTGGTTGCGAGCATGAGAGGCGACCTCTCCGCCTTCGCCTATCTGGGCTCGACGTGGCGCGAAGAATTTGCCGCCTTGGACACCCAGCTTGGCGCGCTGACGCCAATGCCGGAAGGTCGCGAGATTGGCGCTGGCGTCCCGTTCGCGACAGCCACCTCGTTAGAATTCTCACGCTTCTATCCCCAAAGGGCGTTGGAGCGAGAAATCGAAGGCCAAGCCATGCTCGGATGTTTCGTTCGCCCCGACCTGAGCCTGCAATGTGGCGTGATATCGGAAACGCCGCCCGGTTGGGGATTCGGCGAAGCAGCGGAACGAATATTCCAGCGCGCCAGAGTCGAACCGCAAGCGCGCAATGGCGAGCCGTCAGTCGGGACTTGCTCACTATACGCCGTGCCATTTCGCCTGGGCTAGATCATGCGCCTAGATCTCTCATTCGTCCGTGACCAATTCCCGGCCTTCGCCCAACCCGCGCTCGCCGGCCAAGCCTTCTTTGAGAACGCGGGCGGATCGTATCCATGTCGCCAGGTAATCGACCGGCTCGCGCGCTTCTACCGCGAACGGAAAGTGCAGCCCTACCACGCCTTCGAGGCCTCAAGGCTTGGAGGCGAGGAGATGGACGAGGCGCGCGCGCGTTTGGCCGCGCTGCTAGGCGTGGCGGACGACGAACTGCATTTCGGCCCTTCAACCACGCAAAATACCTACGTGCTCGCGCAGGCGTTCGGCCAATGGCTGCAACCCGGCGATGCTATAATCGTCACCAATCAGGACCACGAGGCCAATACCGGCCCTTGGCGGCGGCTTGCCGATCGAGGCATCGATATTCGCGAATGGAAGATCGACCTTGACACCGGCCACCTGCCGATCGAGGGGCTCGCCGCCTTGCTCGATGAGCGCGTAAAGCTCGTCTGCTTCCCTCATGCCTCCAACATCGTCGCCGAGATTAATCCGGTGCGCGAGATTGCGGCGCTTGCGCACGAGGCCGGCGCTTATGTTTGCGTGGACGGCGTGAGTTACGCGCCACACGGGCTCCCCAATATCAACGCGCTCGGCGCCGACATCTATCTCTTCTCCGCGTACAAGACGTACGGGCCCCATCAGGGCCTAATGACAATCCGGCGCGATCTCGCCGAAGCCTTGCCGAACCAGGGCCATTACTTCAACGCGGGCGCGCTGACCAAGCGCTTCACGCCTGCCGGCCCCGATCACGCGCAAATAGCGGCGTGCGCCGGCATAGCCGACTACATCGACGCACTTGCCGCACACCATGGCGCGGGCGATCTCGCGCCAGCCGCGCGCGCGGCGGCGGTGCATGACCTGATGCGCGCGAGAGAGAATGAATTGTTGACCCCGCTGCTTGAGTATCTAGCGGACAAGAATTTTGTACGGCTGCTGGGTCCGCGCGACGCGAGCGCTCGCGCGCCTACATTGGCGCTTGTGACGCGCGAACGCGGCGAGAATGTCGCCGCAAACCTCGCGGCTCGCGGCATTAAGTGCGGCGGCGGCAATTTCTACGGCGTACGCTGCCTCGAAGCGCAGGGCGTCAACCCCGATCACGGCGTGCTGCGGGTGAGCTTCGTGCACTATACGTCGGAGGAGGAAGTGGCGAAGCTGATGGGGGTGTTGGAGGGCGTGGTTTGAGGGCAAGAGACATTTGACCCTGAGAACCCTCTCCCTCCTTTTGGGAGGGAGAGGGCAGGGTGAGGGTGGAGCGCAGGCGTCAGGGATTGGCGCGGTGCGTAGCATAAGGTCGAGTTCTGCAAACACCGCACTGCCCCCTCACCCTGCCCTCTCCCCCCTCTCGGGGGGCGAGGGTTCATTTGTGCGCCTGTCGCAGCCGCCAATGCCACCCGCGGAAAACTGATCGCGCCGCCACCATGGCCCACCGCGAACGCCTGCGGGATGAAGCGGAAGCTGCTGAGCGCGCTGGACACACGGCGGCGGAGTAAAGACACATCTCCCCGTACACGATTGCGGGAATACGCGCGGCTGCCGCCTTATAGCGAGGCGGCATAGGTGCTGCGAACAAGCCCCCGCCGGAGAACCAACGATACGAGGCTGGGACAACACCCCGCGATGATTGAACTCTGTCGCGCGACCGCATCGTTGATATTCGAGGCAAAGCCAGAATCGATGCGACCTGCGATGGTCTCGGTTCCAGCGGCGCCCCATGTGCCAACCGCTACAGAGGATGAAATCGGAAGCCACATCTCTACCCGTGGATCGCGCAGGTCGTTGGTTTCCGGCGGACATAGCTTCACGACGGGGTAGCTTCCAATCAGAAACCTCTCGCTGTCACCGAGCGCTTTGATGACAGCAATGCCTCGCGCCGCAAGCACATTCATCGCTTCAGGAAGTGGACGCACATAGCTTTGAATTCGCACGTTGTTCTTTAGGCGCTCAACATTTTCCGGTGAACGAATACGACGGGCTATGTCTGAAGGAATGATGCGTCCGCGCCTCGCGTATTGCGAGAGCAGGCGGTCCAATCGTTCTCTGAAATCTTCATAGAGACCCGAGGCGTGGTGGTGGTCTCGCGTCCTAATTCTTTGGCTGACAAAGAATGAATCCCAGGTGTGCCGTTCCTCGCCGCTAAGCCGCGGAAGATCATCCGACTCAGCGGCATCTAGAATCTTTCGGAGCACAACGCTCGTGGGCGACTCCAATTGTCGAGCAAGCGAGTGCTCTACCGACGCGTCTTTAGTCCCATCTGGCAAGACTTGGGTGTGCCAATAGCGTTCAACGAAGAGGTTACTTGGCGACACCGGGAACACGTGTCGATTACTCACTCGCGCACGTGCCGCGTGTAGCATCCCATCCGAGTCAGCAAACCGTTTGCTCAAGAATTCCGGCACCGTGTGGTGCCGGACAGGTTCGGCGGCTCGCTTACCCATCACACCAACCTACTCTGCTCCACCGCGGCCGCAATAAAGCTCGCAAACAGCGGATGCGGCTCGAACGGGCGGGACTTTAGTTCCGGATGGTATTGTACGCCGATGAACCAGGGATGGTCGTCGCGTTCGACGACCTCGGGCAGCACGCCGTCTGGGCTCATGCCGGAAAAGCGAAGCCCCGCGGCTTCGAGTTTCTCGCGATAACGCGTGTTGACTTCGTAGCGGTGGCGGTGACGTTCGGAAATTTCGGTGTGGCCATAGATGCGCGCGACCCGGCTCTCGGGATCGAGCGTAGCGACATAGGCCCCGAGCCGCATGGTGCCGCCCATGTCGCTATTGGCCTGGCGCTTTTCGAGTTCGTTGCCTTTGAGCCATTCGGTCATCAGCCCAACGATCGGATGCTTAGTCTCGCCGAACTCGGTTGAACTCGCGCCTTTCAGGCCAGCTTGATGTCGCGCCGCCTCGATGCAGGCCATCTGCATGCCGAAACAAATGCCGAAGAACGGCGCTTTGTGTTCGCGCGCGAACGTGACCGCGGCGATCTTGCCTTCGGTTCCCCGTTCGCCGAAGCCGCCGGGCACCAAGATGCCGTGTACGCCGTGCAGATCTTCGTGCCAGGCCGCGCCCAATTCCTCGAATTTCTCGCTCTCGATCCAGCGTAGGTTGACCTTCACATTGTTGGCGACGCCGCCATGGTGCAACGCCTCGATCAGGGATTTGTATGCATCCTTCAGCTCGGTGTATTTGCCGACGACGCCGATCGTAACTTCGCCGTCAGGCGCCTTCAGGCGTTTCACGATTTCCGCCCATTTCGTCAAATCGGGCTGCGGGGCGACGCTGACGCCGAAATATTTCAGCAATTCGGTGTCGAAACCGGCGGCGTGATAGGCGATGGGCGCTTCGTAGATGGTCTGCAGATCGCGCGCTTCGATCACGGCGGCTTCACGCACATTGCAGAACAGCGCGATCTTCTTCTTTTCGTCTTCCGGAATCGGCCTGTCGCAGCGGCAGAGCAAAATGTTCGGTTGGATGCCGATCGAGCGCAGCTCCTTGACGCTGTGTTGCGTCGGCTTGGTTTTCATCTCGCCGGCGGACGGGATGTACGGCAGCAGCGTCAGATGCACGAACGCCGCTTGGCCGGGATCGAGCTCTTGGCCCAATTGGCGGATAGCTTCGAAGAACGGCAGGCCTTCGATATCGCCGACTGTGCCGCCGATCTCGCACAACACGAAGTCCGCGTCGCCGTGATCGGAGAGCACGAATTCCTTGATCGCGTTGGTGACGTGAGGGATCACCTGCACGGTGGCGCCGAGATATTCGCCTTTACGTTCCTTGGCGATGATGTCGCGATAGATGCGCCCGGTGGTGATGTTGTCGGCTTGCGTAGCCGAGACGCCGGTAAAGCGTTCATAGTGCCCGAGGTCGAGGTCGGTCTCAGCGCCGTCGTCGGTGACGAACACTTCCCCGTGCTGATAGGGGCTCATCGTGCCGGGGTCGACATTGAGGTAGGGATCGAGTTTGCGTAGGCGGACTTTGAAGCCTCGGGCCTGAAGAAGCGCGCCGAGAGCGGCGGAGGCGATCCCCTTCCCAAGCGAAGAGACCACGCCCCCGGTTATGAACACGTAGCGCGCCATGCACCTTCCAATTCGGGGTTATCCTAACCCCGACGCTGAGGCTTATTGATCCGGGCCGGCGCGTTCACGCCGGACCGCTTCCAAACCGCCGCCAGCATTCACTGATTCGGTCGGCGTGGGCGCCGGCTCGGTGAGCCCGCCGCCAGACGTATTTGGCAAGATCAGGGGCGTGCGCGTGGTTGGCTGCTGGGTGGCCGGCCGCTGTGTTGGGCGTTGCGTTGCCGCTACATTCTGCGCGGCGGGCCGTTGAACCGGCGGCGTAGCCGCGGGCTGCTGGGCCGGCGGAGACTGCCGCTGCACAGTCGGCTGCGCTGGGCGCTGCACGGCCGGCGAGCGCGTGCTCGCCTGCTGGTTGTTGGCAAGCGGCCCCGCCCGCTCGCTCGCCAGCGCCGCGGGGGGGGCGACAACCGGCGCGGCCGCGACGTTTGGCGTCGGCGGCGCTGTCAGCGCAGCAAGCTCGGTTTCAGTCGCCTGCGGGGCGCTGCTCTCGGTCGGGTCAGGGCGGACCGGAGCGGGGATTTCGGGTGCGCGGTTCGCGGGCTGCTCCTGGGTGCGGAGAATGTCCAAAGGCGAGGGCCCTCGCGAGGCGTTTGCGCCTGAAATAACCGTCAAAGACAACGACGTGACCAGAAAAAAGCCACCTGCGATCGAGGTCATGCGCGCAAGCGCGTCAGCCGCTCCGCGGCCGCTCATCAACGAACCGCCGCCGCCGCCCATGCCGAGCGCGCCTCCCTCGGATCGCTGCAAGAGCACGAGGCCGATCAGGCACACGCAAACAACCAGATGAAGGACCAGAACCGCCAGTTCCATGGAATCGATATCTCCCGTAAGGCCTTTCCGGCCTACGCGCGCGTCCCAACCGACATGGGCGCGCCGGCCGGCGCGCTCAATACCCTAGAGACATCATAGACGTTATTGCCGACCAATCTCAAGTCACGCCTGGGTAGGCGCGCACAATCAACCCAAAATCGGCGGCTTTAAGGCTGGCGCGCCCCACCAAAGCGCCGTCCACAGTCGGACTCGTGAATATTTCGGCTGCGTTTTTTGGGCCAACCGAGCCGCCATAGAGCACTCGAACCGGGACACCGAGGGTTTCCCGCACGATACCATGCACGTCGGCGATTTCCTCCACGCTGGGGGTGCGGTCGCCGCCGATCGCCCACACCGGCTCATAGGCGATGACAATGCCCGCCTCGGCGGGAGCGCTGGCGCGAACCTGCGCGGCAATCACTTCTTCGGTCTTCCCAGCGTTCCTTTGCGCTAAGGTCTCGCCGACGCAGACGATAGGTACGAGCCCCGCATTCAGGGCGGCTTCGGCCTTGCGACGCACGAGGGCGTCGGATTCCCCGTGCTGGCTGCGCCGCTCGGAATGACCGACTATCACGTGCGTGGCGCCGATATCGGCCAACATTGCGGCGCTTACTTCACCCGTGCGGGCCGCGTCTGCGGCGATGGCGCTGCAGTCCTGGGCGCCGATCAATACCCCTGCGCGCGCGCCAACCGCGAGTGCTGCTCCAATGAGCGAGTAAGGCGGGCAGATCAGCACTTCGACCGCGGCCTCGCGCGCATCGGCGGCCAATTTCTCTATTTCGGCGAGGTCGCTGCGTCGGCCGAACATCTTCCAATTGCCGGCGATAAGCGGTCTGAACGCGGCCATGCTTCCCTCCCCACGCCTTAGGCTGTTTGCGGATTGCCCCTGCCCGAGCCGCTCTCTATTGTCCAGCCGCCTTGCGGCTTAGCGGATATTCTCATGCTCTTACAAATGCGGACATTCACTCGCTCGTGGATCTCCTATCTGTTGCTTTTCATTTTGTCGGCGATGTTCGTGGTGTTTCTCGGCAACGGCCAGTCCATGCTCGACCTGTTTCAACAGTCGGCCTCCACCGAGGTCGTGTCAGGGCGGGGCGTGTCCATTGATGCTCGCGACCTGTCGCAGGAATTCGATCGCTCGTTGCGCATAGCGCGATTGCGCAACCCCGCCATCGATCGCGACGCCGCCATCAAGGGCGGACTGCCTCAACAGGTGTTGGAGCAATTGATCAGCCGCAGCGCAATTTTCTCCTATCTCGACGAAGTTGGAGCGACCGTCGGCGATGCTGAGGTCGACGGCGTGATCGCACGGCGGCCTGAGGCGCAAAATCCTGTCAGCGGCACGTTCGACCCGGATGCGTTGACGCGAAGCCTGCAGGATTTCGGCCAGACCTACGCGCAATACCGCCGGCAGGTGCACGGTGAAATGAACGCTGACATGTTCATAGGTTCCGTCGTTGAAGGCGTGCGACCACCTTCGAGCTTCGGCGCGCTGCAGGTGGCCTATAACAGCGAGACCCGGATCGTGTCGGTCGCCGAAGCGCCACTCGCGGCGATCGCGGCCGTACCAGCGCCGACGGAAGAACAATTGATCGAATTCTGGCGCGACAGCCAGGAGCGGTTGCGGGTGCCGGAGTTTCGCGCCCTCAGCCTAGTGTATGCGCGGCCGGAAGATTTCATGGCTAAGGTCGTCATTTCCGATGAACGCCTCGACGCCGAGGTCGAGGCTCGCCGCACTGAAGCTGCACAGCCGCAGAAGCGAACGTACAGCAGGGTCTCCGCCCCAACCGAGGCATTGGCCCGCCAGGCCGCCGAGAGGCTCGCGCGCGGCGAAGAGGCAGGCGCGATCGCCGCATCACTCGGCAACGGCGCCACTGGCGCGCGCAGCGAGAACCAATCGCGCGCGGGCATTCCCGATGCGCCGGTAGCGGAGGCTGTGTTTTCTGCGCGCGTGGGCGCCGCGCCCAGCGTGGTAGAAGGTCGGTTGAACTGGGCGGCTGTGCGAGTGGAGAGCATAACCGCGGCGGTCGAGCCCAACCTGGGTGAATTGCGGCAAGCGGCGCGCGCGCGACTGGCTGAAGGCGAAGCCCGGCAATTGATCGGCGCCGCGATCACGGCATATGAGGACGCGCGTGACGGCGGCGCCACTGTTGCCGAGGCCGCCAGACAAAGCGGCTTGACGATCGAAGCGGCGCCGCCCGTGAGCGCACGAGGACTGGGCCAAGACGGTCGCCCAGTCGCGCAAATGCAGCAGCGCCGCGCCGAGGTCGCAACGGCGTTCGAACTCGAAGAGGGTGAAGCGAGCGACTTCGAGCGAGATAACGGAATTGTCGTTGCGGTGGATCGGATCATTCCCTCCTTTATTCGCCCGCTGGATGACGCCCGCGCCGACCTCACAAGCGCCTGGACCGAGCGCGAGCGCGCACGCCTGATGCGGGAGCTTGGAGAGCAGGTCAAAGCCGACGTAAGCGGCGGGCAAACCCTCGCGGCGATAGCACGCGCCCGTGGCCTTCGCATGGTGCACAGCTCGCAGACCTACAATCGCGCCGCGGCGGCGGATGCGCTGAGCCAGAGCTTGGCGGGGCAAATCTTCGCCGCAGCGGATCGCAGCGTGGCAGTGGAGGTAGCTGAAGACGGACGCGCGATGCAGGTCGGCGTGGTCGAGAGCATTCAGCGCGTCGATCCCGCGACGCGTCCTCAGGAATTGGAGGCCGCACGCGCGCAACAAATGCAGTCGTTGGAAGGCTCTCTCGGGGAAGCGGTGATCTCTGGCATCGTCGCGCGGGCGAATGTCCGCCGCCGACAAGACCGCATTGAGGCTCTTTTCCGCGACCCCGACGCTCGCGCCGAAGAGGAACAATGAACGGCGGCGAGGTTCGGCCGAACGCGGACGAATTCGCCTCCTCCTACGAGCAAGGCGGCGCGATAGTCTGGACCCGGCGCATCGGCGATTTGGAGACCCCGGTGTCGGCGCTACAGAAGCTGGGCGCGGACAAAGCGGGCGCGTTCCTGCTCGAAAGCGTCGAGGGCGGCGCATTTCGCGGCCGCTATTCCATTATCGGGGTCAAGCCGGATCTGGTGTGGCGCGTACGCGAAGGGAAAGCGGAAATCAGCCGCGGCGGTTTTGCGCCAAGTGCATTCCGGCCGCAACGCGAGCCGCCGTTCAAGAGTTTGCGCAAGGTTCTGGCGCGCTCGGCGTTGTCCGTTCCGGTCGAGCTGCCGCCAATGGCGGCCGGGTTATTTGGCTATCTCGGTTACGATATAGTTCGAGAGATCGAGAAACTCCCTGACTGCACACCCGACCCCATAGCAGCGCCAGCCGCCCTCCTTGTTCGCCCAATTTGCGTCGCGATCTTCGACAACGTCACCGGCGAAATCGTATTGACGACGCCGGCCCGTAAGCGCGCCGGGCAATCGGCCGAAAGCGCTTATGCGGCGGCGCAGGAGCGTTTGGCGCGGATCGGCCGCGCACTTGACAAGCCCCTGCCCCGGGCACGCGCGGCCGCGACTGAGCCCCTGGCTGAACCGCGATCCAACACGAGCCCCGAGGCCTATCGCGCGCTGGTGGAAAAGTGCAAAGCCTATATCCGCGCCGGGGACATATTCCAGGCGGTGCCGAGCCAACGTTTCTCGACGCCGTTTCCCCATTCGGCGTTCGCACTCTACCGGGCGCTGCGCCGCCTCAATCCGTCGCCGTTCCTGTACTACCTCAATTTCGGTGATTTCGCTGTCGCTGGCGCAAGTCCAGAAATCTTGGTGCGCTTGCGCGGCGACACGGTCACCATTCGCCCCATAGCCGGCACGCGCCCACGGGGAGCGACTCCGGCGCAGGATCAGGAACTCGAACGGGAGTTGCTCGCCGACCCCAAAGAACGTGCAGAGCACCTCATGCTCGTCGATCTTGCGCGCAACGACCTTGGGCGCGTCGCCATCCGCGGCGGTGCGGGCGACGCCTCAGCGGATGCGGGCTCCAAGCATGTTCGCGTGACCGAGAGCTTCACCATCGAGCGCTACAGTCATGTGCTGCACATCGTCTCCAACGTGGAAGGCGAATTGCGCGAGGGGCTCAGCGCGCTTGACGCGTTGAAGGCCGGCTTCCCGCACGGCACAGTGAGCGGCGCGCCAAAAATCCGCGCTATGGAGATCATCAACGAGGTCGAACCGCATGCGCGCGGAATCTATGCGGGTGGCGTCGGCTATTTCGGCGCCGGCGGCGACATGGACACCTGCATCGCCTTGCGTACCGGCATCGTCAAGGACGGCACGCTCCATGTGCAAGCCGGCGGCGGCGTCGTGCTCGACAGCGACGCCGAGGCCGAGCGGCTGGAGACGGTGCAGAAAGCGCGCGCCGTTTTTCGCGCAGCTGGAGAGGCGTGGCGTTATGCTTAGCTCTCGCTTCACGGCATGAGCGCGCGTTTCCAGTTCAGCGGCAAACTTTGGCGCCACCAGGGCGATACAGGAGCTTGGCATTTCATCACGTTGCCCAGCGACGTCTCGGCGCAAATGCGCGCCCTCAGCCAGGGACTACGCAACGCTTTCGGTTCGCTGCGCGTCATCGCCACTATTGGTAAGACACAATGGCGCACTTCGGTGTTTGCTGACACCAAAGCCGGCGCGTTCTTGTTGCCCGTGAAGGCGGAAGTACGGCGGGCGGAGAAAATCGGGCATGGCGATGACGTGAAGGTAAGTGTTGAGATCGACCTTTAGTAGGCCTGCGGCGCGCGCCACATTATGCGCACGTGCAAATTCGGCAGGCGGAGGCCCTCCACGACGTCGAAACCGTGGCGCTGATAGAGCGCGACATTGCGTTCGGTAGTGGCCTCAAGCAGAGCGGGCGTGCCCAAGGCGTCCAACGGCGCCAGCGTAGTCTTCAAGATCGCCGACCCTACGCCGCGCCCCTGCGCATGCGGGCAAACGCCAAGAAACACCAGATGGGCGTGCGGCTCGTGCGGGTGGAGCGCATTCAATTTCTCGCCGAGCGCGGTTCCACGCGCGCTGCCGGCGATTCCGGCGATCGAATACAGCAATGGCGTGATTTGGAGCTGTTTCAGCAGCGAGAAATCGTAGGCCTTCTGACCCGGCTCGAGCCAAATCGCGGCGCCGACGTGTTCGTCTCCAGTCTCCGCCAACCACAGCGCGCGCTTGGGATGCACCACATCGCGCACTGCTGCGGCGAAGAAGCGCCGCCGCGCCTGCTCCTTCGCGCGTCCTTGGCGCAGCCAGTAATTAAGCCCCGCTTCGTCGGCGAAGGCGTCGGTCAATATGGCGCCAACACGAGCTGTATCATCGGCCCTAGCGACGCGCACCAAGGGCAACACGTTCATATTTTCTCGGAAATGCGGATGGCGGCGCGACAGCCAAAGCGGATCGCCGCCGAGAGCACAGGATATCCCGGCGCGTCATGGGCGCCTTGCTCGATAGCGGTGTCCTTGTGCGCGAGTTCATCCTCGCGGAAGCGGTCCACTACGCCCTTCAATTCGCGATCCACGCCATCAAGCGCTGCGCTCTGGCGCGCATAATGCTCCTCGATCACTTCTTCCACCGCCTCGGTGCAGGCGTGCGCGGCGCGTTCTCCCATCAACGCAGTCACCGCACCCAAGCCGAAGCCGGCGATGCGCCAAAGCGGCGCCATCAGAGTCGGGCGCACGCCTCGTTCCGCGATCAGTCGGTCGAAGGTGCGCAGATGTTCCTGCTCGCCGGCCTCCATCTCGGCGATAATGCGCGCCGTGTGTGCTTTCCCATCGATGCGTTCGAACACCGCGCGCTGACCGCGATAGATTTGCACCGCGCCAAATTCGCCAGCGTGATCGACGCGGATCATCTCATCCAGCATGCGCTCGCGCGCACTTTCGCCCGGCATCGGAGGCGGCGCACGGTTCAAGGCTTGGGCGTCGGCCAGAGCGCGACAGCGAAGCTCGCCAGCGCGGCCATGAGCGAGAGGATGGAATTGTATCCGGCCATAGAGATGCCGAACATGGACCAGGCCACCTTGTCGCAGGCTGGCGGTGTGAGCTTCTGGTCGCCGACGGCGTCGAACTGGAGATTGTCGAAATTCACGCGGCCCACGTCGCAGTGCGCGATGACCCAGTGGTTTTCCACTGCGACATGATAGGCCGCCTGCCCCGCGCTGCCGATCAACACTAGGCCGAGCAAACCAGCCGCCCAACGCGCCAAGCCCGGCTTGAACCGCAGCACGATCAGCGCAGCAACCGAAAGCGCCATAACGCCCCAGTGCCAAATGCGCTGGTCCAAACATAAGGGGCATGGCTGCAGGCCGCCGAGATATTGGAAGGCATGGGCCCCCGCCAGCAATGCGCCGGAGAGGAGAAAGGTCAGCCAGGGCCAGATCGGGCGAACTGATGAAATGGGCATTGTCGTCACTCTAGCCTGAAAAAACCCGCCCTGTCTGCGACGCGCCGCCGCGTTCAGTGCAGGATACGCACCGCCACAACCGCGCCCACGATCACCAAAGCCACAATGACCAGGACCAATCCAAGGCGTTTCTCCATGATCGGCGCAATGGACGGGCCGAAGCGCTGAAACAGCCACGCCACCAGTAGAAAACGCGCCCCTCGGGTAAGGATCGAAGCGATCACGAACCAATGCAACGGGTACGCGAGTGCTCCGGAAACGATCGTCACCAATTTGTAGGGGATCGGCGTCAACCCCTTGATGAAGATCACCCATGCGCCCCACTCGGCGTAGAGCGCCTCTAGCTCGCTGCGCTTCTCGCCGGCATAGCCGAAGAAATTGAGGATGGCGCCGCCGACGGAATCCATCAGGAACATGCCGATGGCGTAACCGAGCAACCCGCCCAGCACAGAGGCGATGGTGCAGACCATGGCATAACGCAGCCACTTGTTAGGCGCTGCCGCCGCCATCGGCCCCAACAACAAATCCGGCGGCAGCGGAAAGAACGAACTCTCCGCGAACGAGATCGCAAACAGCGTCCGCTCCGCATTGGGGGAGCGGGCGAGTTCGAGCGTGAGGGATTTCAGGTTGTTGAGCATATGCTGGCGGCTAGCACGGTTCGTTTGGTCCGCCCAGACGCGGCGCTGTTCCTGCGAAGCCTCGACTGGCGAAGCAAGATTGGTGCCCCAGGCCCGACTCGAACGGGCACGTCCTTGCGAACGGCAGATTTTGAGTCTGCTGCGTCTACCGATTCCGCCACT
>CADEEA010000031.1 GCA_902826245.1 uncultured Alphaproteobacteria bacterium | reverse complement strand
TCAGTTTCTCGCTGATCTGCGCCCGCTATGATTTGACTGGCACGCCAATCTCCCCACCCCCTTCCCGAAACTTCGCGCTCATCTCCGCCATCCCGCGCTCCTTCTCCTCCTTCGCCTTCGCATAATCCCTTACATCCTGCGTGATCTTCATCGAGCAAAACTTCGGCCCGCACATGGAGCAGAAGTGCGCGGTCTTGTGCGCTTCCTTCGGTAGCGTTTCGTCGTGGTATTGGCGCGCCGTATCCGGGTCCAAGCCGAGATTGAACTGATCTTCCCAGCGGAACTCGAACCTTGCGCGGGAGACCGCATCGTCGCGCAAGCGCGCGGCGGGGTGGCCCTTGGCCAAATCCGAGGCGTGGGCGGCTAATTTGTACGTGATCACGCCCGTTTTCACGTCGTCGCGGTCGGGCAGGCCGAGATGCTCTTTCGGCGTGACGTAGCAGAGCATCGCGGTGCCGAACCAGCCGATCATCGCGGCGCCGATGGCTGAGGTGATGTGGTCGTAGCCGGGCGCGATGTCGGTGGTGAGCGGGCCGAGCGTGTAGAAGGGCGCCTCGCCGCAGACTTCGAGCTGCTTGTCCATGTTCTCTTTGATCTTGTGCATCGGCACGTGGCCGGGGCCTTCGATCATGGTTTGCACGCCGTGCGCCCAGGCGATCTTGGTGAGTTCGCCGAGGGTTTCGAGTTCGGCGAATTGCGCGGCGTCGTTGGCGTCGGCGATGGAGCCGGGGCGCAGGCCGTCGCCGAGTGAGAAGCTCACGTCGTAGGCGCGCATGATTTCGCAGATCTCGGCGAAGTGCGTGTAGAGGAAGCTCTCTTTGTGGTGGCTGAGGCACCACTTGGCCATGATCGAGCCGCCGCGCGAGACGATGCCGGTGACGCGCTTGGCGGTGAGGTGAATGTACGCCAGCCGAACGCCCGCGTGCACGGTGAAGTAATCGACGCCTTGCTCGGCCTGCTCGATCAAAGTGTCGCGATACACTTCCCAGCTCAAATCCTCGGCCACGCCGCCGACTTTCTCCAGCGCCTGATAGATCGGCACTGTGCCGATCGGGATCGGCGCGTTGCGGATAATCCAGTCGCGGATGTTGTGGATGTTGCGCCCGGTGGAGAGGTCCATCACCGTGTCGGCGCCCCAGCGGATCGCCCACACCATCTTCTCCACCTCCTCGGCCATGGAGGAGGTGACGGCGGAGTTGCCGATATTGGCGTTGATCTTGGTGAGGAAGTTGCGGCCGATGATCATCGGCTCGAGTTCGGCATGATTGATGTTGGCCGGGATGATGGCGCGGCCGCGCGCGATTTCGGAGCGGACGAATTCGGGGGTGACAAAATCGGGGATGGATGCGCCGAAGGATTCGCCGTCGCGGACGACGTGGCCTGGACCGCCGGCGCCCTCGCCGGCTCGGCTCTCAGGATTCGCTGTGGCGCCTGCGGCAAAGAGCGGCGCTGTGCCGGCGGGGGCGCCGGCGGTCCAGGCTGATCGCCGCATATTCTCCCGTATCGCCACGAACTCCATTTCCGGCGTAATGAGCCCACGCCGCGCGTATTCGAGCTGCGTTACGCACGCGCCCGCCTTCGCGCGCAGCACCTTGTGCTTCACCGGAAACGCCGGCGTAAGTTTCTCCGGGCTGACATTGCCGTTATCGACATCAAGCACTGCCCGGCCCGCGATCTCCTCAACATCGCCGCGCGCCCGCACCCAGGCTTCGCGCGGGCGGGCTAAGCCGGCATCGATATCGATCGCGACGCTCTCATCCGTGTACGGCCCGCTTGGATCGTAGAGTGTCAGCGGCGGCTCGTTCGCGCTCGGATGCAGCGCCACTTCGCGGAACGGCACGCGCAGCTCCGGATGCGCGCAGCCGGAGGCGTAGACTTTGTGTGAGCCGACGATGGCGCCGGTGGTGACGGCAGGCGTGAATTCACGCGGCGGGACAGGTTTGTTCATATGCGCGCTCCCTTCGCCGGCATGATCCGGATCAGGTGTTGCGGGTCGCGGGAAATCCGCCTCTCAGCCGCAATGCGCGGCTCCCCGGGAAAGCGCGAGGCTTAGGCCCACGCCGCGCGCAACGCAATCAGCGCGTGGGGTGGTCGAAGCGCAGCATGCCGGCGATGAAGCCGGTATAGGTGAGCCAGACGCCGAGAAGTGCGGCCACGCAGCCCGCGATCGGGATCGCCTGGGGCTGACTATCGATGAAGTTGGCTGCAACAAGGATAAGGTCGGGCGCCAGCAGCATGATCCCGCCGCGCACGATAAACAGCCATCCCATGATGCTGATAATGCTCGCCGTGATCGTGTCCCAGCGCTGATGGAAGGTGACCAAAGTCAGACCCATCAGCAGCACGATGAAAGCCGCGAGGCTCATTAGCGATGGGTTGATCAAGAACCCGCCGATTGAGGAAAGCACGCGCGCCGGCTGCGTGATCAACAGCACGCCCGCGAACACAAAAAGCGGCCCCAAAATCCGCGCGGCGACAAGCGTAGTGTCGAGTTTCATATCTAGGCTGTCCCTCGCGCCGACCGCGCCCCCGTTTAGTCGGGGACACTAATCGGCTCCGAACGCAGGTCAAGCGTTGCGCGGAAGGGGGGCGGGCGACTATCTCTGGCGCCAGGAGAGATAAGATGGGCGCGCCCGTAGATTACGTCATCCTCGTGGTGCTTGTGCCGATGGGCGCCGCTTTATGGACCCTCCTCGATCGCGTGAGCCAGTTGCAGCGCGATCTGGAAGCGCTGCGCCACCGGCTCGATTCACGCGCACCTCAGGACTGAGCCGGGCGTGCAAACGCCAGCACCGCCCAACCGATGATCAAAGTCGATCCGCCGATCGGCGCTAGCATGGAGAAGGTGCGGTCTTGCGTGAGCGAGATGGCGTAGAGTGCGCCCGCGAATAGCGCAGCACCCGCCAGTATAAGAGTTCCCGCTATAGCGTTTAGCCTGCCTACGCGATTAGCGATGGCGAGACCTGCGCAGGCTGCGCCCAATTGTACGAAGGCGCCAAGTTTGATGCGGTCAAGATCGGCGGCCTCAAGCGCATCGCGCAGCGGATGGGCGGCGGCGACAAGAAATCCCAGCGCGACCAGTCCGCTCAGTGCGGCGGCGATGTTGATCAGGCGCATGTGTTTCTCTCAAATTCAAGCCTACGGACTACCAAATTTCGTCATTCCGGACGCGCGGAGCGCGATCCGGAACCCAGGGGATCGAAGAGCGCCATTCTTACCGCGGCTTTGTTGCTCGGGGGCGTCCGATTACCGGAGCGTGTTGCCCCTGGGTTCCGGGTTCCGCCTCCGGCGGCCCCGGAATGACGGAGTGTGGTTTTTCGAAAGCCATGCGCCCGCACTTCTTGACCCTCAAGGCACATCAACCACACGCCATTCGCGTCGTGCAAACAGCGGCGCCTGGTCGTTGTAGTGAGGGCTTTCCGCGCGCTCGCTCGCGCCCCATTGATGGATAACGCGCGTGCTGAGCGTTCCGTCCGGCGCCCAATCCATCACCATCATAAGGCCGTCGCCGAAATCGGCGTTGAGGCGGCCGTCGTCGTCGGCGTACCAGCGCAACGCGCGCAACACGTCTGGCGCCCCCTCGAGCGGGAGGTCCACGTTACCGCGTCGCAGTCGTAGCACCTCTCCGAGTGGGGGATCGAGGCGGCCGAAATGCATACGCAGATGAGCGGCGGCCTCACGCACACTGGTCAGCGGGTCGGGCACAGGCCGGCCCTCGCGGACGGCATTGTAGAGCGGGATGAACGCCATGCCGACGAGAGCGGCGGCGGGACTGTCATTGGCGGCGCGCCGGTCCCAGGTGCGCAGCAGCGTCTGTATCTCGGCAAGCTCGGCATCGTTGGCAGCGTCGGCGGCGAGGATGAGATTGACCATCTCCTTTGTGCGCGAACGCTCGCTGGAGGTGACGTCGAACTTCGTCGCGAGCAATTGTTCGTCGCTGATGCGCGCGAGTGGTGAGAGCAGCTCAATCGCGCGATAGCCGCGATTGGTGACATAGGTCTCGATGAAGGGCGCGGCTTCGGAATAGTCCTCCGGCGCCATGTTGGCGTTTTCATCGGTGACGTACCAAGGCGCGCCATTTGTGCTCGCGGCCCAGCCCGAGCGCGGGTCGACCAATTCCGGCGCGTCGAGGCGATCGTCCATCGCCCATACATTCGCGCTGGTGTCGCCCGGCACGCAGCCGGACCAATCGTAGCCTGCGGCTCGCCGTGGCAGGATGGCATTGTAGAAATAGCCGATGCGGCCGGTGGCGTCGGCGTACATGAAGTTGAACGAGGGAATTGCGCGCATCCGCATCGCTTCGCGCCACGCATCGAAGTTTTGCGCGCGGCCCATTCGATAGAATTGCTCCATGGCGCGGATCTCGCCCGCGCCGGCGTAGCGCACCGCCACCCAGCCATCGGCGGTCTCGAACGCGGGTCCATGCACAGTGGAGCGCAGCGTGCGCGGCACAGGCAGCGTGAACCAGCCCATTTTCACGCCAAGCCAGATCGTGCGCGTCTCGAAGCGCCGCCATTGGCCATCGAAAAAATATTGATCGGGATGGGCGTCATCGGTGGTGAGCCGATAGAGGTCAGCGAGGTCAGGAAGGTTGACCGTCGCCGCAAAGCCGAGACGCCCGTTGGTTCCCAGCACCGGAAACGGCGAGCCGGGAAACAGCCCGCCATGCATGCGCCAGCCCGTGTCGCTCGACACGCCGGCTTCGTACCACGCCACCGGCCCGGCCCAGGGCTGGTGCGAATTGACGATCAAGCGGGTGTGGCCGTCCGCGGATCGCCCCGGCGCCACCGCGAACGCGTTCGAGCCCCAGTCGAGCGTCTCCGCGCTCGCTTCCTGCACCGCGCAGGGACGCCCATCCTTATCGACGACACGCGCAAGCGTTCGCTCAAAGCCCCAGAATAGAGGCAACGTCAGCGCCGAGCCTGCCGCGACATCGCGCCCTGTGGGATTGCGTGCGCCGGCAAGCACCTCGCTTGGATGTTCGGCCCCATAAGCTGCAAGGCCCGCGGCATAGCCCTCGATAATTTCGCGGAACTCCGGCGAGAGATCGCGCTCATAACCGGCATCGACCGCCGCTTTCACGCCGAGCAGATGCCACAGAAAGTCGCTGCGCGCGCCTTGCTCGCCGAGGTGCGTGCCGAGCTTGCCGCGCGCAGCCAGCACCACGAGCTGGATGGTCTCGAAATTATCCTCGGCATGCGCGTAGCCAATCCCGTAGGCGGCCTCGGCGTCGGTGCGGCCATGCACCGTTGGGACGCCATATTCGTCGCGGGTAATCGTGGGGTTGTACTGATTCTGCGGCGCCGGGGCGGGCGGAGCGCAGGCGGCGAGAGCGAAGGCGGCGCAGGCGAAGATGAAAAGGCGCATGGCGAAGTCCTTGCCGAGCATGCGCGGCGGCGCAAGCTGAAACTGAGGTTAGGTGACTGAGGCACGCGGGCGCCCCCTCAAGCCCCCCGCTCCGCCAACAGCGCCACCATCTTCTTCGGGTCGCGTTCGATCGCCAGCAGCAGTGCACGGGCGGGGGCGTCAGGCGTGCCTTGCTAAGCGGCGGGGCGTCCGGATCGGCGAGCGCGGCTTTGCGCACCTCCGCGTCGGACATAGCCTGCAGGCGCTTCCAATCGGTTTGGCTCTTACCAGTTTTCATGGTCGCTCGCGTGACCGATAACCGACATTAACGTCAAGGGGCTGCTTGGAGGTTGGAGCGCGCGGCCTCCGGCCGCGCTTAGTCGCGCGTTTTCAGACGTCTCGACATTATGCGCCGCCGGAGGCGGCGCGCTCCCGCTCGGCAAGCGTGGGGAGCGGGAAGGAGCGCATTGCCGGCGGGGACGCCGGCGGTCCATATTTGCGCGATGGACCTCAAAGACCTCATCGCCCGCGAAACGCAAGCCTTCGTCGCGTCGCACCCGAAATCCGCCGCACAGGCAGACGTGCTTGCTCAACATTGGCTTTCCGGTGCGCCGATGCATTGGATGCGCGATTGGGCGACGCCGTTCCCGATTGTTGTGGAAGACGCCGAGGGCGCGACGCTCACCGATATTGACGACAACACCTACGACGATTTCTGCCTCGGTGACACGCCCGGCATGTTCGGCCATGGCCTCGCCCCGGTTGCGCGCGCGGTGGCCGAGCAGATGCGCGCCGGCGCGACGTACATGTTGCCGACCACGCTCGGCGCGCAGGTTGGCGCGCTGCTGGCGGAGCGTTTTGGCCTGCCCTTCTGGCAGGCGACGCTTTCGGCCTCCGACGCCAACCGCGCTTTGATCCGCTGGGCGCGGGCGGTGACCAGCAAGCCGGTGATCGTCGTGTTCGATGGCTGCTATCACGGCATGGTCGAGGATTGTTTCGTGGAATTGCGCGATGGGAGCACGCGCGCCGACGCGGGGCTGGTCGGCCAGGTGTTCGACATGACGGCCACCACGCGCGCGGTTCCGTTCAACGACCTCGGCGCGCTCGAAGCCGCACTCGCGCAGGGCGATGTCGCTGCGGTGCTGTGCGAGCCGGCGATGACGAATTGCGGCATGATCTTGCCGGAAGCAGGTTTTCACGCCCGCCTGCGCGCGCTCACAAGAAAAGCCGGCGCGCTGCTGATCATCGACGAAACACACACGCTCTCGACCGGCACAGGCGGGGCGACGAAAGCATGGGGGCTCGAGCCGGACGCATTGTGCATCGGCAAAGCCATAGCGGGCGGCTTTCCGACGGCTGTGTGGGGGGTGAGCGCGGCGTTTGCGGGGCGGATTCAAAATTGGAGCGGGGGCGTCTCGTCGGCGGGGACTCTGGCGGTCCAAGGTCGCTCCGGCATCGGCACCACGCTCGCCGGCAACGCCGCTGGGTTGGCTGCGATCGCGGCGACCTTGCGCGAGGTAGCGACCGAAGACGCCTATCGAATCATGTTCGCGGGAACTGAAAGACTCGTCGCCGGCCTCAACGGAATTATCGCTCGCCACAAGCTTTCCTGGTGCGTCGTGCATGTGGGCGCGCGCGCGGAAATCGTGTTCGCGCCGTCCCCGCCGAAAAACGCCGCGGCCATGCGCGCCGCGCTGGCGCAGCGGGTGCTGAACCACGCGCTGCACCTCTATCTGATCAATCGCGGCATCCTGATCGCGCCGTTCCATATGATGATGCTGGTGTCGCCAGCGACGACGGACGCGCAGATCGAGCGATTGGCGGCGGCTGTGGATGCGTTCTGCCAAGAAAGCGACGTCGGCTGAGAGAGGTGCGCCTTGGATTCAGATCGCGTGTTCAGGCTTGGCACGATGGCTGCTGCGCCAGCCAGCGGCGCGCTGCCTGTATCGCTGGCGCGAGCTCGCCGGCTGGATCGGCCCCTTCGTCCGGTTCGACGCCGTGCGGAAAGTCCTTGCCATCCCGATCGCGATACACGCCCGTTGCAATATACAAAGTCGTGCCGTCGCTGAGTTCAAAGGGAGAGTTTGCGGTGGACAGCCCGTATGTCTTGGCGCCGAATGAGCGTGTGTGCGGCCGTCCGCTGAATGCGACCGCGACCGCTTCGCCCGAACTCAACACGCCGTCGTCAAGCACCAGCGCCACTGCCGCGTTGGTCATATCCCGCTGTGGTGGAGACCAGTTCGCCAGCTGAAAACCACCCTCCGCTTCGGCGCCAGCGCGCCCGCGGTCGA
Organism: uncultured Alphaproteobacteria bacterium; assembly: GCA_902826245.1. Taxonomy (GTDB): domain Bacteria; phylum Pseudomonadota; class Alphaproteobacteria; order Caulobacterales; family Aquidulcibacteraceae; genus Vitreimonas. Next base: position 29,449 of record CADEEA010000031.1, on the reverse strand, counting down.
TGCGCCAGATCGCAGGCTCTGTCCTTGAGGTGAAAGCGCCGACTTCACCGTCTCCGAGCAAAGGCGAGAGGCCAGACAGCATGGGCCACATGTCGCCGCCAATGTTTCCACGCAGGTCCAGTACAAATCCGCAAACATTCTCCGGCGCGTTCGCGGTTGCTTCAAACAGTGCACGCGCGTAAGTCTGCTCATCCTCGTTCATGAACACGCGCGGGGCCACAAGCGTGCGCACAAGTCTGCCGGCGACCAGCTCATCGTGGACTTCAGGGCGTTCCCGGTCCATGAAGGCGGAGTTCGGTCGGCGTGATGTGAGTTCGTACCAAAGGCCGCCGTAACGCCGCTGATACTCAGCCGTGCGTTCGTCGCTCACGTTGAGTCCGCCATGCTCGTCACCAACGGCGTTGATCACCTGCTCTAGGATCGCGTAGGTCGATAGCGCGTCGGCGCTGCTCGCGGCGCGTCGGCGTGCATCGTGTTTGATCTGCGCCCAGTCTGGCCCGACGGCAAACATGGAATGCTGTTCCATGATTGCCAGGAATTCTTCCACGAACGACGCGCCTTCGGACGACTGCGTGGCCGCCACGGACGAAGCCTGGTGGACCGCCTCCCCGCGATGTTCGGCCGTTGCACATCCAAATGCACAGCAAGCCGCTAACGCTGACGCTAACGCCGGACCACGCATGGCCACCTCCGACGCGATCCTCGCGCAGAGGATATTGGGAGGGCAAGCGGATTTTCGCGCAGGAGCGCGGGGAGTGGATGGTGTTGCGCCGTGTGTTGCAAATGGTCCATAAGCACGCCCCATGACCATTGCCGACGCCAAAGAGTGCAAAGCGTTTCTTGACGCCAACCCGCACATTCAATTCTTCGAAATCGTTTTCACCAACATGGCAGGTGTCCCGCGCGGCAAGCGCTTGCGCCGCCATGAGATAATGGCCGTGTACGAGCAGGGGCGGTTCTTGCCTGGCTCGATCCTGGTCAACGATATCACCGGCCAGGACGTGGAGGCCACAGGCCTCGTCTGGGAAGATGGCGACGCCGACCGCATCGCCAAGCCGATCGCCGGGAGGCTGACGCCCGCGCCCTGGCTGGGCGCCGACGTCGCGCAGATTCCGCTCTCCATGTACGAACTTGACGGCAAACCCAACGATCTCGATCCGCGCCACGTGCTGCAGCGGGTCATCGACCGCTTTACAGCGGATGGCCTCGTGCCCGTGGTGGCTTGCGAACTGGAATATTATCTGGTCGATGCACGCCGCACCCGCACAGGGGGCATACAATTGCCGCGCTCGCCGCTGACGGGCGATCGGGCGACGCAGCACCAAGTTTATGGCCTGCGCGAAGTGGAGGAGGCGAGCGGCTTTCTGCGCGACCTCTGGGCCGCCGCCGATGCGATCGGCATTCCGCTCGAGGGTGCGATCAGCGAATACGCTCCGGGCCAGCTTGAACTTACGCTGAAGCACCACGCCGATGCGCTGCGCGCGGCCGATGATGCGGTGCTCTACAAGCGCGCGGCCAAGGGTGTGGCGTTGCGACATGGCTGCGAGGCGACCTTCATGGCCAAACCGTTCGCAGACATGGCCGGCTCGGGCATGCACCTGCACGTCAGCGTCAACGACGCGAAGGGCAAGAATATCATGGCCTCGGAGGCGCCCGAAGGCGCGACGGCCGTGAAGCACGCCATCGGGGGCATGAAGGCGCTGCTGGCGGACTCGATGGCGATCTACGCGCCGAACGCCAATTCCTATCGCCGCTTCAAGGCCAATTCCTACGCGCCGGTGGCGCCCACCTGGGGCGTCAACAACCGCACCGTCTCCTTCCGCGTGCCGGCTGGCGCCCCGCCGACGCGCCACATCGAACACCGCGTCGCCGGCGCCGATGCGCACCCGACTTTGGCGCTCGCCGCCTTGCTTGCTGCGGTGCACCATGGGATCAGCAACAAGATCGATCCGGGCCCCGCCATTGTCGGCGATGGTTACGCCCAGGCAGCTGAAAGCGGTGAGAAAATACCGGTCAATTGGTTCGCCGCGGTGGATCGTTTCGCCGAGTCCGAGCTTTTGAAGGATTATCTGGGCGAGCGTTTCGTGCGCATGTATTCGATTGTGAAGCGCACCGAGCAGGAGCGCTTCCAAAGCGTGATCGCGGACGTGGACTATGATTGGTATCTGCGCACCTGCTGATCGCGGGGGCACATAACCAGAACAATCCGATTTCGTGATCACAGATGTTGTAGCGGGGCGGTTTGCGTGTTTGTTATGTGATGCGAGAACACGCGGCGGCGATCGCGGAAGCTCAGGGAGGAAGACATGGCTAAGGGCAAATATCTCCGCGGCGCATCCCGCCGTTCGATCCTGCAACAATTTGGCGCTGCGGCGGTGGGGATCAGCTTCTCTGGTGGCCTGGCGGCCTGCGGCAAGGGCGGAGGCGAGGCCCGCAAGCTCAATTTCTACAATTGGGACACCTATATCGGCGAGACCACGCTCGACGATTTCAAAGCCGCGAGCGGCGTCGAAGTCACCATGACCAAGTTCGCCAACAACGACGAATTGTTCGCGCAATTCCGTGGCGGCAACAAAGGCTACGATGTCATCGTTCCTTCCAACGAATACGTGACGCGCATGTCGCAGGCCGGCTTGTTGATGGAACTCGACCGCGCGAAGATTCCGAATTTCAGCAATCTGTCGCCGGAATTCCAGGACGCGCCGTTCGATCCCGCGCGCCGTTATTCCATGCCGTACACTTGGCTCACGCTCGGCATCGGCTATCGCAAGAACAAGGTCCAAGGCGTGCCGGATTCCTGGCGCTGGCTGTTCGATAGCAACCGCTATTCCGGTCGCATCGCCGTACTCGGCGAGTCTGCGGACCTCATCCGGTTGTGCGCGAAGTACAAGGGCCACTCGCTCAACAACATTTCCGAGACGGTGCTGAGCGAAATCGAGCAGATGCTGATCCGCCAAAAACCGCACATCAAGGCGTTCCACGAAGACGACGGCCAGGATCTGTTGGTGTCTGGCGAGGTCGATATCGTCATGGAATATTGCGGCGACATCGCCCAGGTCATTGCCGATGATCCCGAGATCGGCTGGGTGATCCCCAACGAAGGCACGCTGATCAATCAGGATTGCCTGTGCATCCCCGTCGGCGCCCCCAATCCCGACGACGCGCACGCTTTCATCAATTACCTGCTCGACGCCGAAGCGGGCAAGAAGATCAGCGAAGCCATCCAATACCCGACCCCGAACGCGGCCGTCCGCGCGCTCATGCCCGATGCCTACAAGAACAACCCGGTCATTTTCGCGAGCGCGGAGATCATGGCCAAGAGCGAGTACGGCGCGTTCGAGGGCGACGAGCGCTCGCGCCGCTTCGAGGAGATGTTCACCCGCATCAGCGCGGCTTAGGCAGCTTTGATGGAACAAACGTGGCGCCAGGCGAGAGGAGCGTTCGCGGCGATTGCCGCGCCGCCGCTCGTCTGGCTGCTGCTTTTCTTTCTCGTGCCGCTAGGGGTGATTTGGGCCTATTCGTTCGGCGAAAACGTTGGCCCGATCACTATCGACCTCACCGGCACGTTCGCCAATTACATGCGCGCGCTCGAGCCGCTGTATTTGGGTATTTTCGGCAAGAGCGTCATCGTTGCGGGCGTCACGACATTGCTCTGCCTGCTGGTGGGCTTTCCGGTGGCGCTCGCCATCGCATTCGCCAGCCCGCGCATGAAGGCGTGGCTGCTGTTGCTGATCATGCTGCCGTTCTGGACCAATCTGCTGATCCGCACCTTCGCACTGATCGCGGTGCTGCGTGAGCAGGGTTATGTAAATTTCGGGATCGAATGGTTCTGGAATCTGGCAAGCTCAGCGCGCGAACTCGTCGGCATGGCGCCGCTCGGGGATTATGAGCCGCTGACGCTGCTCTACAACAACGCCGCGGTGATTGTCGGGCTGGTCTATGTGCATCTGCCGTTCATGGTGCTGCCGCTCTATTCCGCACTTGATCGCATGGACCGCTCGCTGATGGAGGCGAGCCTCGATCTCGGCGCTGGACATTTGCGCACGATCCTGTTGGTGGTAGTGCCGCTGGCCGCGCCCGGCATTGCCTCGGGTGTGCTGATCACGTTCATTCCCGCGCTTGGTTCGTATCTGACGCCAGACCTGCTCGGCGGCACCGACAGTCAGATGATCGCCAATGTTATCGAACGCCAATTCAAGAAGGCCAACGATTGGCCGTTTGGCGCAGCACTTTCGTTCCTGCTCATGTACCTCACTTTCTTCGCCATCGCGGCGCAGGCGCTGATCCAGCGCAAGCCGGGGAGGCGCTGATGTCGCGCGTAGCGAGGGAAAAGCCGGGCCCGCTCGAATATCACCGACGCTGGCCGCTGCAGCTGATCGTCGGGGCGACGTTCTTCTTTCTGTATTTCCCGCTGATCATCCTGATGGTGTTCAGCTTCAACGACAGCCGGCGCAATATCGTCTGGCAGGGCTTCACCTTCGATTATTATGAGAAGGTGTTCAAGAACGCTGAGCTGATCGAAGCTTTCGGCAATTCGCTCACCATCGCCTTTTTCTGCACCATCATTTCCGTGATCCTTGGCGCGCTGACGGCAGTTATGTTGTGGCGCTTCCGCTTCCCGGGAAAAACTGCCGTAGAGGGCGCGATGGCGCTGCCGATCGTGGTGCCGGAAATCTGCATGGGCGTGGCCATGCTGGTGTTTTTCGCCAAGATCATGCCGTGGCCATCGGGCATGCCGTGGCCGCTTAATCTTGGCGCGATCATCATCGCGCACGTCTCGTTCGCGTTTCCGTTCGTGGCCACTGTGGTGCGCGCGCGGCTGGCGTCGTTCAACCGCGAGCTTGAGGAGGCGGCGAAGGATCTCGGCGCCAGCGAATGGCGCACCTTCTGGGACGTGTTGGTGCCGCACATGCAGCCAGGTCTGATCGCCGGCGCTCTGCTGGCGTTCACGCTGAGCCTCGACGATTTCGTCATCACCTTCTTCACTGCCGGGCCCGACACCATAACTTTCCCGGTAAAGGTCTATTCCATGCTTCGCTTCTCGGTGACGCCGGAAGTGAACGCCGCATCGACTATCCTGATCGTCGTCACCGTCGCACTCACAGCCATCGGCCTGCACCTGCAGAATCAATCCGAAAACAAGAAGCTCAAGCCATGACCGATCTCGCCACCGCCCCGGCAGCGAAGCCGACGCCGCACGTGAAGGAAAACGCGATCATTCGTTTTGAGAACATCACCAAACGTTACGGCAAGGTGGTGGCGGTCGATAATGTGAACCTGGAGATTCGCGAGGGTGAGTTTTTCGCGCTGCTTGGCCCTTCTGGTTGCGGAAAAACGACGCTGCTGCGCATGCTCGCGGGCTTTGAGACGCCGACCGAGGGGCGCGTGTTCATCGATGGCAAGGATGTCGCCGAGCTGCCGCCCAATAAGCGGCCGGTGAACATGGTATTCCAATCCTACGCCGTGTTTCCGCACATGAAGGTGGCCGACAATGTCGCCTACGGCTTGAAGATGGACGGCGTCGATGGCGGCGAGATCAAGCGCCGCGTGGAGGAAGCGCTCGAATTGGTGAAGCTTGGCGGTTACGGGGACCGCATGCCCGACCAGCTATCCGGCGGTCAGCGCCAGCGCGTGGCGCTCGCGCGCGCGCTGGTGAAGCGCCCGCGCGTGCTGCTGCTGGACGAACCGCTCTCGGCGTTGGACGCGAAGCTGCGCGACCAGATGCGCTCGGAGCTGACCTCGTTGCAGGAGAAGGTCGGCATCACTTTCATCATGGTGACGCACGACCAGGACGAGGCGCTCGCCATAGCCACGCGCTGCGCGGTGATGAACAGGGGCTTGCTCGCACAAGTGGCCACGCCGGCGGACTTGTACGAATTTCCCAATTCGCGCTTCGTGGCCGATTTCGTCGGTTCGGTGAACATGTTCGAAGGCGTGCTCGACAAGGATGAGCAGGATCACGCCATCGTGCGCACGCAGGAGCTATCGGCGCCCGTGTATCTCGATCATGGCGTGACTGGCGCTAAGGGTTCGACGGTCTGGGTTGCGCTGCGACCGGAAAAGATCGAGATGCACAAGCGGCCCGAAGGCTCAAGTCCTATGAAAATGGAAGATGCGCCGGCGGGTACTAATGTTGTAGCGGGAGTGATCCGCGACATCGTCTACCTAGGCAGCGAGACCATTTTTGAAATTGAGCTCGAGAGCGGCCGTCGCGTGAGGACCTTCCGCTCCAATCTCACTCGCTACGATCAAGAAGATTTCACCTGGGATGAGCCAGTGTGGCTCGCATGGCACGCCTGCTCGCCCGCGGTGCTGTTGTCGTGATGGAAGTCGTTTTTCCTATGTACCACAAAGCTCCGTCATTCCGGACGCGCGGAGCGCGATCCGGAACCCAGGGGCCGCAAGCGCTGCTCTCTACGATCCCCTGGGTTCCGGGTATCGCTTCGCGATCCCGGAATGACGGCGTGCTATTTGTTGAAATTGGCGCCCAATGACCACCGCTGCCCGCCCCGTCCTCGGCATCATCTGCTGCAATCGCGACATCAACGGTCAACCCGCGCAAGCGGTGATGACGCGTTATGTTCTCTCCGCGCTGACTTATGCGGACGCCGCCGGCTTGCTGATCCCGGCGATGCCGAATCTGATGAGCGCGCGCGAAGTCGCGCCGCGGCTCGACGGCATTCTTCTCACCGGCACGCCGTCTAATCTCGATCCGAAGCGTTACGGCGAACTGGTCGAGGATGGAGAGGGTCCCTATGATCCCGAGCGCGACGAGATGACCGCGCGCTTGATTGAAGCGATGCTTGAGCTTGGCAAGCCGGTATTTGGAATTTGTCGCGGCTTCCAGGAGTTGAACGTGGCGTTCGGCGGCACGTTGCGGCGCGACACGGCCGACCATCCCGATCTGATCAAGCACCACGCTCCGCGCGAAGCCGATTTCAACGCCATGTTCAACCAGGTTCACCCGGTGAATCTTGTTCCAGGCGGGATATTGCACGAGGCCTACAAGCGCGACGATCTCGATGTCGTCAGCGTGCACTTCCAAGGTGCGGACAAGCTCGGCAAGGGGCTCAAGATCGAGGCCACCGCGCCGGATGGCATTGTCGAAGCGGTGTCGGCAGAAGTGAACGGCGCTCCGGTACTCGCCGTGCAATGGCACCCGGAGTGGAAGGCGCACGAAAATCCGCAATCCCAAACGTTTTTCAAGCTGCTTGGCCGCGCGCTGCGCGGGGAGAAATTGGGTTCGCAATGATAGCTAACAAACTCACCGCACCGTCATTCCGGGCTTGCGAAGCAAGACCCGGAACCCAGGGGATCGTAGCGCGCCGCTTGTAGCCCCTGGGTTCCGGATCGCACTCCGCGCGTCCGGAATGACGTATTTGATCAATTGGTATTGCCAAGGACCTCCCCGATGCCCCGTAATTACAACATCCCCGAACTTCGTCGCCTCGATGTCGAACATCATCTTCCCGCGCAGGCTAATTACGGCGAGATCGTAGCGCTCGGCGGCAGCCGCATCATCACGCGCGCCGATGGCTGCACGATTTACGATGGCGACGGCGCGGCGATCCTGGACGGGATGGCGGGTCTCTGGTGCGTGAATGTCGGTTATGGACGCGAGGAATTGGTGCGCGCGGCGGCCGAGCAGATGCAGGAATTGCCGTTCTACAACACGTTCTTCAAGACCGCGACGCCGCCAACAGTAATGTTGGCGACCAAGCTTGCCGAAAAACTCGGCGGCGACCTGCAGCACGTGTTTTTCAATTCCTCCGGCTCGGAGGCGAACGACACCGTCATGCGCATGGTGCGCCATTATTGGAACGTGCATGGCCAACCCAAGCGCACGATCTTTATCTCGCGCTGGAACGCTTATCACGGCTCAACCATGGCCGGCGCCAGCCTCGGCGGCATGAAGCACATGCACCCGATCGGCGGCTTGCCGATCCCCGGCGTCGAGCACGTGGCGCAGCCGTACAAATTCGGCGAGGGCTTTGGCGAGGATGAGGAAGCGTTTGCCGCGCGATGCGCGCAGGAGGTTGAGGACCGAATTCTGAAGGTCGGCCCCGAGAATGTTGCGGCCTTTATTGGCGAGCCTGTGCAGGGCGCAGGCGGCGTGATCATTCCCCCGCGCGGATACTGGAAACGCGTCGAGGCGATCTGCAAGAAGTACGGCATCTTGTTGGTGGTCGACGAAGTCATCACGGGCTTCGGACGGCTTGGCTCGTGGTTTGGGTTCCAGCATTTTGGCGTGACGCCCGATCTTGTGCCGATGGCGAAGGGGTTATCTTCAGGCTACCTGCCGGTCTCCGCCGTGGGCGTCTCACGCAAGATAGTCGAGGTGCTGCGCGAGAAGGGCGGCGATTTCGTCCATGGCTACACTTATTCCGGACACCCGGTCGCCGCCGCAGTGGCGATCAAGAACCTGGAAATCATCGAACGCGAAGGCCTAGTCGAACGTGTTCGCGGCGATATCGGACCTTATTTCGCCGAGGCGCTAATGCGCCTCGATGGCGATCCGTTGGTGGGCGAAACCCGTTCGCTCGGGCTCATCGGTGCGGTGGAAATCGTCTCGAAGAAAGGCACAAACGAGCGCTTCACCGGCAAGGAAGGCAAAGCGGGGCCCATCGTGCGCGACACGTGCATCAAGAACGGCCTGATGGTGCGCGGCATCCGCGATTCGATCGTCATGTGCCCGCCGCTGATCATATCTCGCTCCGAGATCGACCGCATGGTGGATATCATCGCGCGCTCCCTGCGCGAAGCCGAACCGGCGCTCAAGGCGCTGCGGCCGGATTGATCATTTTGTTGGGGCTGTTCCGTTCGCGGCGAAGCCTGAACGGCTGAGCAATCCCATGCCGTCGCCAATGTCGGCGGCAATGGCTTTGCGTAGCGCCTCGGGATCGCGCGCGACGATTGCGGCGATGGCGGCCTGGTGCTGATCGTTGAGGCGCGCTGCGTCGAGGCGGCCGAAAACGAGCCGCATGAACGGCCCGAATTGCAGCCACAGCGTCTCGATCAATTGCGCCATGGTAGGTCCGGGTTGCGCACGATAGAGCGTGAAGTGAAACGCGTGGTTCAGGCGCATGTAGGAATCGGGGTCGTCCTCCGCGATAGCGCGATCCAACGCAGCGTCGATCTCACGCAACGATGTGAGGCACGCTTCATCCATGTGATCGAGCGCGCGCGCTGCTGCTTCGGGTTCGAGCAACAGGCGGCAGCGGAGCAGATCGTCGAAACGCTCCTTCGTCATCAGAGGCACTTGGATGCGTCGCTTCGAGCGGATGGCGACCGCGCCATCGGCGGCAAGGCGCGACAACGCATCACGAACCGGGGTCTGGCTCACGCCAAGTTCGGCCGCCAGGCTGCGGGTGGAAAGTTCGTGGCCCGGGGCCAGGCGCCCGGTTACCAGACGCTGACGCATCTCTGCGTAGATTGTGGCGTTGAGGCTAGCCTCTGAAAGCGGATCGGCCCTCTGCATGCTTTCAGATTAGCCGCGTTCTGCAGCGAACGCCAATTAACTCCATCCGATTGGAGAAAGCGACGCCCGCTGAGCGGGTGTGCTTGACTCGTCCCCGCGAGCCAAATCATAGTGTCCTTTCAGGTGATCCATGCGCTCCCGTCGCCCTTGCAGGCGCTCAGGGCGCGGTTTGCGGGCTGCACGAAGCGGCCTGGTAAGCGCAAAACATGCGCGCCGCGCTGGCTTAACAGATGAGGTTTCGCAGCCGGGTGCGCCATGCACGCGGATTTCCCGCGTGCAGTCAATATCGAGTGTGTCATGAGCAAGAGCTTCGCGAGTTGGATCAAGGAAAACGGCATCGGCGAGGTCGAGTGCCTGGTGCCCGATCTCAATGGCGTCATCCGCGGCAAGGTGTTCCCGGCGCAGAAATTTCTGCAGAGCGAACGTGACGGCTCGCTGCGCATCCCTTCCAGCGTGTACTCGCTGACCGTCACCGGCGAATATGCCGACGACGAAGACGATATCGAAGCGATGAGCGATCCCGACGTCGTTTTGCGACCCGAACTGGAGACCATCTGCGTCGCGCCGGGGTACAAGACGCCGACCGCGTTCGTGTTCGCCGACGCGTTTCATACCGATGGCCGCCCCTACGATGTCGCGCCGCGCTATGTGCTGAAGCGCGCCATCGAGCTTTATACCAAGCTTGGCCTGAAGCCGGTCGTGGCGCCGGAACTGGAATTCTATCTCACGCAGGTGAACACCGACCCCGACCTGCCGCTATTGCCGCCAGCGGGCCGCTCGGGCCGCTCGGAAACGGCGCCGCAACCTTACGGTCTTGAGGCGATCACTGAATACGAAGATCTGATCGAGAACATCTACGAGCACGCCGAGCTCGCCTCACTGCACCTCGACACCATGATCCATGAGAGCGGCACTGCGCAGCTCGAGATTAATTTCAATCATGGCGATCCAGTGCATGTCTCCGATCAGGTTCTGGTGTTCAAGCGGATCGTCAGGCAGGTGGCGCTCAAGCATGGCGTCTACGCCACCTTCATGGCCAAGCCGATGGAGAACCAGCCAGGCAGCGCCATGCACCTGCATATTTCGGTTGTTGACGCAGAGACCGGCGCCAATCTCTTCGGCGCGCCGCTCGATCAGACCGGCGGCAATACCGAGATGTTCCGTCATTTCGTTGGCGGCTTGCAGAAATATCTCGGCCAGGTGACGCCGCTGTTTGCGCCGAACGTGAACTCATTCCGCCGTATGCGACCGGACTTCTCCGCGCCAATCAATCTGCATTGGAGCTATGACAACCGCTCGTGCGGCCTGCGCGTGCCAATCTCGCAGCCCGAAAATCGCCGCATCGAGAACCGTCTGCCGGGCGCCGACGCAAACCCCTATCTCGCGCTCGCGGCTTGCTTGGTGTCGGGCTATCTCGGCATTCGCGATAAGATCGAGCCGAGCGCGATGATCGAAGGCAGCGCTTACGACAAGGCGCGTACGCTGCCCCGCACGCTCTACGAGGGGCTCGATCGGTTCCGGGTCTGCGATCCTGTGCGAGAACTTCTCGGCGAACATTTCTGCGCCGCGTTCCAGCGCATCAAGGCGCAGGAGCTGGCGGCATACGAAGGTGTGATCTCCTCGTGGGAGCGCGATCACCTTCTGCTCAAGGTTTGAGCTTGACGTTCAATTCCGGCCTGGACATGGAGCGGTCGTACTACTTCGCGACCGCAAACCCGTTCGCGCCAGCGCCGTCGCTGGAGGGCGCGCAAGAGGCGGATCTTCTCGTCGTCGGCGGCGGCTACACCGGGTTATCGGCGGCGCTGAGCGCTGCGCGCCAGGGCATGTCAGTGATTCTGCTCGAGGCTGGAAGAATCGGGTGGGGCGCTTCCGGCCGCAATGGCGGACAGATCATCCCCGGCTGGCGCAAGGGCGCAGTCGAGCTGGTCAAATTGTATGGCGAGACGCGGGCGCGAGCCTTGTTCGACATTTCACTGCGCGCGCGCGATTGGCTGCTCTCGCAGATTACGGACAACGCCATTGAGTGCGACCTCGCAACCAACGGCCATTTGCTGGCTGCAGCGAAGCCTGCGGATCTGACTTGGATGCACGCGGAGGCCGAGACGCTGGAGCGCGTGATGGGCTATACTCATGCGTGCGTTCTGGGCCGGGAGGAGACGCAGGCGAAAATTGCGTCGGACTCCCTTCACGGCGGCTTCTTGGATGGACTCGGCGGACACCTGCACCCGTTGAATTACGCGCTCGGTCTCGCCAATGCGGCGGGGCTGAGCGGCGTGAAACTGTTCGAACACTCCGAGGTGCTCTCGGTCAGCGGCGAACGTGGCGTTATCGCGCGCACCGCCAGCGGTGAGGTCAAGGCGCGCTACGGAGTTCTCGCCTGCGATGCGCTGCTTGGCAGTTTGGCGCCGCGTATTGCGGGGCGCATCATGCCGGTAGCGAATTATCTCATCGCCACTGAGCCGCTTCCCGCGCCTCGCGAGCTGATCGCCGACAATCTCGCCGTCAGCGACAGCCGCTTCGTGGTGAATTACTTTCGCATCAGCGCCGACAAGCGGCTTATTTTTGGCGGCGGCGAACGCTACACGCCGCACCCGCCGGCCGATATCGCGTCCTTTGTGCGTCCGTTCATGCTGCGCATTTTCCCGCAACTTGCAGACGCCAGAATTGACCATGCGTGGGGTGGTCTCGTCTCAGTGACCATGTCGCGGCTGCCTCACGTTGGGCGAATGGGCGATTTGTTTTTTGCGCATGGTTATTCGGGGCAGGGGGTCGTGTTGCCCGCGATCGCCGGCGCGGCGATGGTTGAGGCGATGGCGGGACGCAGCGATCTGTTTGAGGCGATGGCCGCCGTCGCGCCAGTGGAGTTCCCTGGCGGCGCCGCCCTGCGCGCGCCGCTGCATGTGCTTGGCATGCTCTGGTATGCGCTGCGTGACCGGCTTTAGCGCGGTTGCAATGCGCGGCGCGCGTTCGCTTCGATCGCGGCCCAATCGCCGGCCTTAATCAACGCACCCGGCGCCACCCAGGATCCGCCAACACAGAGTACGTTCTCGAGGGCGAGATAACCTGCCGCCTTGTCGGCGCCGATGCCGCCGGTGGGGCAGAAGCGCGCCAAAGGCAGCGGACCTGCAAACGCTGACAGCGCCGCGATCCCTCCGAGCTGTTCGGCCGGGAAGAATTTGAAATAGCGATAGCCGAGATCCAAACCGAGCATGATTTCACTCGCCGTCGCGATACCGGGGATCAGAGGGATTGGCGCGCTGCGCGCCGCCTCCAGCAAGTTCGGCGTCGCGCCAGGCGAGAGCGCGTAATGAGCCCCAGCCGCCGCCGCTGCGGCGAGCGCATCGAGATTGAGCACAGTGCCGGCGCCGACGATCATCTCTGGGACCGCACCGCTGATGGCGCGGATAGCGTCGAGCGCGGCCGGAGTGCGCAGTGTGATTTCGACCGACTTGATCCCGCCTGCCAGCAAGGCCCGGGCCAAAGGGATGGCGTCGGCGGCGTCTCCGATCGCGACCACAGGCAACACTGGCGTCAGGCGCAGCACTTCGTCTGGCTCAAGTTTGCGGCGCATGAAATGCCTCTCCCGCCTCAATTGCCGCGTTGGCGCAGGCGCTCCTCGAACGCGGCGTCGCGCGCAACGGGCGCAAAGCCTTCGCCGACCGAGATTTCCAGCTTCCGGCTGGCGACGCCGCCGAGTGGAATGGTCAAACGCTCGACCGGGCGGAAGCGTTCGAAATCGGCGGCGATCACTGGCACATAGTCCGGCGCAGCGTGCACGACCAGCACACGGGCGCCGTCCCGTGGGCGCATCGCGTCGGTGAGCTCCGCTGAATTGCGCGGGTTGGCATGCAGCTGCCACATACGCACTGGCGGCAGCGGCGCGCGGGCGCTGCGATGGTCGCGCCAATAATAGCTTAGTTCGAAGAACAGGGCGCGGTCGTCAACCAGAACCGCTGTGAATGGCAGAGAGCCCGGTTGGGCGGCGGCGCGGCGCGCAATTTCGTTGGCGGTTTCTTCCCAGGCGCTGGCCTCGCGGATGCCGTCCGAGCGGGTAGCGATTGCCGGGTGATACAGCACGACCACGGTCGCGGCCGCGAACACGGCCGCATTGAACACGCTGGCGCCCGCCAGAAACCGTCTCCCGTTCACGCCGGCCGCGAGCTTGCCGCTTATCCATACAATTGCGGCGGGGTAGGCGACGGCGGCCCAATTGGCGTTGGCGCGCGAGATGAACGCAATGGCCGCGACCACAAGCAAGGGCGGCAGAATGAAGGACAGCAGGAATTTGTCTTCTTGCCTCAGGCTCTCACTGCGGGTCGCCGCAAACCAAAGCAGCACCGCAAATGCGACATACAAGAGAGGCCCAACGACGCCGGCTTGGCCGACGATGAACTCGAGCAATTCGTTGAAATTGAACAAGCTCGGTGCGTCGAACCTTGCGTTGTCGACCGTGTGTTGGGCAGTGACGAATCCGTTCTTGAAATTCCAGTAGAAATTCGGCGCCATGATTGCGAGCGCCAGCAATGCAGCGACGATGCCGCGGCCGCCGGCGAGCCCTTGCCGCACCGGCGCCAGCCAACAAGCGGCCAGCGCGGCGCAAGCTGGGAAATAGAGCATCGCGTATTTGGCCTCGACGCCCAGTCCGACCGCACCGCCAAGCGCGAGCGCCCACCACCACGAGCGCGTCAACGTCAGTTTCCACAGCGAAAGGAGCGCCAGCGACCATAAAGGCAGCAACAACGCGTCGGTCGACATGATCGTCGCCGAGAGCGTCACGCCGGGGATGAGCAGCCAACCGATCCCCGCCCAGAATCCGGCCCACGCGCCATACATGGCGCGGCCGACTGTAAATAAGGCCAGCGCGGCCAATCCATGCGCGAGCGGCGCAGCCAAACGCACCGCCCACTCGGAATCGCCGAAGATCGCGGTCGTAGCGCCAATCGCCCAAGCCACCAGCGGCGGCTTGCTGAAATAGCCGAACTCGAAGCTCCGCGACCAAGTCCAATATTGCGCCTCATCGAAATAGAGGTCGAGCACTTCAAGGCGCAGGAAATAAATCCTGAGCGCCGTTAGCCCGATCAGCGCCGCCCAGAAGGCAAGCGTCGGGCGGTCGATCCCACGAGCGTCTGTCATTGGCGGCTCAGATTTTCCCCTCGCTGACGCTTCTAGCCGAAGCGAGCCGGCCGCGCCAGAACGCCGGCTACAGAAGGCCGGCTCACTTGCAATGCCGGCGCGAGCGCTTATCTGGCGTGATCCGACACGCCTGAGGCGCGACTATGCACAGAATTCCCCCTGAATGGGCGCCGCACAAGGCGATCTGGACCGCCTGGCCGTCCGCGGCCGACCTCTGGGGCGAAGATCTCGGACCAGCGCGCGCGGAGGTCGCCGCCATGGTCCACGTTTTGGCCGATGGCGGAGCTGGGGACAAAATGCGCGTGCTCGCGCACGGGCGCGAGGCGCAGGCCTCAGCCAAGCTGGCGCTCGGCAAGAGCGCGGAAGTGCTCCCTGGCGCGTTCGGCGACATCTGGCTTCGCGACACGGGGCCGATTTTCACCAGCGGCGGCGGCGCGATTGGCTTCCGTTTCAATGGCTGGGGCGGGAAGTACGTGCTGCCCCACGATGAGGAAGTCAGCGCCCGCGTGGCGCTGCTTGCGGGCGGCGAATACAAGCGCTGCGACTTCATCCTCGAAGGCGGCGCCATCGAGATGGACGGGGAGGGCGCGCTGTTGACCACGCGCCAGTGCCTGCTCAATCCCAACCGCAACCCGCACTGGACTGAAGCCGGCGCTGAGGTGGAGCTGAAGCGCGCGCTTGGCGTCGAGAAGGTACTCTGGCTCGACGAGGGCCTCGCCAACGATCACACCGACGGCCACATCGACAATCTCGCGCGTTTCGTCGCGCCGGGGCGAGTCGTCTGCCAGGCGCCGTTCGACCGCAGCGATCCGAACCATGACGTGCTGGAGGAGATCGCGCTGTCGCTCGCGGCCATGACCGACGCCGCCGGACGCAAGCTGGAGGTAATCCGCATTCCTTCGCCCGGCCTGGTCGAGGATGAAGACGGCGACGCGATTCCCGCGAGCCACATGAACTTCATCATCGGCAACAAGGTCGTCGTCGTCCCGGTCTATTCCGGCGCCGGCGACGACGCGGTGAAGGCGCTCGCCGGCCTGTTTCCCGACCGCAAGGTGGTGGGCTTGCCCTCCAGCGCCATCCTCACCGGCGGCGGCTCGTTCCACTGCATCACGCAGCAGGAGGTGGAGTGATGGATAGTATTATTTGTACAACACAACCTCCGTCATTCCGGGGCCGCCGCAGACGGAACCCGGAACCCAGGGGCCACAGCCGCGCTTGCTGCCCCTGGGTTCCGGATCGCGCTCCGCGCGTCCGGAATGACGGAGATTGTGTGTTTGGGGAGCGGCGCTAGTGGCAAGAACAATCACCGTCGCCGCCATCCAAACATCATACGGCGCCGACATGGCCGCCAATATCGCCAAGACGGAAGCGCTCATCCGCCAAGCCGCCAAGCAAGGCGCGCAGGTGATCTTGCCTTCGGAACTGTTCCAGGGGCCGTATTTTTGTACGAGTCAAGAAGAGCGTTGGTTCGCGACCGCGTTCCCAGCGGCGAGCCATCCGTGCGTCACCGCGTTGGCGCCAGTAGCCAAGGAACTCGGAATCGTCATCCCGGTTTCGATCTTCGAGCGCGACGGGCCGGCGTACTACAATTCCGTTGTCATTCTCGATGCCGACGGCAAGCAACTCGGTGTTTATCGCAAGAGCCACATCCCCGACGGCCCGGGCTATCAGGAGAAATATTATTTCCGCCCCGGCGACGGCGGTTTCAAGGTATGGAACACCGCGCACGGTCGCATCGGTGTGGGCATTTGCTGGGACCAATGGTTTCCCGAAGCCGCGCGCGCCATGGCGCTGATGGGCGCGGAAGTACTGCTCTATCCCACCGCGATTGGCAGCGAACCTCACGATGCCTCACTAGACACGCGCGATCCCTGGCGGCGCGCCATGCAGGGTCACGCGGTGTCGAACGTCATTCCGGTGGTGGCGAGCAATCGTATCGGCGCGGAAGCCAGCGGCCAGCGCTTCTACGGCTCAAGCTTTATCGCCGATCATCGCGGCGATCTGGTGCAGAGCTTCGAGCGTGAGGACGAAGGCGTGCTTGTGCATGCGTTCGATCTGGACTTTCTCGATCGCCACCGCGCGGCGTGGGGGTTCTTCCGGGATCGGCGGACGGAGTTTTATCGGTAGGGGACGGTTACGTCGAAGACTTCACCCCAGCATCCCAACCACCTCGTCCCTTACCCCGCCATCCCCCCACGCCAGCACCCGCCCACCTGCGCGCGCATCGCCGCCGTCCCACGCGCACACGCCGCCGCCGGCGCCGGTGACGATTGGGATGAGGGCGGCGATGTCGTAAATGTTCAGGCCGCTTTCGATCACGCAATCGATGTGGCCGGCCGCCAACATAGCGTAGGCGTAGCAATCGTAGCCGTAGCGCGTCAGTTTCGCACGATCGCGTACGCGAGCGAACGCTTCGGTTTCTGCACCGGCGAACAGGGTTGGGTCGGTCGTGGAGAGGATCGCCTCGCTCAAGCCGGCGCAGGCGCGAACCTTGAGCGGCTGCGTTGCGCCGCGCACGGTCACGATTGCGCCAGGCTCATGACCCATCCAGCCCCGATAGCGCTCGCCAAGATAGGGCTGGTCCATGATCCCGAGCAGCGGCCGACCTTCGTGATAGAGCCCGATCAGCACGCCCCAGCTCGGCAGCCCCGCCATGAAGGCGCGGGTGCCGTCGATCGGATCAAGGATCCAGCGATATTCGCTTGCGCCAGCGGTTTCGCCGAATTCCTCGCCCAGGATGGCGTGATCGGGAAATTCCTGTGCGATCAGCGTGCGCATGGCGCGCTCGGCGGCCTGGTCGGCCTCGGTGACGGGATCGAAGCGCACCCCGCCCTTGTCGTTCACCCGATGGGCGGCGCGGAAGAACGGGAGGATCGCCGCTCCGGCTGCATCTCCGAGCGTATCTGCGAAGGCGAGGAGGCGCGGAAGGTCGTGCATCCCCCCAGGACTACACGAGCCCTCCGCGCCTTTGGTAGCGCCTATGACTAGGCGGCCACTGTAACGTCGTCGTTCATCGCCTTGGCGAGGTCGAGTAGACGGCGGCGAGGCCGTTCGCTCAACTGGTAGTACGCTCTGATCAACTCCAGCGTTTCGCGCTGGGAGAGAACATCGGCGGCGATGTGATGTTGCTCGTTCACCGGCTTTTCAGGCAGTGCTGCGTCGGTTGCGCTTCGCCAGCCTTCGAAAAAGTAATTCGTCGGCACGTTAAGCGAGGTGGCCAGACGGAACAGTTTTGCCGCTGTCACCCGGTTGGAGCCGCACTCGTATTTCTGGATCTGCTGGAAACGAACGCCAATGGACTCAGCGAGTTGCTGCTGGGTCATGCCGAGAATTCGGCGGCGGCGCCGTAGCCGCTTGCCAATATAGACGTCGATATCGTCCCCCATGTCCCTTTACCTTTCACCGCGGCCCCAGCCCATTGGAATAAATTAATTATTGCTTAAACACGCTCGCCTTTCCAGCGAGTAATGTCGCTGGCGATACGTATTGCCAGGAGTGTTGCGGACATAGCGCAATCGCGACAGGGGAAGTGTCGCAACACTACGCAGGACGAGAAAAAAGGAAAACGGACTCGCCAATCTGGCGAGTCCGTCCCCCCGTTCCCCGCAAACTCGAAAACGTCGCGAGACGTTTCACGCTGCGTCGGTGTTCTCGTCTTGCAGCGCCTTGGCGAGATCCAAGAGGCGGCGGCGCGGACGCTCGCCGAGCTTGTAATAGGCGCGGATGAGTTCGAGCGTTTCTTTCTGCGAAAGCACGTCGGCCGCGATCAGGTCGCGATCGTTGGCCGGCGCCCCCGGCGCGCCCGGCACCGCCGGCGTGCTGGCTTGCAGGCCTTCGAAGAAATAGTTCACCGGCACGTTGAGTGCGACGGCGAGTTCGTAGAGACGGCTCGCGGTGACGCGATTGGCGCCGCATTCGTACTTTTGGATCTGCTGGAAGCGGATGCCAATGGACTCAGCCAGCTGTTGCTGGGTGAGGCCCAAAAGCCGGCGACGGCGACGGAGCCGTTTGCCGACATGGAGGTCGATGGCGTTAGCCATGGGAAGCGCCCTTCTTGACGGCGGTTCCCCCATGGGCCCGCCTGTTGTGCGGAAGGGGAAACTGCAAGCCGGGCGCCGCGCCAAACGGGCGGATTTCGCCCGAAATAGCCAGCGCGGGGCGCGTGCAAAGGGAGTAGCCTCCGAAATCGCGCCGAAATGGGACATTGCAGCCATAGCCAGCCAGAGCCGGTTGGTGGGGCGCCTGGCGTCGCGCTTCGACCGGCTCAGCGTGACGCCATTCTCCGCCACCACAAAACTCGCCCTAGTGTGGCGAATCTGAAATTCGCAAGATCATGATGGCGATCGCTGAGCGAATTTCAGATTCATCAGCCACACTATAACCTATTGATTCTAGTGTCCCTGATGGATTTGAAGTTCGCATCGCGCGCGATCCAAATGACTGTGCGAGCTTCAAGGCCGGGGCACTAGCGCTCGTTTGCGTCAGCCTGAGCCCGTCGAAGGCCGCACCACGGCGGTTGGCGTCGCGTTACTCACGCTCCCCGAGCCCTGCGGACGCACGCGGGCGCGCAGATCTTCCGGCAGGTCGTCGGTCCAGTGCGGCGGGCGCGGCGGCATGGGCGGGGGCTCGGGCAAGCCTTGCGCTCGCGCCATGGCCGCCATTTCTTCCCAGATTTCCTTCCGCATCTCCCAGGCGTGCAGTTCGTGTTCGCCTCTAGCGTAAGCGCCAATTCGGGCCCTCAGTTCCGCACGCAGGCGCTCTTCTTCTTCCGGATCGTCCATCGGCGGGGGCGCCGAAGCTAGCGCTCGTGCGGCCTCGGCAAGAGTGCGCGCAATCTCGCTCCAGCGCTTTGCCTCGGCGGCGTCGCCGCGACGTGCGGCGGTTTCGGCGCGCTTCAGCGCCGTTGCAGCGCGGGTGCGCTCGCGCTCCTGCTTTTGGCCGTGGAGGGCGCGGCCGGGTGGAGGATCGGGGAATTGCAGCGAGGCTCTGAGGGTTTCCTTGATCTTCTTCTGGTCGCTTGGCGACATCTCTTCAGTCATCATTTTCTCCTGGCGCACGGGCGCGTTCGGCCGAGGCCGTTAGGTTAATAAGTCCGCCGCTTGGAAGCGGAGGGCGGGGACGCGTTCGTACGCGCCGCAAAAATGTGCGCCGTTGTTTCGGCGCTTATGACGCGAACGAACGCGTCCCCGTGGTCGTGCTCGCCGGGCGGCCGGACTGGAGCTATTTCACTCCGCGAGGCGTACCCCGGCGGCGTGCAGGTCGGCGTGTTCGCGCCGATCCCGGTGACCTCCCGCGCTTCATTTTCTCGCGCGGGCTTTGCGCTCTTGGCGCTTCACGCTCACCACCTCGCCATGCGCATCGGCTCGAACAGGGTACCGACTGCCCTCCATGCGAAGGCGATAGACGCAGTATAAACCAGCCCCCAAGGGGTGTGGGTAGATTTTTGTACAAGCCTTGGTTTTCAAGGCCGGGAGGGGTGGATTTGCGGGGATAGATTGGATTCAGGGCGCCGCGCCGCGCTTCGACAGGCTCAGCGCTATTCTGGTTCGGGCGCGCACCCGCGATTCAATTTCGGCGCAGCATGGCCCAAGCCGCAGCAAGCAGGAGCAGGGCCGCAAGGTCGTAGGGGCAGAGATTGGCGACGCGGTAGAACGGAAGGAAGCGGTCGTAGCCATGCCGGTCAATGACCAACTCGGCGAAGAGAACCCAACCGATGAAGATGGTTGCCAGAGATGTGAACTGAGCCAATCCTGGGAGCGAAGCGAATGGAACCTTTTGCATGGGAGCCTCCAAAATGGGCGATGGCGCCAGCGTGCCAGAGCGCCGCGTGTTGCTCCTGGGTCCCGGGTCTTGCTCCGCAAGCCCGGGATGACGGAGCTCTACTGGTAAGACTGGTCAGAGTCTGAACACCTCAGCTTCCCGCGCCCTGCGGGCGGACGCGGGGGTAGGGAGGGCCATCCTCCGATCAAATCGGTTGCTAACCAACACACCACCGTCATCCCGGCCGGAGCCGCGAAGCGGCGTAGAGCCGGGACCCAGGGGCAAACGTGGCGCTCTACGATCCCCTGGGTCCCGGGTCTTGCTCCGCAAGCCCGGGATGACGGAGTGCAATCATGAAGATCAAATCAAATCCAGATAGCCACAGCCGTCAGTTCGCCAGCAATTGCTCAAACTCTTCACGAAGTTCGGCATGGCGGCCAAGCAGAAGGTGTCCGCCGCGATCAAACGCCAGAAAGCGGCTTTGGCGTACGCGAGCTGCAATGGCTTCTCCGATCTCGAATGGATTGAGCCTGTCATCGCGGGCGTGCACCACCAGGACCTTGGAGCGAATGCTCTCGAGATCGTAGCTCGCCGCGGGAGCGACTGCCGCGCCCTCGTTGCTGACCCCGGCAAGGCGTCGCGACGCGGGGAGAAATGTATCAATGAGATCCCGAACGAAACGTTCCTCTTCACTTGAGAGTCCCTTGCGGAGATCGGCGCGGGCGTCGAACGCTTCCGCCAATTGAGCGCGCGCCACCTTGGTGAGCATCCAATAGATCACATCATTGCCGAGAAGCGCCGGATACGCCCAGGTTGGAAGAGGCCTGTCCTCCACCTCGGGAGCGAATGGCGTGAACGGCGCCGAAGACAACAACATCATTCGGTCGACCCTGTCGGGAAACATCTCTGCAAATTTGAGCGACGGGGGTACGCCGCCCGACATGGCCAGGATGCTTACGCGTTCGACGCCCAGCTCATCGAGGAGATCGACGAAGGCTTCCGCCTGCGCCGCTGTCGAGGGGATGGGAGGCATCGCGCTGCCAAGATATCCGAAACGCGAAACCGCAATCCACTTGAAGCCGTCGCCGCCGATTGTACGCGCCAGCAAGCGGCCTTGATCGAAGCCCCCGCCTGCACCGTGGACGACAAGCACAGGCTTCCCTTCGCCCCAGCTCACGTATTCGATCTGTCCATGGCGGGTTTCGGCAAGGGCATGCTCCGCCTCAATCTGCGAAAGCCGTGCACGCGTCTCGCCTAACGCCAACACAGAGATGGCCAGCGCTACCAAGGCCAGAACCGCGCCTGAGATCAAGAAGAAGCGCAAGGAACCCACCAGCATCTCGGCCTCTCCCTGGCGTTACCCCGCCGCCTTCGCCGCGCGCTTGCGCTCGTTCGGATCGAGATAGGCCTTACGTAGGCGGATGGCGGCGGGGGTGACTTCCACCAATTCATCGTCCTCGATCCAGGCGATGGCTTGCTCCAGCGTGAGGCGCCGCGGCGGCGTTAGGCGGATGGACTCGTCCTTGCCCGACGCGCGCACGTTGGTGAGCTTCTTGCCCTTGAGCGGATTGACGTCGAGATCTTCGCCGCGCGAATTCTCGCCGATGATCATGCCTTCATAGACGTCCTCGCCGTCGGCAATGAACATCGTGCCGCGTTCTTCCAGGTTCCACAGCGCGTACGCTGTGGACTGGCCCTTGTCGTTGGAGACCAAAGCGCCGTTGCGGCGGCCGGGGATGTCGCCTTTCCATGGCGCCCAGCCATGGAAGAGGCGGTTCATGACGCCCGAGCCGCGCGTGTCGGTGAGGAATTCGCCGTGATAGCCGATAAGCCCGCGCGAGGGTGCGTGGAACACAAGCCGCGTTTTGTCGCCGCCGGAGGGGCGCATGTCGGCGAGTTCGGCTTTGCGCAAGCTCATCTTCTCGATCACGACGCCGGAATATTCCTGGTCAACGTCAACCACGGCTTCTTCGATCGGCTCCAGCGTTTTTCCGTTCTCCTCGCGGGTCAGCACGCGCGGGCGCGAGATCGAGACCTCGAAGCCTTCGCGGCGCATGGTTTCGATCAGCACGCCCAGCTGCAATTCGCCGCGCCCGGCGACGTCGTAGGAATCCTTGTTGTCAGTTTCGGTGACGCGGATGGCGACATTGGATTCCGCCTCGCGCAACAGCCGGTCGCGAATGACGCGGCTTTGCACTTTATCGCCCGCGCGGCCCGCAAGCGGGGAATCGTTGATCGACACGCTGATCGAAAGCGTCGGCGGATCGATGGGCGGCGCGGAAATGGGTTGGCTCAATTCGATCGAGCCCACCGTGTCGGAAACCGTGGTGCCGACCAAGCCGGCGATGGCGACGATGTCGCCGGCCTCGGCGCGGTCCACCGGCACGCGCTTCAAGCCGCGATAGGCCAGCAATTTGGTGAGCCGCCCGCGTTCCAATTCCTTGCCGTCGCGCGAGATCGATTTGACCGTCTCGCCGGCAGAAATTTTGCCGGATTCGACGCGGCCGGTCAGAACGCGTCCCAAAAATGGATCGGCGTCGAGCATGGTGACGAGCAGTGCGAATTTTTCCTCGCGCTTTTGTACGGGCGCCGGCTCGGGCACGTGCTCGACGATCTTGTCGAACAGCGCGGAAAGATCCTTGCGCTCGTGTTTCATGTCGCTGACCGCCCAGCCTTCTTTGCCCGAGGCGTACAGGATCGGAAAATCGGCCTGGTCGTCGCTGGCGCCGAGCGCGAGAAACATATCGAAGATGTCGGAAAGCGCTTGGTCGGGATCGGCGTTGGGGCGATCGACCTTGTTGAGCACGACGATGGGACGCAAGCCCCGCTTCAGCGCCTTCGAGAGCACGAACTTGGTCTGCGGCATCGGCCCTTCTGCGGCGTCCACCAACAACAGGCAGCCATCGACCATGCCGAGGATACGCTCGACCTCGCCGCCGAAATCGGCGTGGCCGGGGGTGTCGACGATATTGAGACGCATGTCAGCGCCCCATAGGATCGAGGTGCACTTGGCCAGGATGGTGATGCCGCGCTCGCGCTCCTGGTCGTTGGAATCCATCGCCCGCTCGGCATGGGCTTCATTGGCGCGGAACGCCCCGCCTTGAACCAGCATCTGGTCCACCAAAGTGGTCTTACCGTGGTCGACGTGGGCGATGATCGCGAGATTGCGCAGGCGCTCGGCCATGGAAGGGGGCTTTCGGTTGAGGGTAGGGCCGGGTTCTGCCCGGCCTCGCCGCCCGGTTCAATGTCGCCGCCGCCGATTTCGGCAAGCGGATCCATCCAAGCTAGCACTGAGCACATGCAATATAGCATGCGAAACGAAAATAATAGAGCAAAAACAGGACGTTTGCACGAAGTGACGAACCGCGGTCGCGAATACGGCTTGCGCATTGTGCAACGCAGCACTAACTTTGTTGCGTTGCGGCGTTTCGCGACGGCGCAACCGCCCTGTCGGGCGTTTCCTCCCTATTGACTTTCGCCGCGGGGCTCACGCTCCGCGGCTTTTTCTTTTTCAGGCCAAGCTCTTATGCAGGCAGGCCTCGGCTAAGGCCTCAGCGAGGCGGGTCATGTCGGCGCGGACGCGGGCAAAGCCGCTGGTGCGCTCCAGCGTGCGTTCGTCAAGGTAAAGCGTCCGGCTGATCTCGATCTGCAGTGCGTGCACCTGTTGAACCGGGCGGCCATAAGCTTGGGTGGTGTGGCCGCCCGCAAATGGCGCGTTGCGCGCCACCCGGTATCCCAGGCGGCGCAAGCTCGCCTCCGCCAGCGCGGTGACCGAGGGGTGGCAGGCCGCGCCGAACCGGTCGCCCAACACGATATCGGGGGCATGCGCGCCGCGGGCGCTGGCCGGCATGGAATGGCAATCGACCAGCACGGCGCAGCCGAATTTCTGTTTGGCCTCTTCGATCAGAGCGGCCAGCTTGGCGTGATAGGGGCGGTGGTACAAAGCCAATCGCCGCTCGGCGTCGGCAAGCGGCAGCTTGTTGCGATAAATCGGGTGGCCGTCGCTATTGACGCGCGGGATCGCGCCGAGGCCGGCTTGCACCCGCGCGGAGCTGTAATGGCGACCGAGCGGCCGCTCGTCGAACATGTCGGGGTCAAGCTCGTCGGGATCGCGGTTGAGGTCGACATAGGCGCGGGCGATGTTCGCCGAGAGCAGCGCCGCCCCGTGGCTTGCGGCGCCGGCGAACAATTCGTCGACATAGGCGTCTTCTTGCCGACGAAGCGTCACGAACCCCACCCGGCTTTGCGACAACAATTCCGGGGGATAGCGCCGGCCCGAATGGGGAGACGCGAAGATCAGGGGCGCGGAGTGACGAAGCGGTTGGACTAATACGAAAGGCGCCGGCGCTGCCGGAATATGCTCCAGCGCCGGTTCCGCCCAGCTTGGCTCCATGGCGTCCATTTACTCTTGATCGCCGGGTAGGCCTGCAGCGTCAACAGATACCGGCTGCGGCGCTTATTCAGCCGCCCTTTACCACTTGCATGGTAAAGGTTACCGGTTGCGTGGGGTGTTCGGAGTGCGCGGAATGGCGCGTATCCTTTTGGCCGAAGATGACGACTCGCTCAGGGCCTTCCTGACGACGAGCCTGACGCGCGCCGGTCACGATGTGGCCGGCTATGGCGACGGCGATTCCGCCTGGGAGGCGCTGGAGCACAGTTCCTTCGACCTGCTGCTCACAGACATCGTCATGCCGGGCCTCGACGGCATCGAGCTAGCCCGCCGCGGCGCGGAAGCCGATCCGGCGATGAAGATCGTCTTTATCACTGGCTTCGCAGCCGTGGCGCTCTCACCGCAAAGCCAGGCCCCCAAGGACGCCAAGGTGTTGTCCAAGCCGTTCCATCTGCGCGATCTGGTGGTCGAGATCGAGCGCGTGATCGCGGCGGCTTGATTTCGGGGTTCGGGGTTCGGTTGTCGGGATTCGGGAATCGGTACTCTGGATCCGGGAGCCCGAACTCTTGTGCGCGGACGAGCGCGCGTGGCCCGAGCCCCGACAACCGAACCCCGAAAACCGAACCCATGACCCCGATAACCGAACTTGCAGCCACAACCAGACGCAGTCTATATCCCCCCACCCAACGGTGACCTTAGACGGTCGGGCGCGTAGCTCAGCGGGAGAGCACTACGTTGACATCGTAGGGGTCACAGGTTCGATCCCTGTCGCGCCCACCATAAAATCAAGCACTTACAGTCTCCCTCGAAGGCACAAAGTGGCTTCTACCGGCAAAAGCCAGCAATGAGCCAGCAAATTCTAGGATAATTGGTCGGAATTGATCCGCGAATATCCGCCGTCACGAGCGCCTCTGGGTGAGCAAGGCGGGCACAGGTCGGGCGTCCAAACGCTCGCCCTAAAATGGAGTGATCGCGCGCGCAAACCGATGCCTCAAGAGGGGGCAGTAAGAGAAGCGCGCCTCACCGCGTGATCACGGCAAAGCGGACGTTTCACCCGCCTACCACTTAAAGTGGGCCAGTGCGGGCGGTGCGCGATCCCGCCGCTTCGGCCAATGCGCAGAGCAAAGGTCGCTGAGCGCCTCAAAAATTCCGACTCGGTCCACACAGACCGCATGATACCGGCGATGGAAATACCGATTATAGGCGTCGCCCAGTTTCGGGGCCGCGTCATCCCCGAAATCGCGAAGGTGACGGTCGGCCTTCCGCACACCGTGCGCTGGCAGCACGACACGACCTCGGCTGTTGCTGAGCTGTGCTTCGCCATCAACGAGTCACAAGTGACTGTCGATGTGACAACTGATGGCGCGTTTCATTTGGGAGACCTATACCGACGTGCCCTCGATCTCGCTCAGGCGATGGTGGACATTCTTGGATTTGCCAAGGGCATTTCATTGGTCGTGGTTCTCGACACGGTCTCACACGACGGCAGAGAAGCGCCCGTAGCCGTATGTTGGCCCGATGTCTCGAAGTTCTGCACGGCGTACTCGGTCGAAAGTGACTTCGCGGAGCTTCTGAAGCTCGTTATTGAAGAGCCACCGCTGTTTGTCGCCCTGAACGATCTCAACGGCGCGATGGCACATCATCACTTGTCGCCCGTGAACTTAGCCCGTGCTGTAGAGGCCATTCGTGTGATGATTGCTGGTGCAGATACCGGCGTCGCCGCGTCGTGGGCCAAGATGCGTGAGACGCTGCGAGTCGATGAAGCGTATCTAAAGCTGATAACGAGCACTTCAGCACCCAAACGGCACGGCAACCATAAGCGGGTGGAAGGCGAGACCGTAGCTACCGTCTCTGAGCGAGCATGGCGTGTGATGGATCGCTTCATCGCCTATCGAAGGCGTGGAAACACGCCGTTACCTGACTCCGAGTTCCCGATCTTGGAGGGATAGCAACGGGCGGCTACGCGGCACGCTCAGAGTGGTCGGGAAGCAGCATCACACGACCAGATTGAGAGTAAGCGCGGATGATCCTCGCGTAGGGCACGCGAGTATCTGCTAAGTCTTGAAGAGACATTAGCTGGATATACGCGCTGTTGCGATGGATCATGAGCGAAGGAATGCCGCTCCAACCGCGTTGCTCCAAGTTTCCAATAAGCGCCCGCCGCGTGGAATTCGTGAGAATGTCTACTAACTCTAGCCCTGGCTCTGGCGTGTCAGAGAAACGGAAGCTCTCCGACATGATCTTTTTGATGTCCACGCACTTTCCGTCTTCGGGCGCTTCAACGTCGGGAAACGCCCATTCCTCCCAATCGGTCATGAAGCGATCAAAGTGCGAATAGTCAGCGCCTTCGAGCATAGCCATCGGCTCACGCCGTGACTTGCTCTGAACCATCGGCATGACCGTATACGACCACCATTTCTCCCAAGCCGTGATTGGCATGGCCTTGTCTTTGGCATCCACAATCCAATGAAATGCGGCAAGCTCCTTCGGCAAACGCTGGGCGTAGAACATCGTCGCGTGCGTGTGGATGCGCGATATGAGTTCAAACGTCACCGTCGCCTGCATGTAAAGCTGTAGGGAGATCGCCTCTAGCTCGCGGCGCAATTCCCAAAGCCCGTCTCGCATCGATTGGTGGACGCATTCATCCACCATGTGCGTTACGCCCTGAGCTTGGCGCGTTCGGTGATATTCGACTCCGTCGCGATCATGCATCCCGGGATCAATCGCGGTGGCTTCGAAGATAATCGGAAATGGCCGAACCATTGCGACGACACTCGCCACGTGAGCGGCTGATAGCTGTCGTCCTTTGACTTCGCCTTTGTCCTTCGGCAGCGATGGACGCAGCGCAGCGTAGCGGGCGAAGAGATCGTCGCGCACGGCCTCGGGAATGATGAGGGCGCCAACAACGGACGGCTTCTTGGGGCCGCCGAAGCCCGAGAACGTCCCCGACTCGTCGATATAGATTTCCACGTTCCGCCCCTTCGGGTTGCCGGAGATATGGTTGCGGCAATCGCTCACCCCAATGGCGAGCACGGGCCGACCTGCGAACCAAAAGGGCGGCTTGACTCGTAGAACATTCCGCGAACAAAAGGAAGGGGTGTCGAGAATCGGCTGGATAATCGTCGAACGCGAGTTCAACCGGCGTCAGCCGGTAGTGGAGCTATCAATGGCAACGCTGCGCGAGCAATTCGTGGCCTTCCGTGCCGAGTGCATCTGGCTTCGCGATTGCTACAACACGTTCACAACGCTCTTCGATGAAGACGACACGCGCAAGCTCTTGGAGCAATCGGCGGTGATCTTCTTCGGCGATCTCAACCGCATTCTCCAAGAGTATTGCTACCTCCAGGTCTGCAAGATCACCGATCCACCCAAGACCGGCGGGCGGGTGAATCTCACGGTGGAGGCGATGAACCTCGCGCTAGGGCCAGCGGGCTTGCTGACACCCGAGATCAAGCAGCACGCAGCGGCGATGATGCGTTATCGGGGGTTCATCAAGGCGCCGCGTAATCGGCTGATCTCGCACTTGGACGCCAAGACCGTGCTCAAAGGCGACGAGATCGGCGGACACGACGCACACGAAGTGACGACGTTCTTCGAAGCCATGCAGAACTATTGCGACGAAGTTGGCCGCGCCGTTGGCGAAGGCCCATTAGATTTTCGCTGGAGCGCTGGCGCTGGCGACGTCATTGATCTGCTGCGCACATTGCGAAAAGCGAGCCCCGCCGCAGCCGCGTAAGCGGAGCGTCGGATGTCTCGCCGATGGTGTCCAAGTATTCCGCCGTCCCGGGGCCTCGCCTTGGTGCTCTAGGCAGCGGCGCCGTTGGACTCATGATCCACTGCGACCGATGCAAGACGCGAAATTTCATGCCCATCGATCGTGCGCTCCATCTTTGGGGCGTTCGCACATGCCTTCGCGAGATCGCGAAGGACGTGAAATGCAGCCGATGTTCAGCGCGTGAAGCAGCGGTAACGGTCGAGTATCGGCGGCTAGAAGTCGTGCGCCAGCGCAAG
This sequence comes from uncultured Alphaproteobacteria bacterium, assembly GCA_902826245.1. GTDB lineage: Bacteria > Pseudomonadota > Alphaproteobacteria > Caulobacterales > Aquidulcibacteraceae > Vitreimonas. The sequence continues at coordinate 677 of CADEEA010000031.1, read as the reverse complement.
AGCGACCGGCGCTGACTACCAATCCATGTTCGCGGCGTTGTCGAACATCTCGCCTAGATGCTCGGTGTATTCCGTCATCTCAGCGTCGGAGACCATTGCTTTCGCGTACTGGCCGTTGCCGACGTTGGAAAGAATAAGTGGCAAGCCGCTTTCGATGTAGATTTTCGCCGGTGACAAGTCGCCAGCCCACATATGGGCGATGAAGTCATGGATCAGTTGCATGGATTCCGGCGGTAGGAAGTCCACGCCATTCCCGAATGCAAAGTGATCCTTGTTTTGCCTGTGAGGCAGAAGAAGGGGAACGGCGCCCGTGCTGGAGTGAAAACTCAGCGCCTGCCCATTCTTGCCGAACGCGCCGTGGGCCACGAAATTCCGCACCTGCGTTCTCAGCGTGAGCAACCGGTCATAGAATTTCTTCGTGTCGGCGTCGTTGATGTCCAATACGAGCTTGAACTTCTCCTTCCACTCGGCGCCTGCGACCTTAGCGACATCTTCGCCCGTCGCGATCTTTCCTTTCAGAATGGCAGCTAAAATGAAGACGTGCTCGGTCCAACTGTAGAAAGCTTCGATGGCGGCGGTCGCATACCAGCGAGCCTCGTGAAGTAGTTCAAGCGAGGGAAACCACACTGAGACCGCGTGTGTAACGCCCTCACTCTTCGGCATCTCGGTTTCGATGC
>CADEEA010000030.1 GCA_902826245.1 uncultured Alphaproteobacteria bacterium | reverse complement strand
TACACCTTGGTGCGGCCGGCGACGTCGTCGGACTTCACCGTCAGCATTTCCTGCAGCGTGTAGGCCGCGCCATAGGCTTCAAGCGCCCACACTTCCATTTCCCCGAAGCGCTGCCCGCCGAACTGCGCCTTGCCGCCCAACGGTTGCTGGGTGACGAGCGAGTACGGCCCGATGGAACGCGCGTGGATTTTGTCGTCCACGAGGTGATGCAGTTTCAGCATGTAAATGTAGCCGACGGTGACCGGGCGCTTGAACTGCTCGCCGGTCAAGCCGTCGTGCAGGATGACCTGACCGGTCTCGGAGAAGCCTGCGGTGCGCAGCAATTCACGAATGTCGGAATCCTTGGCGCCGTCGAACACCGGCGTCGCCACCGGGATGCCCTTCTCGATGTTGCGGGCAAGCTCGCGCATGTCCTCGCCATCCTTGGGCAGTTCCGCATTGGCGCCGTAGATTTCCTTCAGCTTCTTTTCGAGCGGCTTCTTGTCGCCTTCGCGTTCGAACACATCGAGAGCGGTGCGCACCTGCCGGCCGATGCCCGCGCACGCCCAGCCCAAATGCGTTTCCAGGATCTGGCCGACGTTCATGCGCGAGGGCACGCCCAGCGGATTGAGCACGATATCGACATGTGTTCCATCGTCGAGGAACGGCATGTCTTCGACGGGAACGATCTTGGAAATCACGCCCTTGTTGCCGTGACGGCCGGCCATCTTGTCGCCCGGCTGCAGCTTGCGCTTAACCGCCACGAACACCTTGACCACTTTCATCACGCCTGGCGGCAATTCGTCGCCGCGCTGCAGCTTCTCGACTTTGTCCTGGAAGCGCGCGTCTAGACGCTTCTTGGCGTCGTCATATTGCTTCTTCAGACCCTCGATTTCGGTCATCGCGGCTTCGTCGTCGAGGCCGATCTGCCACCATTGGCCGCGCGACAAGTCGCCGAGCGCCTCCTGCGTGATCTCGCCCTTCTTGAGGCCTTTGGGCCCAGAAGCCGCCGCCTTGCCAACCAGAATTTCGGAGAGACGGCCGAAAATGTTGCGCTCCAGGATCGCGAGTTCGTCGTCGCGGTCCTTGGCGAGGCTCTCGATCTCTTCCTTCTCAATCTGCAGCGCGCGTTGGTCCTTGTCGACGCCGTGCCGGTTGAACACGCGCACTTCGACTACCGTGCCGTTTACCCCGGGGGGCAAACGCAAGCTGGTGTCGCGAACATCGGAGGCCTTCTCGCCGAAGATGGCGCGAAGCAATTTCTCTTCCGGCGTCATCGGGCTTTCGCCCTTCGGCGTCACCTTGCCAACGAGAATATCGCCCGGCTCCAGTTCAGCGCCGATGGCCACGATGCCGGCTTCGTCGAGATTGCGCAGCGCCTCTTCGCCCACGTTGGGAATGTCGCGGGTGATTTCTTCTGGGCCGAGCTTGGTGTCGCGCGCGGCGACTTCGAATTCCTCGATGTGGATCGAGGTGAACACATCGTCCTTGACGATGCGTTCGCTGATCAGGATCGAGTCTTCGAAATTATAGCCGTTCCAGGGCATGAACGCGACCAGCACGTTGCGCCCCAACGCCAATTCACCGAGGTCAGTCGACGGGCCGTCGGCGATAATGTCGTCCTGCTGGACGAGGTCGCCGACATGCACGATCGGGCGCTGGGTGATGCAGGTATTCTGGTTGGAGCGCTGGAATTTCAGCAAGCGATAGATGTCGACGCCCGGCTTGGTCATGTCGCGCTCTTCAGTCGCGCGTACAACGATACGCTGGCTATCAACCTGCTCGACGATGCCGGTGCGCCGCGCTTGAATAGCTGCGCCAGAATCGCGCGCGACGGTCGCTTCCATGCCAGTGCCGACGATCGGCGCATCCGCGCGCAGAAGCGGCACGGCTTGACGCTGCATGTTGGAACCCATCAGCGCGCGGTTGGCGTCATCGTTCTCGAGGAACGGGATGAGCGCCGCTGCAACCGAAACCACCTGCTTGGGCGAAACGTCCATCAGGTCGATTTCCTCGCGCGGGATCAGGATCGCTTCACCGTTCTCGCGCGCCTGCACCAGATCGTCGACCAACCTGCCTTTCTCGTCGATGCCGGCATTGGCCTGGGCGATCTTGTGTTTGGTCTCCTCCATGGCCGAGAGGTAGACGATCTCATCGGACGGCTTGCCGCTGCGGACTTTGCGGTAGGGGCTTTCGATGAAGCCGTACTTGTTCACGCGCGCGTGGGTGGCGAGCGAATTGATCAGGCCGATGTTGGGCCCTTCCGGCGTTTCGATCGGGCAGATGCGGCCATAATGCGTCAAGTGCACGTCGCGCACTTCGAAGCCGGCGCGCTCGCGCGTGAGGCCGCCAGGGCCAAGCGCCGAGAGCCGGCGTTTGTGCGTGATCTCCGACAGCGGATTGGTCTGGTCCATAAACTGAGACAGCTGCGAGGAGCCGAAGAACTCGCGCACCGCCGCCGCCGCTGGCTTCGCATTGATCAGGTCGTGCGGCATCACGGTTTCAATATCGACCGAGGACATCCGCTCTTTGATCGCGCGCTCCATCCGCAGCAGGCCGATGCGGTACTGATTTTCCATCAGCTCGCCCACCGAACGCACGCGGCGATTGCCGAGATTGTCGATGTCGTCGACCTCGCCGCGCCCGTCGCGCAGCTCGGTCAAGGTGCGCAGCACTTCGATGATGTCCTCAAGACGAAGCACGCGCACGCTGTCGTCGGTGTCGAGGCCGAGGCGCATGTTCATCTTGACGCGACCGACCGCGGATAGGTCGTAACGCTCGCCATCGGAGAACAGGCCATTGAACAGCACTTCCGCGGTGTCGATGGTCGGCGGCTCGCCGGGGCGCATGACGCGGTAGATGTCGAACAGCGCCTGCTCGCGGTTCTCGTTCTTGTCGAGTTTCAGCGTATTGCGAATGTAGGGGCCGATGGTGGCGGGATCGATGTCGAGGATCGGCAGATCGTGAATACCGGCTTCGATCAGGGTCGCAAGCACGGCTTCGCTCAGCGCATCGCCGGCTTCGACATAGATTTCCCCCGTTTCCGGGTTGACGATGTCTTCGGCAATGTAGCGGTCGAACAAGTCCTCGCTCGGCACCTGGATATCGACCAGCCCGTCCTCGACCAATTTGTTGGCGATACGCGCGGAGATTTTCTTGCCAGCCTCGGCGACCACCTTGCCGGTCTTTGCATCGACCAGATCGTAATTCGGCTTTACGCCGCGCCAACGCTCGGCGCGGAAGCGTGTGGACCAGCCAGCGCGCGTGCGCTTGTAGGTGGAGCTCTGATAGAAGGTAGAGAGGACTTGCTCGTTCGACATACCCAACGCGTAAAGCAGCGTCGTCGCCGGCAATTTGCGTTTGCGGTCGATGCGGACGAACATGATGTCCTTGGCGTCGAACTCGAAATCGAGCCATGAGCCGCGATAAGGAATCACGCGCGCGGCGAACAGCAGTTTGCCGGAGGCGTGGGTCTTGCCCTTGTCGTGATCGAAAAACACGCCTGGGCTGCGATGCATCTGGGAAACGATCACCCGCTCGGTGCCGTTGACCACGAACGTGCCCTTGTCGGTCATCAACGGAATGTCGCCGAGATAGACGTCCTGTTCCTTGATGTCCTTGACGGACTTGGCGCCGGTTTCTTCATCGGTTTCAAACACGATCAGACGCAGCTTCACCTTCAGCGGCGCCGCGTACGTCATGTCACGCTGTTGGCATTCCTCGACGTCGAACTTGGGCTCCTCGAATTCGTAGGAGACGTACTCGAGCACCGCGCGATCGGAAAAATCGCGGATCGGGAACACTGACTTGAAAACGGCCTGCAGGCCCTCCTCGATGCGCTCATAGGAACGCTGATCTTTCTGCAGGAACTGATCGTAGGAACTCTTCTGCACCTCGATCAGGTTTGGCATTGCTCCCGCTTCCGGGATCTTGCCATACGATTTGCGGATACGCTTCTTACCAGTGAACGACAGAGCCATTAGCTCTCCCCTTGTGCGCCACGCTGAACGACGGACCCCGGCCACTAAGACCCGTCAGCGTGGGCGACTGCGCCGCTTCCGCCCGTCAGACCGCGCCGGCTCGCGCACCGGCGGTTCCGATCGCATCGAAACGCCGCGGGCGGGGGCGGCGTTTCGGCGCATCTTGTACAAAATGCGCGTTGGGAAGCCAGCGCTTTGGGCGCCGGCTTCCGATTTTCGCTGAATTATTTCAGGTCGACCTTGGCGCCGGCCTTTTCTAGTTGGACCTTGAACTTCTCGGCATCGGCCTTGTTCACGCCTTCCTTCACCGGCTTGGGCGCGCCTTCGACCAGGTCCTTGGCTTCCTTGAGGCCCAGGCCCGTAATCGCGCGCACTTCCTTGATCACTTCGATCTTTTTGTCGCCGGCGCCGGTGAGCATGACCGTGAATTCGGTCTTCTCTTCCACAGCGGCTGCAGGGCCGGCGGCGACAGCGGCGACAGCCACCGGCGCGGCGGCCGAGACGCCCCACTTCTCTTCCAGCTTCTTGGCCAGTTCGGCGGCCTCGATAACGGTGAGCGAGGACAGATCGTCTACAATTTTATCAAGCTTCGACATGGTGTTTGCACCCTTCTGACGTTGTTTGTTTCAGTTCAAATTCACGGAAATAACGGTTCAGGCGGCGTCCTTGCTGGCGTAGGCGTTGATCACACGCGCGAGCTGAGCGCCTGGGGCTGCGATCACGCCTGCGATCTTGGTCGCCGGGGCCTGGAGCAGGCCCACAAGCTTGCCGCGAAGTTCGTCCAAGGAAGGCAGCGTGGCCAAAGCCGTGACGCCGTCCTTGTCGAGCACCTGGTCGCCGAACAGGCCGCCGAGAACGACAAACCGCTCTTTCTCCTTCGCGTAACCGACAGCGACCTTTGCGGCCGCAATCGGATCGGCGGAGTAAGCGATCGCCGTAGGGCCGGTGAACATGGAGGCCGCACCCGCTTTGGGCGTGCCGTCGATGGCCAATTTCACCAACCTGTTCTTGACGACTTTCAGCGAAGCGCCGGCTTGGCGAAGCCGGCTGCGCAGCACCGTCATTTCCGCAACGGTCAAACCGGAATAATGGCCGACAACCATCACCCCAGCCCCGGCGAACACGCCTTTCAGCGATTCCACCGTTTCGGCCTTCTGAGCACGATCCATTGCGGTCTCCTCAGTTAAGGGCCCCCGGCCAATCCGGACGCCCAAAAGCGCACGCGGAACGGCCGGCCGGCGGAAACACCCCCGGTCCCGGCGCGCATCCGTGCGCGCCCTGTCCCAGAGGCCGGCCTGCGGGAACGGGCTTGACGCCCACCCCGAAAAACGTCAGCTTCTGTCTATTGCCGGCCCTCGAAAGCTCTGGTTTTCACCGTGCTTTCAAAGATTTAAGCCGCGCACAAAACACCCTTTTGGGGCGGCTTTCGTGCGTGGCGCCTGCAGTCTTGGACAGGTTTTCACCGAGGTTAACCCCCGGCGAACGCGGGGATATGCACCCTTTGCTGCAGCGCCGCAAGGGGGGCGATTGGGGCGTTTTTGTGGCGGCGCCATTCTTCGGTTTTTTGGGTGCGCCCTAGACCGGCTTGCGAGCCACAAACACCTTGTCGCCCATGTGCGCGTTCAATCGGTGCCGTTGCGCCTCCTCCGCCGAGAACGAAATCAGATCGACCGCAAAGCCATGGCGGGCCAGCAGGTCGCCGAAATCATTGCCGTACAGCCGCACGTGCGTGCGTCCACATATGCGGGTGATTTCTTCCTGGGACGTGCCTGGCGGCGGGTTCCAGGTTTCCGTGCGGGCGTCATCGAGCGGCACCGAGAAAATGCCCTGCCCGCCTGGCTTCATCACCCGGAAGCACTCGGCCATGCCTTTTGCATCTTCCACCACGTGCTCGAGCACATGGTTGCAGACGATCAGATCGAAATGGTTGTCGGGGTAATCGAGCGCGGTGATGTCGACGATGGCGTTGGCCACGGCGCTCTTCTTGATGTCGCCGGCGACATAATCCGGATTGGCGCGCCAACGGCGAAAGAACGGCCGCTCGGCGGAGAAGTGCAGCACCCGCTTTCCAGCTGGATCGATGCCAGCGCGCTTCATATGCAGCGCGATGATGCGGTCGCGCTCCTTCGAGGCGCAATTGGGACAGCGCGCTTCCTGGCGACTGCCCGCGCTCAGGAAATAGCCGGTGAAACCGCAGAGCGGGCATTCGCGCTTCTGACGCGGCCGCAGATGCTGCAGCGGATCGCGCACCGTGCCGCGCGCGATTTCCTCAGCTAGGACGGGCCAATCTAAGTGCGTCATGAGGGCAGTCTATTAGCGAAGCGGGCCTGTGCTGTCGATCCAACGCACTGCGGCCACTGACCCGCTCGCGTGGGTTGCCTGGATCGCGGCATCAGCGCGCATCGTAGGTCCCAATTCCAAGCTCTTCAGCCGCGGCGATGAGCGGCGCATCCCGACTCGCTAATTCGCCGCCTATCCGCTGGGCCAGTTCAAGGTAGCACGCGTCGAAGAAGGAGAGGCTGTGCGCACGCGCGAGCGCAAGCGCTGCCTCCATGATCGCGGGAGTAGGCGGGTCATCGCGCTGGACGACAGCGCCGAGCAGGTCGGCGATGGCAAGGTCGGCGACGGCGCTGGATAGTCGCTTTTGCCGCTCGGCCCGCAGCAATCCGTTGCGAAGCTCGAAGCTGAAAATATATGGCGCCACGAACTCGGCGTTCGTGAGCGAGCGCAGCACCTCGGCCGACCGGGTGTTTTGTGTCGCCAGGATCCATGAGAACGCGACCGACGCGTCGATGACGACGCGCTTCACTCGCGGCCGTCTTCGATGGCTGCCTTCCAGTTGAACGACGCCATGCCGAAATCGGTCTGAGTGTCGCGCCGTTCGGTCAGGCGCCGGAATGCGGCCTCTCGCTCGGCGACGGAAAATAGATGGACGGGCGAAAGCCGCGCCGCAGGTTTACCGTGGCGGGTAATGATGACCTCAGCGCCGGTCGCCTCAACCTCCTGCACCAGGGCCGAGAGCTTGTTCTTGGCTTCGTAGAGGGCGACTTCTTTCATACGCCAAGCTAGCAGGGATTTGGCTAGAATTCAATAAACCCTAGCCAAATCCCCGCGATAGGCGACACCTTTACCCCGCCGCCAGCGCGTTGCTCGGATCGATGCGCACGCCCGGCCCCATGGTGGAGCTGAGCGCGACCTTCTTCACGAACGTTCCTTTCGCGCCGGCAGGCTTTGCTTTCGCCACTGCATCCAGGAACGCCTTGGCGTTTTCGCGGATTTGGGTTTCCGAGAAGCTCGCCTTGCCGATGCCGGCTTGCACGATGCCGGCCTTTTCGACCCGAAACTCCACCGCGCCGCCCTTGGCGTCGGCCACGGCTTTCTTCACGTCCATGGTGACAGTGCCGACTTTCGGGTTCGGCATCATCCCGCGGGGGCCAAGCACTTTACCGAGCCGGCCGACCAGCGCCATCATGTCAGGCGTGGCGATCAGGCGTTCGAAATCGATCTTGCCGGAATTGATGGTCTCGAACAGATCGTCAGCGCCGACGATATCGGCGCCGGCGGCTTTGGCTTCTTCCGCTTTCGGTCCGCGTGCGAACACCGCCACGCGCGCGGTGCGGCCGGTGCCGTTGGGCAGCGAGCACACGCCGCGCACTTGCTGATCGGGATATTTGGGATCGACGCCGAGATTCATGGAAATCTCGATGGTCTCGTCGAACTTGGCCCCGCCTTTGCCCTTGGCGGCGCGTTCTTTGATCAACTTCACGGCTTCATCGAGCGTGTGCAGCTTGCGCGGGTCGACGCCCGCATGGCTGATCTTTTGTCTCTTGGTGGTCTTGGTCATGTCCCTACTCCACCACTTCCACGCCCATCGAGCGGGCGGTGCCGGCGATCATTTTCGCGGCCTGGTCGAGATCGGCGGCGTTCAAATCCTTGCCCTTGGCCTGAGCAATTTCCTTGCACTGAGCCATGCTGATCTTGCCGACGAAGTCGACGCCGGGCTTCTTCGAGCCCGAGCCCGGCTTCTTCTTCGTGTCCATCTTCGCCGCCTTCTTGATCAGGAACGACGCCGGCGGCGTCTTGATCTCGAAGGTGAAGCTCTTGTCCTGGTAATAGGTGATCACCACCGGGCAGGGATCGCCCTTGGGCATGTCCTGGGTGCGGGCGTTAAAGCCCTTGCAGAATTCCATGATGTTCAAACCGCGCTGACCGAGCGCGGGGCCGATGGGCGGCGATGGATTCGCAGCACCCGCCGGCACTTGGAGCTTAATTTGCCCCAGTACCTTCTTCGCCATGATGGCCTCTCGCTTAACGCGGGACGATGGTTAAACCGGCCCGCCTGAGTGGATGCGTGGTGCGGAGGGCGAACCTCCTCCCACGCGGAAGCGGGGGGATGTAGCGGATGGCGGGGGCGTTGGGAAGGGGGGTGCTTTCCACATTTGGCGGATGTGATGATCCTTGTTAGAGTCAACTCCTCGGGCTAGGTACGCTGCTTGGGGAATGAGGCGAGAAGTTTGTCTTAACTCATTTAGGGTTTGCTGGCTCAATGAGTGCACTGTGGCTGGACGTGATTCGAACTGCGGACCGCATCGCCGATGGCGACATTGCGGGACCACGTATTTCTGTTGGCCCAATCACGGTCTGGGCTCACCCGCCGCACTCCCCGCCTCCCTTGCCGCCAGCCAACAGCGATGACGGTGAGGTGCGCTTTGCGCTGAGCGCGGGGATATTCGCCGCGCTCCAAGAAATTGCGGGCCGCTGGCGGCGTGAAGGACGCGCATATGACCCAGCTGGGGTGCTCCAGAAGTGGCTCTCTGAGTACGCCCTTACCAAACACTGCACCTGCGATGCATCGGAACAAGCTACTCGTGGGGTCGCGGAACAGCTTGGTGGCCTAGTCCAGCCCGGACCAGTCGCCGCAACCGTGCAGGCCAAACTCACCCGAGAAGAGCGCTCGGCGCTCCAAGAACGACTGGGCAGCAGTGCCAGCCTTGAGCTGTTCCTGCTTTGCGCGATAACACAAAAAGCACTCATAGAACTGTCCCAGAACGATGGTGAGCGCATGAGTTCGATCACTCGGAAGATCGCCCTGGGAAGCTAATTTCCCCAAAAGGTTGCATTAACTCCACGTCAAGATATTCTGCCCCGAAGGGGGAGGAAGCATGTCAATCGGGGCAAGTGGCGATCAAACAAGAACGCGCGAATACGAGGCCCTTGTTAACGACGCCAAAGCGCTCTTCACGAGGATTCCTGGCAGATTTTCGATTGAAGAGGATGCGCGCCTCGCGCGTCGCACCGGTGCCTGGCGGGGAGCGTTGAAGCTAGCTGGGCTGCTCACCCTACTGGCCCTGCTCACTCGAGTCGGCGCAGATCTCGCCGATGTCAGCGGAATCGCGCCCACCGCCACCGATGCTGCCACCCTCCTCGGAGTTGGTTTTGTAGTCGTGCTCGCTGCCGGAGCGCGCGGGAGACGGCTAGCACTTAACGACGCGGCCGCGCGGCCGCGCCAGCGCTTGTTGCGCGCTTTAGACAAGGTGCGTCGGTTCGAACTTAGGCACTCGGACCAATTAGATATCTCACAGATCGAACAGACGTCTAGAGAGTTCGAAAACCGGAGCCCACCGCCACCGGAAATCGAGCGCCAAGCGATCAGTCTAGCAAACAGAATGGGTCCGCGATTGGACGCCATTCCGTCGGACGGTTCGGATACGGCGGACGAGTTTGTATTTTCTGGGCGAGCGCTGATTTTTTGGCGCCCATTTTTTTGGTGGGCTGCCTTTGGATTCATCGCAACCCTCGTCGTTCAGGTGGTTCATTCTGCTTGGCCAACAGACCTTGGTTTGCCAGGCCTTGACACGCCTTTGTGGCGGCTTGTTGGAACCGTCCACTGGACTCAAGTTGCACAGGTCTGGCAGTCAATCTGGGGCTGGGTCGCTCTGTTTTTCGCCGCGGCGGCGCTCCTCTGTCTAATCTACCGTGTTATTAGGAAGGATTTTTCTGCAGACGGAGTCAACGCAGTCCAGCTCGCGAAACTTACAATCGAGGTCGAGAAATTTGAGGCCAAACTGGAGCGCTACAGCCCAACGGAGGCCGAGCGGATTGCGGCCATCATTCGTGCATCAGCAACTTCGCAGAAGCAGGTGAGTCAAGGCACGAAGCCCTTGCGGGACGCGGGCGGCGGCCTTCGGCGTGCAATTCAAGCGGCTCAGCGCCGTGCGCTCGTTCAAGTAGTGCTAGGAGCAGCATTAGGTATCGGTGGCCTGGTTCTTCTTGGATATGTGCTTCTCGACACGATGGATTGGTACGAAAAAGTTGCGCAAGGACAAACCGCTTGCGCGGCTGGCGGCGGATGTGACGCGCTCAATGCGGAGTGGCGTCGCGAACTCTTCATCTCGATGACAATCTCAAAAACCCTCATCGCGCTAGGACTCAATGCTGTTGCGTTCTTCTTTCTCGCCGGCTTTCGGCGCAGCCAAGCAGACGCGAGGTATTTTCGTAACGAGTTGACCACCGTGGAAATGCGCGCGTGGGCTCTTGAAGAGGCGAAATCCTTGACCGGGGTCAATAAGATTCTGGAGAGCGTTGTGACACAGCTTGGGCACGCAGATCGAAATCCAACCATGCCAGCTGGAGCGGCGAATGGGCACATATTGGAATTGCGCGCAATCACTGATGAGCTCCGCGTGATCTTTGAGTTGCTTCGAATCGGACGCGCAGCACCTCAGACTGGGCCAAATGAAGGCGGCTCAGCGGCGCGGCAATAATACAAACGGTTATCGTAGTGCGAAAAACTAGCCCTCGAACACTACTGTCTCCCACCCTGCGCCATGCCGCAGGGCTGCAGCGGCACGCTGGTGCGGTCGGTCGGTGCGCAATAAACGCCGCCGCCCGAGGGAAACCGATCGCGTGACGCCAAATTGAACCATGCCTGCGTCAGCCTGAGCCCGTCGAAGGCCGCACATGTCTCCGCAGCGCTTTTTTTCAGAGTATCCCCAGCACGCCGCCAAGCAATCCGGCAATCAGCGCGAGCGTCGATACCCAAACTCCGCCGACAAAGCGGCCCAGACCGCCTGCCATGAGCACGGGCAGCGACAAGATCGCGACGATCGCCGCGGCCGCGATGAGCAGCCAGATGCGAGGCGAAGGCGTGCGGCGGTTGGTTGTGGGCATCGGCTTAGGTAATCTTTCCGGACCCGCGCCGCCAGCGGCTAGTGTCCCGGATTTGAAGTTCGCACAGTCATTTGGATCGAGCGCGATGCGAACTTCAAATCCATCAGGGACACTAGAATCAATAGGTTATAGTGTGGCTGATGAATCTGAAATTCGCTCAGCGCTTGCCATCATGATCTTGCGAATTTCAGATTCGCCACACTAGAGCAAATTCCCATCAGATTGAAACACCACCCATCCCCGGATGAATGCGCAGCATTCAGTCCGGGGCCCATAATCACGAACCGATCGTGATCTTGGGTCCCGGACTTCGCCTTCGGCGAATCCGGGAATGGGTGTTGAGGTGATTCAACCTGAATGGAACGCGCTCTAGCATTCAGTAACGCACCCGCAACTCTGCGCCCAACACACGCCCCTTGTTCAACGGCGAGAAGGTCGGACGTTCCCCGCCGCTGTAGCCGAACGCCGCCGTTGACGGCAGGATTGTATCGCCGCCCCATGTCGCTTCATCGGAGAGGTTCTCGCCATAGAGCGAAACCAGCCAGCGCTCGTCGCCATGCTCCCAAGTGACATTTGCGTCGATCATGTCGGCCTCGGCCAGGCGGCCGAGATTAGAATCGTTGTAAAATGCGCCGTCGCGGTGGCTGTAGCTGGCGCGCGCGGAGAACACACCGGAGCCGAGCGGCGCCTCATAATCGATCGAAGCGCCATATGTCCAAGGCGCCAGGCGCGGTAACTCCAGCGCGCTGTCCGCGGCATTGATGAGCAGATCGCCGTTGAGGTCCTCGGTCACCCGATCGTAAGCGCCATCGAGATACCCCGCAAAGGCGGCGATTGTGAAATTGCGATCCACGATAAGCCGCGCCTCAATTTCACCGCCGCGGATCGTCGCATCGCCGGCGTTCAGCACGATCTGCTGCACGCCCGATATCGGGTCGGGCTGATTGGTCTCACGCTGCATGGCCTCGATCTGGTTCTCGAACAGCGCCAGATTGAGCCGCAGATGATTGAACAACAAATCCTGCTTCCAGCCGATCTCGAACGTACTTTGCTGTTCGGGATCATACGCGCGCGGCGCCAACCCCAGCGAGGACGTGCGGAAATTCACGCCGCCGCCGCGGAACGCGCGCGACCAGGTCGCGTAGAGATTCGTGCCCGTACTCGGGCGCCATTGCAGGCCAAGGCGCGGAGAGAGATCGTCCCAGCTCTGCGAGAACGGCGCATCGGAATAGCTCAAAGTACGCGCATCGATGTCGCCGCCAATCACACCCTCGCCAGAAACGCTGACGCTCGGCCCATCGAGGTCATCGATTGCACGGCGGACACGCGAGATGTGCGAGCGCTTTTCCTCACGCGTGTAGCGAAGTCCGAGGCTGCCTGTGAGCGCATCGTTGAAATGCCAGTCGGCGTTCGCGAACGCGGCCCAGCTGGTGAAGTCTCCGCGCCCGCCGCCGACGCGGCGAAATGTCGGCGAAAAATTGCGCTCGTCGATATAGAGCAGGTTTTGTTCGAGCCAATATAGTCCCGCAGTAAAGTCGGCCGCGCCAAAACTGCCGGCATAGCGTAATTCCTCGCTGCTTTGGTCCTGTACGTTCAGCACGCGGGTATGGAACACGAAAGCCGGCGTGGAATCGATGTCGGCGGCCCACGGAACTTCCACCGAGCGCCAACCGGTGATGCTGGTGATCACGCCGTCGCCAAACCGCACGCGCCAATTGGCCTCGAGCGTCGCCTGCTCCCAATCGGTTGCCGCATAACCGCGATTGTCGATGGCGAAACCAAAGCCGTCGCGCGCGAACAGCGCATGATTCTGCGAAACGGGGCCGTCGCCGTTGGCGTTTCCCTGCTCAACGCGCAGCGTGAAATCGATATCGCGCGACGGCGTCAGCAACAGCGACACGCGCCAAGCGTCGGTTTCATTGGCGCCAAACCGCGAGCCGCCCGCGCCCTCGAACCAGCCTTCGTCGTCGCTATGCAGCCCGGCGATGCGGCCATAAAGCAGCCCCTCTGCAATCGGCCCCGAAAGCGCGGCATCAGCGATCACATTGAGCCCGGTTTCAACCGCGACCCGGCCGCGCGCCTCTAAGCGCTCGCTCGGCGCACGCGTACGCACCAACACGGCCCCGCCGGTGACGTTGCGTCCGTAAAGCGTACCTTGTGGGCCCCGCAACACTTCTATGGCTTCAAGGTCGAACGCATCGGAAATCGTTCCGGCGTTCAAGCCCAGATACAGCCCGTCCACGAACACGCCCACAGCGGGGTCGACCGAGGCGATGGAAGAATTCACACCAACCCCGCGAATGGCGAAATTGGCGATCCCGCGCGCTGTGCCGATATCCTCCAGCTGTACGTTGGGCATGGAATAGGACAGCGATTGCAGATCCTCGACATTGCGCGCGCGAAGCTCGTCCTCGCCGAACGCGTTCATCGCCAAAGGCAAATCCTGCGCCCGCGCTTCTCCACGCTTATTGGCGGTGACGATAATCTCGTCCTGCACGGGTTGAGCCTCAGCCTGCGAGCACGCGAGAGCAAGGAGAGCGAAGACGGCGCGACGGGGCATCGGGACACCTCTTGCGCGAAAGGCGCCAAACAGCGTTAGAGGTAATTCTCGGCGCGATGAACGTTTTTCGCGCAAGCGCCGAACCCTCGGCTAGCGCAACTTCTCCACCTGGGCGTATTCGAGGTCCACCGGCGTCTCGCGGCCGAAGATCATGACCGCGACCTTCAGGCGGCCACGCTCTTCGTCCACTTCCGACACCATGCCCTCGAAGCTCTGGAACGGCCCGTCGGAAACACGCACGCGCTCGCCGACTTCGTAATGGATGAGCTGGCGCGGCCTTTGTGCGCCGACTTCGGCGACGCGGCCCAGAATGCGCTCGACTTCCTTGTTGGTGACCGGCTGCGGTTTGTTCTGCTGGCCGAGGAAGCCCGTGACCTTCGGGGTGTTCTTCACCAAATGGTAGGTGTCGTCGGTCAGCTCCATCTTCACCAGCACATAGCCTGGGAAGTGGCGGTGCTGGCGCACTTTCTTGGCGCCGCGCACGACTTCGGTGACTTCCTCGGTCGGCACTTGGATATCTTCGAACTGGTCCTCCAAGCCCTGGCGCTGCGCCTGGTCGCGGATCGCCTCGGCGACCTTCTGCTCGAAGTTCGAATAAGCGTGCACGATGTACCAGCGCGCGCGCTCGTTTACGGGCCGGCTCGGCGCTTGTTGTTCTTGGGCCTCAACCATCATCACAAACCGATATTCAGGATCAACGGGATCAGGAAGCGCAGCAGCATATCGACGAAGAAGAAGAAAATCGCGGCGGCGACGCCCATGATCAGCACCATGATGGTCGACACCGTCACTTCCTGGCGCGTCGCCCAGGTGACTTTGCGTCCCTCGGCGCGCACTTCGCTCCAGAAGCGAAACGGCCCTCCGCCACGGCGCTGCGGTTCGTCCTGTTCAGTTTCTTCGATCGACATTCGGTTCTTAACTTCCTGCGGCGCGGGCGCCTGTTTGCTAGCTCAGATTGGGCCGCGCCAGCGTCCGCGCAAGCGGGCGATGGCAGGAGTGGAGGGACTCGAACCCCCGGCCCTCGGTTTTGGAGACCGATGCTCTACCAGCTGAGCTACACTCCTTTAGCCCAACGGGCGCTGTCGCGCGCGCTGGCCGGCAAGGGCGCGCTTATGCCTGAACGGAACGTGACCGGCAAGGGCGCTTCACGCCGCGTGAGTGGGTGGGGGCTGACCTCGCCCCGTTCAGCGCTTCCACTCGGCGTAGGGTTCGGCAAGCTCCTGGGGTATGGATGCTTCAAAAGCAGGGTCAAGCGGATAGTGCGGCATCGCTTCGCGCACCGCATTCAAGAGCGCAGCGCCCTGTTTGAGGTCCTTCGGCCGCTTCAAGCCGTCGCGCTTGGCTTGGCGACCCAGCCACAATTTCTGCAAGGCAAACCATCGCGGATCTGGCGCGACTATCCGCGCCGGCGAACCGTCGCGACAAAGCACGACGCGATCGACCGGCCTGCCGAGCAGCAGCCATTCCTGCTCCGGCAACGGCACAGGTCGGGGACGATCGGTCTTGGCCATGGTCATAGCGCGCGAGGGCGCTACGTGAATCTCAACTTCATAAGCCCTGGCGTTGCGGGCCTGGAAAGTGCGCTCAAGGTTGACCGTGAAAGTTTCATCGACGGCTTTCAACAGGTCCCAGAGGATGCGCTCGCCCTGCACCAGCGCCGTCGACGTCCAGGCTAGATCGAAATCATCGGTTTCATCCGGCGCCTCGGCAATCACCCCCCCGGCCTCGATGAAATAAGCGATCATCGCGTTGGTCCCGACGACAAAAAAATGACTCCCCAGGAGTTCGCGACGATCGGCTTCCCGCAAGATCGGCCCAGCGGCGTTGGCGAGCATGGGAAGCCGCAACGCCCGCCCCAACCGCCCCGTTTCGTCAAGACGCTCGCGGCTGAGATCGCGTCGTTCTTTCAGGCTCTCCTTCTGCGCGCGATAGGCAGCCAACCTGACCTCGTGGTCGGGCGACCATCGCCCCAGGCTCTTGCCATTGCCGCCTCGGTCGGAAATCTCGTAGAGGTAGGCGCGGCCGCCCACTTGCTTGCGCCGAAGATCGTAGGGGAGCGCGGCTAAAGCGCGTTCCGCCGCCATCCAAACTTCGTAGCGCTGCGCCAAATTTATCTGCGCCCGCGCCTGTTCCTCGGAAAACGGCCGAACCGACATGCGGGAAGTTTATCCCACAATTTTTGTTTTTGCAATAACGTGGGATAAACTCTTGGCGCGACGCCTTCTAGCCAGCGCGCCTTGCGGAAATTCGGAATCGCCAGACGGCCGTCGTCATGCTTCGACGGCCCCGGATCAAGTCCGGGGGTGACGCGGCTCTTCGTCAGCCTGAGCCCGTCGAAGGGCCGCACTGTGTCGGCGATGCTGGCTAGCCGGCGCCTCCATACAAAGAACAAGAGCCGGCTAGCCGCCGCCCTACCCTGCGTCGTGGAGCACTTCCCAGGTGTGGCCGTCCGGGTCGGTGAAGTATCCCGAATACGTGCCTTCATCGTCCTCGGCGGCGGTCGTGGTTCCGCCTGCGGCCTTGGCTTTTGCGAGCAGCGTATCGACCTCGCCGCGGCTTTCGGTGAAATAGGAGAGGATGGTCTCGGCAGTTCCGCGCGCAGCCGTGCGGTGGCCGACAGATTCAACATAGACACCGAAATCGGAGCGGTTCAGCAGCACCAGGTAGACGCCATCGAGATTGAAGGCCGCATGATCCTCGTCGCGTTCCTCGGGCGTCAGCCCGAGCCCGCCATAAAAGTTTAGCGACTTCCCTAGATCGTCCACCGGAAGCGTGACGCAAGAAATCGCTGCGGGCATTCTTCACCTCCATCGACACGCAAACCGCGTGCTCAAGGCGCTTAGCGATGAAGGGATTCTGCGATCTGAGCTAGATCGAACTTGCGCCCTTGAAAATCTGCGAACACAATTCATCTCTGAGCCGTAACGTTATGATTTTGTTAGGGTGTTGTGGCTGCTTTGCAACGAACCGGCAGTCTAACACACCCAAGCAGCTCGGCCGTCTTGGGCGTCGTTCGCGGCAGGCTTATGTTCCCGTTCTAGCCGGCGAGTCGGCGAGCCAAACACAGGGGTCCCTGCACATGAAAAAAGTCACCTTCCTCGGCGCGGCGGCGTTCGCGCTTATGGCCGCCACCTCGGCCAATGCTCAGAACTATGTCGGCGCCGTCTACGGCAATTCCGATGTCGACGGATTTGGCGATTCCGATTTCTACGGCGTCGAAGGCGCGTTCGGCGGCCCGAATTATGAGTTCGACCTCAGCTTCGCCGACAGCGACGAATCCGATTCCGCGATCTCCGGCGCGGCCCACCTGCTGTCGCGCAGCGACAGCCATTTGCTTGGCGCCTTCGTGGGCATCACCGACGGCAGCGACAGCACGACCTGGACCGTCGGCGGCGAAGGCAACATCTACATGGACAACGTCACCTTCGCGGGCGCGATCGGCTATGCCAGCAACGACGACGTCGACACCGACGGCTACGGCATCAACGGCGAGGCGCGCTTGTTCCCGTCTGACAATTTACGCCTGCAAGCCAGCGCCGGCTTCGCCGCCGTCGACATCGCCGGAATTGATGACGACGTCGTCAGCTTCGGCCTCGGCGGCGAATTCCAGTTCGACGGAAGCCCGGTATCGCTCGCGCTCAACTGGGACCACAGCGAACTCAGCGACGCCGACATCACGTCGGAAACGCTGACGTTCGGAGTGCGCTACAATTTCGGCGGCACGCTGCGTGATCGCGACCGCACTGGCGCTAGCCAAGCCGGATTGGTTGGTTTCGGGTTCTAAATAAACCCAAGCGTCAAAGCATTGGGCCCTCGGCGTCGCCGGGGGCCCTTTTTCTTTGCGCCTATTCGACCGCTATGCCCGCCTGCTCCAACACGCGTCGCGCCGGATCGAGCAGCGCGCAATACTCGCGCCAGCGCCCCACGGCGCTCGCATACAAGGGCCGGCGCACTTGAGCTGCGCTTGGCGTGGCGACGCCGGCGCTGTTTTCGTGAAACGCCAAACAAGCCGCATCCCAATCCAGGCCACAGAACGCAAGCAGCGCGCGGGTCATCGGCTCTTGGCCTGCGACCAGATCGTCGTAGCTGAGCTCCATGTACCGCTCCGGCGGCAGGCTGGTGCGCCAGTGCTTCAACACGCGATCGAACTGAACGAATTTGTGAGCGGCGCTTTCAAGCGCGTAGACGTAATCGTAATAGCGATCCTCGGTCGCAAACAGCTGCCTGAAATTACTCAGCACGCTGTCGAGCGGATTGCGCCGCACGCACACCACGCGCGCATCGGGCATGGCGCGCAAAATTGCGTTGGCCGACAGATAATTGCTCGGCGCCTTATCGATGAAGCGCGGCGTAACGCCGGTGAGCGGCCTTGTGCTTGCGATGTAGAGTTCGCCAAGGCGGCGCCAGTCGATGTCAGCCTCGACGAACGTTGCTGCTTCGCGCACGCCAGGCGCTACGCCCGCCATCAGATTCAACAGGACCGGGAAATTGTTGAGTTCGCCCGCCGACGTAACTTCGGAGTGACTGGACAGAATGCGGTCCACTAACGTCGTTCCCGAGCGCGGCAGGCCGGCGACGAAGATCGGTTCAGCAATTCCTTCCCCGATCCTTGGCGGCGGCGGCGGTGCTGCGAGAATTGCGCTGACTAAGCCCTCCTCCCGCTCAGGCTGGTAGGGATACAAATGACGGCGGCGCTCCTTGGCGCGCGTGAGCCATTCGAACGAAAGCGCGATATCGCCGAAATCCTCGTAGGTTTTCGCCAGTGCATGCCCCGCGTGAAGCGTGCGCCAGCCATCTTTGTCAGGCGCGGCGAACATCTGTTCGAGTTCGGGAATGTTGTTGCTCGCGGGACTTTGCTTGCGCAGCTGAACCAAAGCGTGCCGGGCCCGATAGTTTCCGGGCTCGGCGTCCAGCGCGCGCTGGTAGCTCTCCTCCGCCGCCTCCAATCGGCCGAGGAATCTCTGCGTCTGCCCGAGTTCAAACAGGAAACTGGTTTGACCGGGCGCTATGGCCGCGGCGTGCTCAAGCGCGTCCAACGCTCCGTTGAGTTCGCCGGCGCGCCGAAACAGGCCAGCGGCGCCATAGAGCGCCTGCGCGTCATGGGATTTTTCCTGCACAGCGCGCAACGCCAGTGCGCGTAAGTCCGCGAAGCGCGTCACGAATTTAGTCAGCGCGGCTTCATCGACCATGGCGCTTCAATACAGCAAATCTCACTCAAGTTGAAAGTTCACCCATTCCATAAACGCAATCGGTTCGTGGTCTTGGGCCCCGGACTGAATGCTGCGCATTCAGTCCGGGGATGGGTGTTGACATGTATCAAGCGAGAGAATTGCCCAAGCCGCGGCACTTACTCGCGCAGTTTGGTTAGCACTTCCTGCGCTACAGCACGCGGCACTTCTTCGTAATGGTCGAATTCCATCACGTAGCTCGCGCGACCTTGGGAGAACGAGCGCAGCGTGTTGACGTAGCCGAACATGTTAGCGAGCGGCACCATGGCGTTGATGATGGTGGCGTTGCCGCGCATGTCCTGACCTTGGATCATGCCGCGACGTGAGTTCAAATCGCCGATCACCGAGCCGACATAATCTTCGGGGCTCGTAACTTCGACCTTCATGATCGGCTCGAGCAGACGCGGATCGCCCTTCTCTTTCAGTTCGCGGAATGCGGCCTGCGCCGCGATCTGGAAGGTCAGCACGTTGGAGTCGACGTCGTGATAAGCGCCGTCGATCAGGGTTGCGGTGAAATCGATGAGCGGGAAGCCGGCGAGAAGGCCGTTTTCCTTGCTCATGTTCAGGCCCTTTTCGACGCCCGGCACGTATTCCTTCGGCACGTTGCCGCCGACGATGGCGTTCTTGAACACAAAGCCCGTGCCGGGTTCGCCGGGGCCGAACTCGATCTTCACGCGCGCGAACTGGCCCGAGCCGCCGGTTTGCTTTTTGTGCGTGTAATCGATGGTAGCCGCACGGCCGAGCTTTTCGCGGTACGCCACTTGCGGCGCGCCGACGGTGGCGTCGACTTTGTAGGTGCGGCGCAGGATGTCGATCTTGATGTCGAGGTGAAGCTCACCCATGCCCTTTAGGATGGTCTGGCCGCTTTCATGGTCCGTCGAAACCCGGAACGAGGGATCCTCGTTGGCGAGCTTCGAGAGCGCGACGCCGAGCTTTTCCTGGTCAGCCTTGGACTTCGGCTCGACCGCCACTTCGATAACCGGCTCGGGGAAAATCATGCGCTCCAGGATCACTGGCTTCTGCGGATCGCAGAGCGTATCGCCGGTGCGCACTTCCTTGAGGCCCGCGAGCGCTACAATGTCGCCGGCATAGGCTTCCTTGATGTCCTCGCGATTGTTGGCGTGCATCAGCAGCATGCGGCCAGCACGCTCTTTCTTGTCGCGGGTCGAATTCAAGAGCGCATCGCCGCTATTGAGCACGCCGGAATAGAGCCGGCAGAAGGTGATCGTGCCCACGAACGGGTCGTCCATGATCTTGAACGCCAGCAGCGCCAGCGGCTGGCTGTCGTCGGAAGGACGCACCAATTCTTTTTCCGGGTCGTCCATGTCTACGCCCTTGATGGCAGGACGATCGAGCGGGCTCGGCAGATAATCTACGACGGCGTCGAGCAGGGGCTGCACGCCCTTGTTCTTGAAGGCCGAGCCCAGCAGCATCGGGTACCAAGCGGCTTTCAGCACCGCGAGGCGGATCAAGCGCTTCAGCGTCGGAATGTCGGGCTCGTTGCCGTCGAGGTAAGCGGCCATCACGTCGTCGTCCATTTCGACGGCGGCTTCCACCATGGCAGCGCGATACTCGATCGCCTTCTCTTTCAGATCGTCGGGAATCTCGACGATGTCGAACTTCGCGCCGAGGCTTTCATCCTTCCAGATGATCGCGTTCATCTCGACGAGATCGACCAGGCCCTTGAAGCCCGACTCGATGCCGATCGGCAGCTGCAGCGGCACCGGCCGCGCGCCCAGGCGCTTCTTGATGTCGTCGACGCACATGTAGAAATCGGCGCCGGTCTTATCCATCTTGTTGGCGAAGATGATGCGCGGGACTTTGTATTTGTCGCCTTGACGCCAAACGGTCTCTGTCTGCGGTTCGACGCCCTGGTTGCCGTCGAGCACCACCACCGCGCCGTCGAGCACGCGCAGCGAGCGCTCCACTTCGATGGTGAAATCGACGTGACCGGGCGTATCGATGATGTTCAGTCGCTTGCCGTTCCAAAACGTCGTCGTCGCCGCCGACGTGATGGTGATGCCGCGCTCCTGCTCCTGCTCCATCCAGTCCATGGTGGCCGCGCCATCATGGACTTCGCCGATCTTGTGGCTCTTGCCGCTGTAAAACAGAATCCGCTCGGTGGTCGTGGTCTTGCCCGCATCGATGTGGGCCATGATGCCAAAGTTGCGGTAGTCTTCGATGTTGTACTGACGAGGCATGACAATTCTGTCCGTGTTTTATGGACCGCCGGCGCCCTCGCCGGCATGCGCCGGAGCCGGCCGGCGTGGGCGCCGGCGGTCCATACTAAAATTTACCAGCGATAATGGGAGAATGCGCGGTTGGCTTCGGCCATGCGGTGGGTCTCTTCGCGCTTCTTGACGGCCGCACCGCGGTTATTCGATGCGTCGATCAGCTCGCCTGCAAGGCGCTCCTGCATGGTGTTCTCGTTGCGCTTGCGGGCCTCGCCCACCAGCCAACGGATTGCCAGCGCCTGGCGGCGCTCGGGACGCACTTCCACCGGCACCTGATAGGTGGCGCCGCCAACCCGGCGCGAGCGCACTTCGATCGCCGGGGCGACATTGCCCAGCGCATCGTGGAACACTTCGATCGACGGCCGCTTCATCTTCGCCTCGACCGTATCGAGCGCGCCATAGACGATCTGCTCGGCCACGGATTTCTTGCCCTCGTACATGATGTAATTCATGAACTTGGTGAGCACGAGATCGCCATGGACGGGATCGGGCAAAACTTGGCGCGGCTCGGCGCGGTGACGGCGTGACATCTGCTTCTCTCTCTTACTTCAAGACGGCATTACACAAAGCTCTGTCGGCGCGCCGTTGTCCACGGACACCTGAGCAACTGCAAAGCCTGCCGACTGACTGCCGGCCATTTGACAAGGCTGGGTCGCGAAAACAATTGACACTCGTCCCGAGGACAGTCGCGCCCCTGTCGCAGTGCCGCTCGGAGCAGCGTAAGCTTCAGTGACGACGCTGTCGTTCCTGATCAGCACGAGTTCATTGGTCTCCGGACGAACAAGCAATAGAGCGTTGTCCCCAGCGCCACCGTCGCGACCTCCGCTGAGCGCACCGAGATACCGAGCATCTAGTTGCTCACCAGCGCTCTCACCAGTTGCCGAAGCGGGTACGCCCCCCGCGTGTGACGCAGGCTGGCCACACGCCAGAAGGCCAAGGGCAACCATAGGAGCCGCGAGAACTCTGGATGCTTGCGGGAGACCAAAGGGTTTCATTTAGGTCGCTTCGCGCCATAGAGCGAGCGGCGCTTCTTGCGGTCTTTCACGCCTTGGGTGTCGAGCACGCCGCGCAGGATGTGATAGCGTACGCCCGGCAAATCCTTCACCCGGCCGCCGCGTATCAGCACCACCGAGTGCTCCTGCAGATTGTGGCCCTCGCCCGGGATGTAGCACACCGCTTCGATGCCGGTGGTGAGGCGCACTTTGGCGACCTTACGCAGCGCCGAGTTCGGCTTCTTTGGCGTCGTCGTATAGACGCGGGTACAGACGCCACGCCGCTGCGGGCTGGCTTTCAGCGCAGGCGACTTGTTGCGCACCGGCTTCGGCGACCGGGGCTTCCGGATCAGCTGGTTAATCGTCGGCATTTCGCCCTTTTCTCTTCCCGTTCTACCAAACTCAAGTAGCGCGCCGGGCGACCTCCCCACCTGAAGTGAGCCGAGACCGCCGAATGGCGCGCGACAAATTTCCAATCGGCGGGGCCCGGATTGTCTCGTGACGCGGGGCAGCCGTTCCGAAAGAGCGGCGAGACATAAAGGTGGGGGGCCGGCAGGTCAAGGCGTTGTGCGTGACCATGGCGCCGCGCAGACCGAGAAAATTTTCGCGGCGAAATTCGGTTTGCGCCGCACGTCCGCATTCATCGCCATGCGTCAGGCCGTCGAAATCCGTCGGCGCAGGACCGCAAACGAAAAGCGGCGGACCCGAGGGCCCGCCGCATAGTTCGCAACAAATAGGATCGACTAGAACCGGAGGCGCGTACCGGCGGTGAAACGACGGCCCAGACCATCATAGACTTCCGGGAACGTGGTCCAGCCAACGGTCTGACCATTGTCGCCGTTGGTACCGCCGACCGGTTGGTATTCGTCAAACACGTTCGACACGCCGAAGAACACTTCGGAATTTTCGTTCACGTCGAAGCGAGCCTGGACGCTGTGGAACCAAATCGTCGGCAGGATGTAGCCGTTGTTGTTGTTGAGCATGTCAACCTCACCGATATAGGCCGAGCTCCACGCCAGCGTCAGCGGACCCTGGTTGTAGGTCAGCCTTACCGTTCCCTTATCATGCGGCAAGCCTGTGGAGTCCTCGAAATGCCGTTGCGGCTGCCCCGGGAACGCGATGCTCGACCACTCGCTAAGGTAGCTGTAGTTCGCCGTCACGCTGAACTGACCATCCGCAAGGAATGAGCCTTGGAACAAGCCGGCATCGGCGAAGTTCAAGGACCAAGCCGCCTGATAGTCCACACCCGAGGTCTCGATCGTGGACAGGTTTTGCAGGTTTGAGTTCACTCCAAACAGCGCGCCTGTGCTCGGCCCCGCCGCGAAGCGGATGACGTTGGTGCAGAACGCACTGGCCGGGGTGTAGGTGGCGATCGGGACGGTCGCCGTACCATAGCAATTGTTCAGCGAGTTTTGCCGCCCAAGCGAGCCAATGCCGTCGGCAATTTCAATCTGGTAATAGTCAACCGAGAGATTGAAGCCAGACAACCACGGATTATCCAACGGAGATCTGAAGATGAAGCCAGCCGTCAGCGTATCGGCAGTTTCTTCGAACAGGGTAAGCGAGCCGCCGCCAACAAAACCGCCAACACCTTGAAGTTCAGGTTGAGTCAGGACCATGCCGCCCGTGCTGTCGACTCGTTGTTTGACGATCGGATCGGCGTAGCAGTTCAACGCATTGTTGTGCACATTAGCGTTGAATGCGGGGTCGCCCACGATCGAGCGTGGATCGATCCCGCTGCCCGTCACCAGTGCGGGGTTAGTCGTGCTCGACCGCGTCTTGTAGAATACCGGTTGCCCGGCACTCAAGGTCAAGCCGGCGCAGGGGTCCGCGACCACGGCAAAGGTCTGGCCGGCCGGGCCAAACAGCTCACCCACGTTCGGCGCACGCACCGCACGCGCCGCTTGCGCCCGGAAGCGCAACCCGTCGAAGGGCTCGTACTCGAGGCTCGCCGCGTAAGCTTGCGTCTCCAGCTCCGCGCCGGCCCGCTCGTAGTTGGAATGGCGCGCCGAGAGGTGGAGCGTCAAATCCTGGGCGAATGCCTGGTCACGAAGCAACGGGATTTCGACTTCCCCGAAGACCTCGCCAACCTGGAACTGGCCGCGCGTTGGCGGGGCGATGTTGCCGGCGTTCTGACCAGTGCGGGTCAACGCGTCGGTGATGTCTTCCGCTTGTTCGTTGCGTGATTCAGCGCCCAGCACCCAGCTTACATCAGCCGGGAGAAATCCAGTGCCGAACGAGCCTTCAAGGAAGCCAATCGCGTAGGTCTGCTCGTTGAAGGCGTTCCGCAGCTGTGGTGCATCAATCCAGGCCAACATGGCAGGCGTGATCGAATTAGGGCCGCTGAACAGGTCGAGAGGCACGCAGCCTTTCGCACGCGCAGCCGGATCGCGGCAAACAATGTCATTTACTGTCGCCGGGTTGCCGTCAAGGTCGATCGCATCCAGCGCGTCCTGCACGTTGGAGGTGTTGACCTGGCCGCTGCCATTCTGAACGTCGGAGGTGCGGGCGTAATTGACCGCCACTTCATAGCGAATGTCGGGGTTAAGGTCGCCACGCAACCCGGTGAGGAACCGGAAGGTCTGCCGCTCCGCATCAGCGCCGCGAGCGCCGACTTCACCAAGCCGGCGTGCAAACCCGATCATCATCTCATCGGCCGTACGTGTCGTATTGCCAGGCTGAGACAGCACAAAGCTTCGAATCGCCGCTGGAATCAGCGGATTCGAAAGCCGCACGCCGTTGAAGCACTCGGTAATGTTGCCGTCGAGGTCGCTGTCGCCAACCAGGCCTGCCCCCGCCGGGCTGTCGCAGAAAGCTTCCGTCGCGAAAATGTCGTTCGTGTCCATCCCAAACGGCTCGATGTCCGTTGATGTTTCGGTGCGTCCGTAAATCGCTTCGACAAAGACCTCCATTGACGGTGAGATTTCGTAGTTCACCATGCTCTGGAATGAAAACCGCTCGACCGGAACCGACAGCACGCGAAACGCCTGGCGATTAAAGCCGTCCACCGTTGGAATGAAGGGGACTACGGTTGTGCCGTTGAAGCGCAGTGGCGGGGCGGCGCCCGCGGCGCCGTTGGGCATCACGATGCGGCCATCAAGTGAGAAACTGCTAGGCGTAGGGCAATTCTGCGGGAACCCGATCGGAGGGCCACCGAGGCCGCAATCGATGTTCATGCCTTGGTCGCCGCGGTTTCTGGCGAAAACGCCGTTTTCCTTGCCCCAAGAGGCGTTAAACGTCGCGTTGCCGCGTCCGTCGGCGAAATTCGAACCAACAGTCAGGCCCGCGCCGAAATTCTCATTGTCTTCACGCTCGGAGATGCCGCCGCGGAGGTTGACGACGACACCTTCGAAGTCCCGCTTGGTGATGACGTTGATGACGCCCGCAAGCGCATCGGAACCGTACACCGCGGACGCGCCGCCCGTGATCACGTCGATGCGATCGATGAGTTCGGTCGGCAGCATGTTGAAGTCGACGATGTTCGACGCGGCGATGCCGCCCACGAAGCGACGGCCGTTCAGCAGCACGAGGTTGCGGTTTTCGCCGAGGTTGCGCAGGTCAACGGTGTTGATGCCGCCGAACTGGGTCGAGAAACCCGAGTTTGTCGAAGAAATCGCGGGAATGCCCGACACCGGCAGTTCGCGCAAAATGTCCTGAGCATTGTTTGAGTTGGACAGATCGAGCGTCTCAGAGCCGATCGACTGCACCGGAACCGGCGAGTCCAGGTTCGGTTGACGAATGCGCGTGCCCGTAACGACGATGACGTCCTCATCTTCAGCGCTTTCCTGCGCATAAGCAGCCGGTGCGCCAGTGAGCGCCGCCGCGGCCGCCGCGAGCACTGAAGCCCCCGCCAGCAAAGACTTGCGCTGTCCATTCTGCGTCTTCTTGTTTGACATGTTTCGAACCCCCTAAGAGCGCCGGGCCATCGCCGAAACAGCTCGGCGCCCGTTCATCGTCTAACCAACGGGCGACTTCGCCCACCTGCACGTGCTAGCGGCAGCTCTCGTCCCGCCAAGGACGACCGGACCTAAGGCCCGGAGTCGACTCCCGCCATGCTGCAGTAACGCTAACGACACATTTTCACCAAGGTCAAACGCCTCTTGTCGCATTTTGACAATTTGGTTCACGTGCTGTGTCGAACAAACACGAAACATTACATTGCATAAAAGTAATGTTACAGACGCCTGCTTGAGAGCAGGCCGGCGCCTAGTGTTTCTGCTATGCTGAGGCGCGATTTTCTGCACCTCCAATCTTCGAGGGAACTCAATGAGATACCTGGTCGCCGCTCTGTTGTTTCTACCCGTGACCGCCGCGCAAGCGCAGACGCCTGCGCCCGACGTTCAGCCGGAATCGCTGACAAGGGTGTACGCCTGCTCACAGATCAGTGATGACGCCCAACGCCTGCAATGCTTCGACACCGCCGTGTCCCAGCTTCGCCAGGCCGACGCCCAGGGCGAATTCACGGCGGTCGATCGCCGCCGGGTGGAAGAGATCCGTCGCGAGTCTTTCGGCTTCAGTCTCCCCAGCGTCGCGAGCCTAATCCCCCGCATCGGCGGCGGCGAACGTGCAGAGGAGCAGGAGAGCATCCAGGTCCGCATCGCACAAATCACCACACGCGCGGATGGCTATCGCATCTTTATCATGGAGGACGGCCAGCGCTGGCGCCAGCTGGAGCGCAGGCATCTGACATTCCGCGTCGGCGACCAAGTAACCATCAGGCGTGCGAGCCTGGGTAGCTTCATGCTCGTTCCCGAGGGCAATGGCGGCGCCCACCGGGTCCATCGCGAAAACTGAAGGCGGCGAGTGACTTGGCGCTGTTCGCGATCCAAGCCATGGTCTCTTCACGCTTTAGGCATCCGGCGACACGATGCGGCGCGCCGCCGCCATCAGTTCGCACACCAGCGCGTGTTCGGCTTCTGACAAGAACGGATTCCAAACATCGAAGATCAGCACCACACGCAATTGGTCGCTGTCGTTGCGCGCCTCGTGTTCGATCGTATCGTCGAATACGAGGATCTTTCCGACCTCCCACTGCCGTTTGTCGTAGCCAACCCGATAGGAACACCCGTCAGGGACTATAAGCGGCAAATGCGCCACCACGCGCGCATTGGTTTCACCATTGTGGGGCGGGATGTGCGTGTTGGGCGCCAGCGCCGAGAACATGGCGTTCGGACAAAGCCCGTCGATGGAGGCCATGGAGACCGCTTCCAACGCCTCCGCCGTCCTTGGGCAGCGAGCCAAATTCTCCGCCACGGGGCGGCCGGCCCGCCAGAGGTGAAATGCGCTCCAACGCGGCGAGTGGTTGAGTTCTTTCCATTGGTTGACAGGCGCGCCCGGCTTGTACGCCACATAGGGCTGAAATTCTTCGCCGCCGCCCTCGTCGAGGAGCGCCAATAACTCGGCGTGAATGTCAGCAGTCGCCGCCTCAACCGCAGCAACCCATGGAAACAGCGACACATCGAAGAACGGGACCGCAGGGAGGCGCGGCACGTGAAGCTGGTTGCATTGGGACCGATAGGGCTCGCTGCGGCCCGCCATGATCGACGCTGCTTCTTGCCAGCGCGCCCTTGCGGCGAGCGGCAGCGACACCAATGAGTCCTTCATCGACTCATTGAGAGACCCCTCCATTGTCGCCGAGAAATTGTCCGCAACACTTCGGGCATGGGAGAGCTGGAGCCGCAAGCCGTCCGGCCACTTTTGCTCGGGCGGCGCGAACTTCACTGCGCTGCGATAATAAAGAGCGGCGCCAGCCGCCATTCCCTGCCGCTCCAGCCAAGCCCCCTTGGCCAATATCGCCGGCAAAAAATAAGCGTCTATCGCCAGCGCCGCTTCGATCGCGGCGAGTTCACCGGACAAGTCGTTGAGTTCACGCCGGATGACCCCAAGCGTCAATCGCGCCATGGCATCGCCAGGAGAGGCGGCGCACGCGGCCTCCATGCGTGAGGCCGCGGCGGCAAAGTCCCGCCGCTGCATGGCATGAACGCCAAGGCTGAACAGCGCCGCAGCGTTGTTCGGGTCGAGACTGCGCACGTCCTCCCACAGGCGTTCCGCTGTCGGCCAATCGCCTCGTTGTGCAGCCTCGCGCGCCGCAGCAGAAATCGCGTTTATGTCCATTCGAACGTCGCCTTGGCCAAATTCAAGCTAGACGGCCTACTCGGGGATTCAATGGAGAGTGCTGCCCAAAAAGCAACATGGCGGACCCAGGAGGGCCCGCCATGAAGCTTTTTTAGTTACATCAAAAAGAACGATCAGAACTTCGCTTGCACGCCAACCGAGAGTACGCGGCCAAGCACGTCATAAGAAGACGGGTAGGTGTTGCCGCTGTTAAAGGTGGTTGGCCCGATGCCGGTCGCGACAAACGGCGCGTCCTGGTTGGTGACATTGGTTACGGTCAGGTTGATCCGCC
Organism: uncultured Alphaproteobacteria bacterium; assembly: GCA_902826245.1. Classification (GTDB taxonomy): domain Bacteria; phylum Pseudomonadota; class Alphaproteobacteria; order Caulobacterales; family Aquidulcibacteraceae; genus Vitreimonas. Next base: position 8,952 of record CADEEA010000030.1, on the reverse strand, counting down.
ATTGATCGTTCACCTGCCACTGCCCTGCCAGATCGATGTAGCTGAGCGAATCGATGCTCAAAGACTTGGCTATGTCTGCAGGATCGACGCCCAGTTCATCGACAACACCCGGGACGGCCAGCCCTGCCGAGGTGCGCTGATCCAGGTCGACGCCGCTCTGGTAGCGCCACCGATAGGAGAGGTCGAAGTCTCCATAATGCCAGGTCGTCCGCTGAACGAACCTGTCCTCGGAGACTGGACCGCCGACCGACGCGTTTACTGTGCTGGGAAGGCCGCAGGTCTTTCCATAATAACCCAAGCAATCCACAACGCCGCTGCTCGGGTTGTATTCGGTGGCCAGCAAGTGGGTGCCGTCGAACGATGCCTCCACTTCACCCCATGCGCCGATGTCCCAGGTGTAGGCCAACCCGTAATCAATGCCCTCAACTTCCACTTCACCGATGTTCTGCGTCCGTTGATTGACGCCAAACGCCGGATCGCCCTCCATCGTGCCATTGATCGTGTTTCGGGTGATCAGCAGGCAGTCCGCCGCATTCGGATCGGCCGTAGTGTTTCGGGTGGGGCTATAGCAGCCATCAAGCACATCGAACGCCGGACGAATGGAAATGGCGTCGTTCACCTTGATGTTGAAATAATCCACCGTGACCGAGAAGCCAGGCAATTGCGACGGCCTGAACACGCCGCCAATTGTGATCGTATCGGCTTCTTCCGGATCGAGGGCTGGGTTGCCGCCCGAGAAGTTGTTCACTTGGCCCGATGTAGGCTGAGCGAGCACCGCTGGGTTCGGAACACCTGTCGCGACGCAAAGATTGAACAACGTCGCGTTGCCCGCGAGCGTAACGCCTGCGCACGGGTCAACCAATAGGTCCCCGGTGCCTGGCGTGAAGGGTCCGAACAACTCGTTGATATTGGCCGCGCGGACCGCTCGCTGATACATCGCGCGAAGGCGCAGGCCTTCGAACGGCGTCCAGTCACCGCCGAACTTATACGATTCCACACGCCCCGAGCTTGAATAGTCGGACGTGCGGTAGCCGAGTTCCAAATTCAGCGATTCCGCGAATGGCGCGTCTTCAACCAAAGGCACGAGCGCTTCGCCGAAGGCTTCAAGGACGTCATATTCCCCGCTGACAGGCAATGTTTGGCCGAAGCCGGGGGAAATCCCCGCCTGCGACGCCGCGTCAGGACGATAGTCCGACGCCTCATTGCGATATTCGACCCCGAACGACACGCCTATGGGCGATGACGCAAGCGGGCTCTTGAACGCGCCCAGGTCGCCGGTGACGGAGCCCGTCGCATATTCTTGTGTCGTAAGCGCTTGGACTTGAAGATTAAGCCGGATGAAATCGAGCGCCGCGGCCGTAGGCGCAGTCGCCGGGCTGAAGATGTTCAACGGCGAGCAGAAATTCGACGGGTCCGAACAGGTGTTCGCATCGAGCGCAAAGAGCGCCTGTTGAACGCGCGTTGCGTCGATGTCGTTGTTCTGTTGACGCTTCAGGCTGCTCTCGCCGCGCGCAAACGCAACGTCATAGCTCCAGGTATCGTTGATGTCGCCGCGCACGCCCGCGAGCATTTGGAAAGTGTCATACTCGAAGGAATATTGCCGCGCGCCGACGTCCACCCCGCGCCAGCGCAGACCAACGTCAACGCATTGCGCGAAGGCAGGATCGGCGCACGCTATCACCGGGTTGTTCGCAGCCAAATAATTCGACGCCTGCGCATTCAAGAACGGGCTGTTGAGCGGGACTTCAAAGGCCAGTCCGAACGTTCCCGAGGAGGCAAGTTGGGGCGCGCTGGTTGAGCTGCTATACACAAAACGCGAGTAAACCTCGACGTTCGGGTTGATCTCGTAACTCGCGATCGAAGTCGCGTTCCAACGTTGTTGCGGCGCCTGGTAGAGGTTTTGCCCATTGAAGTCGAAGAACTGATAGAAAGGCACCAGATCGCCGTTCGCCGCAAATTGCGTGCGGCCGCCAACGGCCGAATCGACGCCAGAAGGCACCGAGGTCGAACTGGCGCCGGGCGACAACGCGGCTGGTCCCTTAATTTGGAATACCGACTCACGATCCAGCCAGCTCAGGCTCAACGCAGCGTTTCCTCGGCCGTTGTCGAAGCTCGCCCCCAAGGTCAGCGCAACAGAGTCGGTTTGCCCGGTGTCGTGGAGATCGTTTTCACTGTGCTCCGCGCGGATATCGACGCCTTGGAAATCGTCGTTCAGGATAAAGTTGACGACGCCCGCCATGGCGTCAGAGCCGTACACGGCGGAAGCGCCGCCCGTGACAACGTCCACCCGAGAGAGCAGCGCAAGCGGCACTGCGCTTACGTCAAACAGCCCACCTGGCCCGAAGCCGACCATTCGCTTGCCGTCGATTAGGGAAAGGGTGCGCGGTTCGGAAAGGCCGCGCAAATCCAGCGTCGACGCTCCCGAAGAACCGTTGTTCACCTGGGCGCCGTTTCCGGAGCCGAATTGCGGCTGATTGCGCAGGATTTCTTCGACATCCACCGGCTGCTGCAGAGCGAGCTCTGCGCCGCCCACGGTGGAGATCGGACTGTTAGAGACGAAACCAGGGCGAGCGATGCGCGAGCCGGTGACGACAATCACGTCCTCTTCTTCGCCAGCTGAGTCCTGAGCGGTGGCCGGCGCGGCCGTAAATACCATCGCTGCCGCTGCGAACAGCGAGGAGCCAGTCATCAACAACTTATTACGCGTACCCTTAGCTGAATCGGCCATTTCCTCATTCCCCTCAGAAGCGCAAAGCGCACTGGAGCCCCTAAGCGCGACCGCCGCGCCACCGGTGCGAGGGACGCCGCGAGGCGCCCCAGCCGACTCCAAGTTAAGGTTAATCTGTATTCGATCTGCAACACCAACACCACATCGGCTGTCGCAAATTTCTGATTTTCGTCGTAATTGTGGCTCATTCGCAACCGCGCTGGACCGTCCGTGGGCTGGCTTCACCGAGCGAACGGGCAAAATCTCGCCCGGCGGCCCTAAATATTACGAAATGGCAATAATGTTGAAACCACCAAGCGTGCTCCTTCCTGGGATCATCTTCGCCCTTTCCGGCGGTTGCGCTTTTGCTCAAGCCCCCCCCGCCGATGCAGGCCTGCGCGACCAAGTGCGATCATGCGCTTCGCTGAGCGACGGCGCCTCTCGCCTTGCCTGCTACGACGAAATCGGCGCGGGATTGGCCCAAGCCGACCTGCAACAAGGCGCCGCCGGCGCATCAGCGCCCCCGGAGTGGAGCATTACACTGGACCGAGAGCGGGTCGAAGCACTGCAGCGCGAGACGTTCGGTCTCAGCACGCCGAGCATCGCCCAAATGCTACCCGGATTCGGCGACCGCAGATCTGAAGTAGCAAGCGTGGAAGCGACAATCGCGCGCATCATTGACCATCGGGACGGCAGCTTCACTTTCATAATGGACAACGGCCAACGCTGGACTCAAACCGAGCCCCAACGCGCTTCGAACGTGAGGGTTGGCGATACCATCACTATCCGGCGCGGACTTCTCGGTAGCTTTGTTCTCTCACCCCAACGCGGCGGCGCCCCCCACCGCGTTCGTCGAGAGAACTAGGAGGTCCGCTGTACGCGAACGCGATGGACATAGCGCAGTTGAACCTAGTCGAGGCCACTAAGAGCGCCCAAGCGCTGAAAGCTGAGGGAAGGCTCGCGGAGTCGATCGCGGCCCATCGGCGAATTGTCGAAGCCCACCCCGCCAACGCAATTGCCTTGCACAATTTGGCTTCCGCTTTGGGCGATGCGGGGTGCTGGGCCGAAGCGGCACGCTGCCTTAGCGTCGCCCTCGGGATGGGGCTCGACGCGCCCGAAACCTGGCATGTGCTCGCGCGAAGCCAGCAGGCCATTGGGCAGCTCGATGATGCTGAGGCCAGTTACCGCGAATCTGCGCGCCGAAGGGACAGCGCAAACGTCCATCGCGACCTGTTGCAATTGCGATGGATGCGTACTGGCGACATCGAACTCTCTCTCATAGACCTCGATCGCGCCCTGGCCCAGGCGCCAGGCTCGCGTGACTTGATCTTGATTAAAGCGCAGGCGCTACAAGAGGCCGGGCGCGGGCAGGCTGGTCTTGAGTTGCTGCTGTCGGCGGCAGCCGCATCGGAGGACGGCAACTTCGCCACGATCGTGGCGCAGACTGCGTTGGCTGTTGGAGAGATCGACGTCGCGGCGCGGCACGCTTCTTGGGCCATAGCAAGGGCGCCAAGCCTTCCCGCGGCACATGCGGTGCTCGTGGAGACCTTTTTGGCGACAACCCAGATTGAGCGCGCCGGCGCCGCGGCTGCGGATTTCCGACGCCGATGGCCGATGGACCAGCATGCAATAGCGCTCCAGGCTGTCGTCTGGCGCTTATTGGCTGATCCCCGTTACGCCGACTTGTACAATTACGACGCCTTGCTGCGCACGGCGACCCTAACGACGCCGCCGGGCTGGCCGTCGCTTGAAGAATACCTGGCGGACCTGGCGGGTGAACTGAAGCAAGCCCACGTCTATCGCGCCCATCCGTTTGCGCAGTCGATCAAGGGCGGAAGCCAGGCCGCCGATCTGCTACAGCTGGAGAGCCCCGCTATCGGCGCGCTCCCTGCCGCCCTGGCGGCGCCATTGCGGGGTTACATCGACGCGCTTGGCGCAGGTCATGATCCTGTGCGTTCGAGAAACCTCGGCAATTACGCATTCCAGGGAATGTGGTCGATCCAAATGAGCGCCGGCGGCCGCCACATCAACCACGTTCACCCGAAGGGCTGGATTTCGTCGGCATGCTATGTGGAAATGCCCCTCGAGAGCACGGGGCGCGAGGGATGGACCAAGTTCGGAGAGCCAAGCTTAGCGGAACTCCTGGGGCTTGAAGCTGAGCGCCATATCGAGCCGGCGCCGGGCCGTCTCGTACTCTTTCCATCCTATATGTGGCACGGCACGATCCCCTTCTCAGGCGACGGCATGCGTCTGACATTTGCCTTCGACCTTGCTCCCAGCGACTGACCAGCGCGTTGACTACATCGCGCCGACCTTCCCGGTCTCGTGGCCGCGCCTCTCCCCCGCCCCATCGTCCTGCGCTCGATCCGCCAGCGCCACATTATACACCTGCGCCGCCACCGCTGCAGCAAAGCTACAGCCATTGCGCAGCACGATCGCCGTAGCGCCTTCGCGCCGCAGCGCCTCAATGAACCCATCAAGCGCCGCCCGATAGCGCGGCCATCCCTCGCTCGACTCGCCGAACGTCGACCAAAGTCCGCGCCACGTATGAATGAACCGCGCGGCCGCCAGGCTGGTAGCTTCGAAAGCCGGGTGCCGCGGGTCGCCTTCGGACAACAAGAAATCGATGTGCTCGCGCACCTCCCACGGGGTCATGACGGTCGGCACGTTCGCAGTTTCGAAATCGAGCGCCGACGCCGGAACGCCTTGCGGCGCGATCCGGCGAGGCGTCCAAGGCGCCGTCGAAACTTGGCTCGGGTTACGACCGTTCATAGCAAGTGGCCAGAAACCCTCGCCACCCACGGTGTCGACCACCAGATGAATTCGCGATTGCACAGCGTCGTTGATTACCCGGTGAAGCTCCCAAGTGTCGAAAATCCAGAGCTCTCCGGCCTTCATGTTAATCTCGTCCGGCCCGCAAATGAACCGAACGGTCGGCTGCGTTACAATTGGCACGTGAACACGCATCCGCTCGCGCCAATAATAGTGGGCGTCATAATGGGGCGAGACTTCGGCGTGGCCGGTCAAACGCATCAGCCGAGTTCGCCCCACCGAAGCCCCAAGGCTGGCGACGACGTCGACCAAATAGGGACATCGCTGCATATGCGGCGTCGGACGCATCGGTCCCTTGAATGATTCCTCGCGCGGATTCCCGTTGACCGAGACGAGCGGCAAAAAATCGTTGCCGGCGAAATTCTGCGGATGCGGCAGCCATGCCGCTTCCTCAAGCGCCCCCACTTCCGCGGCCAGCCTCTCAGCGTCGCACAGCAGCGGCAATTGCAGAAAACGCGAACGCAATTTCATGGATTTCGCACTTCTTTCCTCGTTGTCCCCACTTCCAGCCGCACCTGGGTTAGGGCGTGGCCGCACTCAAACGGGCCGCCAACCCACGCCGCCAAAGTGAACCGTCATAAACGTGCAGCGGCTTGTCAATTGGTATCAATCCGTATCCAGCGCCCGCATCCCCGCTTCGTCATAGCGTTCGCCGGTCACGCGCTCGGCCAGCGCCCCGAGACGGCTCATGTCCGCGTCGGTCAGCGTCACCTCCCCCGCGCCGAGATTGGTGCGCAGATTGGCGAGCTTGGTGGTGCCGGGAATGACGTGGATGTTGGGCGCGCGGGCAAGCACCCAGGCCAGCGCCACCTGTGCGGCCTTGGAATTCTTCTCAACCGCGACCGCCTCGATTTCGCGCACCAGCGCGCGATTGGCCTCGAACGCATCGCCGGCGAAACGCGGCGACAGTCGGCGGAAGTCGCGGTCGCTGGCGGCGTCCACCGAATACGCGCCGGTTAGCATGCCCCGGCCCAGGGGCGAATACGCCACCAGCGAAGCGCCGACTTCCGTGATCGCAGGCAGCACATTGTTTTCCACATCGCGCGTGAAGATCGAGTATTCAGTTTGAATCGCCGCAATCGGATGCACTTTGGCACCGCGGCGGATGTTCTCCGAACTGGCCTCGGACAGCCCAATCGCGCGCACTTTGCCTTCCGCCACCAGCTTCGCCATCGCGCCGATTGTCTCCTCGATCGGGCGCTTCTTGTCGGGACGGTGCAGGTAATAGAGATCGACGTGGTCGGTCCTGAGCCGCGTCAGCGATTGCTCGATGGCGCGGCGCATATTGGTTTCGCCGCCATCGACGCCGAGACGCCGCCCTGTGGACCAGTCGATGAGCGGGCCGAACTTGGTGGCGATGAACACCCTGTCGCGCTTGCCGGCGAAAGCCTCGCCGAGCTGCTCCTCATTGGTCATGTAGAGTTCGGCGGTGTCGAAATGCTCGACGCCCAGATCGATGGCTTGCGCGATCAGGGAATTGACGTCCGCTTGCGTCATCGGCGGGCCATAGAAGGCCGACATCCCCATGCAGCCCAGCCCGACCGAGTTGAGTTTCGGGCCGCCACGTCCCAGTTCGCGTTTATTCATACTTGGTTCCTCCGCCACCGCGCCAACCTCTTAGACAACGAATTTATTCCAAACCACCTAGCATCGTCATTCCGGCCTCGCGAAGCGAGTGCCGGAACCCAGGGGCAAACGCACAGCGCTCCGTCTTCCCCTGGGTTCCGGGCTCGATGCTGCGCATCGCCCCGGAATGACGGCGGAGGACAATGATTCAAGCGACGGCATTTTGGTGAACGCTGGCGCCGACGCAGCGCTGGCGCATCCCCGCGGCGCGCCCTATTTTGCGTTCATGCCCCGTTCCCAGCCTCCCGGCGTCGCCGAAGCCTCCGCAATCTTCGACGCCACCGCCGCGATCTGGACGCCGCACCGGCCCGAGCGGGCGTGGGAAAAACTCGAGGGCGGTCGCGCGTTCAAGCTGGTGTCGGATTACGAGCCCGCCGGCGACCAGCCCACCGCCATCGCCGATCTGATGGCCGGCCTTGAGGGGCGCGAGCAGGACCAAGTGCTGCTCGGCGTCACCGGCTCGGGCAAGACCTTCACCATGGCGCAAGTGATCGCGCGCGCGCAGCGCCCGGCGCTGATCCTGGCGCCGAACAAAACGCTCGCCGCGCAGCTCTATGGCGAGTTCAAGCAATTCTTTCCGGAAAACGCGGTCGAGTATTTCGTCTCGTACTACGATTACTACCAGCCGGAAGCCTACGTGCCGCGCACCGACACCTACATCGAAAAAGAATCCAACATCAACGAACAGATCGACCGCATGCGCCACGCCGCCACGCGCGCGATCCTGGAGCGCGACGATGTCATCATCGTTGCGTCCGTCTCTTGCATCTACGGCATCGGCTCGGTGGAAACCTACACGTCCATGACCTTCACCGTGAAAATCGGCGAGGCGATGGACACGCAGGATCTGATCCGCAACCTGGTCGCGCTGCACTACAAGCGCAACGACGCCGCCTTCGCGCGCGGCATGTTCCGGGTGCGCGGCGATACGGTGGAGCTGTGGCCGGCGCACTTGGAAGATCGCGCCTGGCGCTTTTCCTTCTTCGGCGACGAACTGGAGAGCATCACCGAGTTCGATCCGCTCACCGGGCGCAAGGTCAGCGAGATGGAGGCGATCAAGGTCTATTCCAATTCGCACTATGTCACGCCGCGCATGACGCTCAACCAGGCCGTCGACCAGATCAAGGAAGAGCTCAAGCTGCGGCTCGCGCAATTCCGCGAAGAGGGAAAGCTCCTGGAAGCGCAACGCCTTGAACAGCGCTGCACCTTCGACATGGAGATGATGCTGGCCACCGGCTCCTGCGCCGGCATCGAGAATTATTCGCGCTATCTCACCGGACGCCGCCCCGGCGAGCCGCCGCCGACCCTGTTCGAATACATCCCTGACAACGCGCTCGTATTCGTCGACGAAAGCCACGTCACCATCCCGCAAATCGGCGGCATGTTCCGCGGCGACTTCAACCGCAAGCGCACGCTCAGCGAATACGGCTTCCGCCTCCCCTCCTGCATGGACAATCGCCCGCTCAAATTCGAGGAATGGGACGCCATGCGGCCGCAAACGATCAGCGTCAGCGCCACGCCCGGTAATTGGGAGATGGAGCGCACTGGCGGCGTGTTCGCCGAACAGGTCATCCGCCCCACCGGGCTGATCGATCCTCCAGTTGAGGTGCGTCCCGTACAAGCGCACGGGCATTCCCAAGTCGATGACGTGATCGCGGAAGTGAAAGAGAAGGCGAAGCAGAACTATCGCAGCCTCGTCACCGTGCTGACCAAGCGCATGGCCGAGGATCTGACCGAATACATGCACGAGCAAGGCGTGCGCGTGCGCTACATGCACTCCGACATCG
>CADEEA010000029.1 GCA_902826245.1 uncultured Alphaproteobacteria bacterium | reverse complement strand
GTTTATGTTTTCAAGCGCTTAGTGCGGGGTAGAGGTGAATCTATCCTCGATTTTTCCTCGATTTTTGGGCGTTGGAGCGCGCCGCTCCGCGGCGCAATAGCGTTTGTGCTTGCAAGTTATGCGCCGAGCGCCGCGGAGCGGCGCGCTCCCATTTGCGAGCGCGCGGCGCTTGCGTGGCGCAAGCGGGGCAGAGCCGCGCGGTCCAACCTGCTAACACCTGGTCGGTGACTTGGAGCGCGAGCCCCCGGCTCGCCCGCGCTGCAGGCACAAGCGCCGATCCGGGGGAAACGAGGGGGCGGGCATTGCCCACCTCGGTGAAGCCGCCTAAATCCTCCTGATGACCGAACTCGACGTCCGTTCCGCCCGCCCCGACCAATTGGTCTCCGGCGACAAATCCAAGTGGGAGATCATTGTGGGCCTCGAGGTCCACGCCCAGGTCACTTCCCAAGCCAAGCTCTTCTCCGGCGCCAGCGCAGCTTATGGCGGCGCGCCGAACGCGCATGTCTCGCTGGTGGATGCGGCGATGCCGGGCATGCTGCCTGTGATTAACAAGTTCTGCGTCGAGCAGGCGGTGCGCACCGGGCTTGGCTTGAACGCCGAAATCCACTGCGTCAGCCGCTTTGACCGCAAGAATTATTTCTATCCGGATTTGCCGCAAGGCTATCAGATCAGCCAATACAAGTCGCCGATCGTCGGCGAGGGCGAGATCGAGGTCGAGCCCGACGGTGAGGACGCGATCATCATCCGTATCGAGCGGCTGCATCTGGAACAGGACGCCGGCAAGTCGATCCACGATCTTTCGCCGTCTGAGACGTTCGTTGATTTGAATCGCGCCGGCGTCGCGCTGATGGAAATCGTCTCGCGCCCCGATATGCGCTCGGCCAAGGAGGCGGCGGCCTATTTCAACAAATTGCGCGCCATTGTGCGCGCGCTCGGCACCTGCGACGGCAATATGGAGGAAGGCTCCATGCGCGCTGACGTGAACGTCTCGGTGCGCCGGGCGGGCACAAAGGAGTGGGGCACCCGCTGCGAGATCAAGAACGTGAACTCGACGCGCTTCATGATGCAGGCCATCGAATACGAGGCGCGCCGGCAGATTGAGATTCTCGAAGGCGGCGGTTCGATCGATCAGGAGACGCGGCTGTTCGATCCCGACAAGGGCGAGACCCGCACAATGCGCTCCAAGGAGGATGCGCACGATTATCGCTATTTCCCCGATCCGGATTTGCTGCCGCTCAAGCTTGATGAAGCCTGGATCGCCGAGATCAAGGCCTCGCTGCCGGAGCTGCCCGACGCCAAGAAGAAGCGTTTCGTCGAGAATTACGGGCTCTCGCCCTACGACGCGCGCGTGCTTGCAAGCGATAGCGAGTCCGCCGCCTATTTCGAGGCGGTGGCGAAGGGCCGCGACGCGAAGCAAGCGGCGAATTGGGTGACGCAAGAATTGTTCGGCGCGCTCAACAAGAAGGGATTGGAGCTCTCCGCGTCGCCGGTGAAAGCGGATCAACTCGGCGCGATGCTCGATCTGATGAGAGACGGCGCCATCAACGGCAAGATCGCCAAGGACGTGTTCGCCAAGATGATGGAGACCGGAGATGCGCCAGGGGTAATCGTCGAACGCGAGGGCCTGCGCCAAGTCACCGACACCGGCGCCATCGAGAAGGCTATCGACGCGCTGTTGGCGGCGAACGCCGACAAGCTCGCCGACGTGAAAACGAATCCGAAGGCGTTCGGCTGGTGGGTGGGGCAGGCCATGAAAGCCACCGGCGGCAAGGCCAATCCCGCGAAGGTGAACGAGATTTTGAAAGCGAAGTTGGGGGTGTAGCGCCAGCGGTGAGCGCTGGCCTGCAAGTGCTCAAATCACTTGCGCCGTCATTCCGGGCGCGCGGAGCGCGATCCGGAACCCAGGGGAGCGTAGGGCGCGCCTGTCGCCCCTGGGTTCGGCTTCGCCGCCCCGGAATGACAGAGAGCGAGTGTCCGGGGTGACGGATCGGAGGAGCGCCGGTTGCTCCGCCGCCGCGATTGAACTAACTCGGCGCCATGCACGATATCAAAGCCATCCGCGAAAATGCCGCTCGCTATGATTCCGCCTGGGCGCGCAGGGGCTTGTCGGCGCAGACGCCCGCGATCTTGGAGGCGGACGCAAAGCTCCGCGCCGCGCAAACCGCCAAGCAGGAAGCCGAGGCCGCGCGCAACACCGCGTCGAAGGAAATCGGCAAAGCCAAGGCCGCGAAGGACGAGGCGCGTGCAGCCGAGTTGATGGCGCAAGTTGCGGCGGCCAAGGAGACCATCGAGCGCGCCGGCGCCGAGGAGGCGCAATGGGGCAAGCAGCGCGACGACCTCTTGGCGTCGCTGCCGAACTTGCCTGCGCTCGATGTGCCCGATGGCGCCGATGAGCACGGTAATATCGAAGTGCGGCGCTGGTACATCCAGTCCGGCAACGGCCCGCCCGCACTCGATCTGACCGCCGACCACGTCACGCTCGGCGAAGCGCTCGGGCTGATGGACTTCGAGGCCGCCGCGCGCATGAGCGGCTCGCGCTTTGTCGCGCTCAAAGGCGCGCTCGCGCGGATGGAGCGGGCGCTCGCGGCGTTCATGCTGGATCTGCACACCAGCGCGAACGGCTACACCGAAGTGAGCCCGCCGCTCTTGGTACGCGATCATGTGATGTTCGGCACCGGACAATTGCCGAAGTTTGTCGATGACCAATTCACAGCGGCGCGCACGATCAGTCGCGAGGAATTGCTGTTCACCGCGCTCGATCGGTTTGACGAAGAATTCGAGCGCCGGGCCGGTAGCGTTAAGCCGACCGAGTTGCTCAAGGAGATGATCGCGGCGGCGCCGACGCGCGAGGATTTCTGGCTTATCCCGACCGCGGAGGTGGCGCTGACCAATCTGGTTCGCGAGGAGATACTCGATGCGGCCTTGCTTCCGCTGCGCTTCACCGCTGATACTCCGTGCTTCCGCGCCGAAGCAGGGGCCGCGGGCAAGGATACGCGCGGCATGATCCGTCAGCACCAGTTCCGTAAGGTGGAGATGGTGTCGATCGTCGCGCCAGAAAATTCGCACGAGGAGCACGAGCGCATGACGGCCTGTGCGGAGGATATCTTGAAGCGCCTGGAATTGCCGTACCGCGTCATGGCGCTCTGCGCAGGCGATATGGGCTTTAGCGCGCGCAAAACCTACGACCTCGAAGTCTGGCTGCCGAGCCAAGGCCAGTACCGCGAAATTTCCTCCTGCTCCAATTGCGGCGACTTCCAAGCCCGGCGCATGCGCGCGCGTTACCGCGACAAGGATGGCAAGGTGGATTTCGTGCACACGCTCAACGGCTCTGGCCTCGCGGTGGGGCGGACGTTGGTCGCGATCCTGGAGAATTACCAGAACGCGGATGGCTCGATCACTGTGCCGAAAGCGCTGGTTCCGTATATGGGCGGGATGGAGAAGATCACGCGGTGATCCCTGAGGGAACCGTGTGCGTCGCATATTGTGTCGTCATTCCGGGCGCACGGAGCGCGATCCGGAGTCCAGGGGCTACAAGCGGCGCGCTACGATCCCCTGGGTTCCGGGTCTTGCTTCGCAAGCCCGGAATGACGGTGCTGGTTCTGCCTCACGGATAGAATATCCAGCATCTCCGCCCCAGCCATCTCCGCCGTCGCGCCAAAATCACCTTGCTTCTCCAACGCTGCCCCAAGCAGCGCGTGGAAAATACGCCGCGGCAAAGTCTCGGCCCCGAATTGCTCCAGGTGCGGGGTCGTGAATTGCGCGTCGAGCAGGGTGAAGCCGCCGAAGCGCAAGCGCGCGGCTAGATGTACAAGCGCTGCCTTGCTGGCGTCGCGCTCGCGCGAGAACATGCTCTCGCCGAAGAATGCGCCCCCCAACGCGACGCCGTAGAGCCCGCCGACCAATGCATCGCCAAGTCGCGTCTCCACGCTGTGCGCCAAGCCGCGGCGATGCAGATCAAGGTACAGAGCGCGGATATCGGAATTGATCCAGGTGTCTTCGCGATCCTTGCCCGGAGCCGCGCAGGCATCGATGACTGCAGCGAATTCGCGGTCGATGGTGAAGCGAAAGCGATCCTGCCGGAGCGTACGCGCGAGGCGGCGTGAAACGTGGAGCCGATCCAGCGGGAGGATGCAGCGAAATTCCGGGTCGACGATGAAGAAGCCGTCTTCGTCGCGGCTCTCCGCCATGGGAAAGACGCCGCGGCGATAGCACGCGATAAGCTCCTCGCTGGTGAAGGCCTTCATCGCGCTATCATGCCAGTTCCCGGCGCGCCCTGGAACAGGCTGTTCCAGGGCGCGTATTTGCGGTAAGCTCCGCGCCTGACCTTACACGCCGCAAGCCCAGGAGCGCGCGATGTGCCGCAACATCAAAACGCTGTTCAATTTTGATCCCCCGGCAACCGACGAAGAGGTGCGCGCCGCTTCGCTGCAATTCGTGCGCAAGCTCTCCGGCTTCAATGCGCCATCCAAGGCCAACGAGGCCGCGTTCGAGCGCGCCATCGAAGAGGTGTGCGCCTCGGCGCGCCGCTTGATCGATAGCCTGGAGACGCACGCCCCGCCGCGCGACCGTGAGATTGAAGCCGAGAAAGCGCGCGCCCGGGCCGCCGAACGGTTTGGCCGGCCCGAGACGGCATAAGGGGCGCGCTAAAGCGATGGCCGCTAAGGAGAGGCAGACGCGGAAGGCCAAGTCAGCGGGCCCGAGACCGAGCGTCGCCGCCGTCTTGCGCGACCTTGAGCGCAACGGTTCCAGAAGGTATTTCGCCGACATGAGCGCCCGCTACGGAATCGTCACTAGGGCGAAGGCGTTCGGGGTTCCCGTCGTCGTCTTGCGCCAGATGGCCAAAAGCATCGGGCGCGATCACGATCTGGCTGACGCGCTCTGGCGCACCGGCGTGCACGATGCGCGCATGCTGGCGACGATGATCGGCGACCCCGCGCGCGTGACCCCGGCGCTCATGGATCGCTGGGCCAAGGACTTCGACAATTGGGGCATCGTTGACACCGCGTGCTTCAGTCTCTTCGATCACAGCCCGCACGCATTCAAACAAATCGAGAAATGGGCGAAGGCGAAGGACGAATTCGTCAAGCGCGCCGCCTTCGCGCTGGTCGCCAGCGCGGCGCTACACCGCAAAGAATTGTCGGACGAGCCTTTCCTGGAGTGCATGCCGATCATCGAGGCCGGCGCCAGCGATGGCAGGAATTTTGTAAAAAAGGGCGTCAGTTGGGCTTTGCGCGGCATCGGTAAGCGCAAGAGCGCAAAACTCAAAGCGGCGGCGCTGGCCGTGGCGCGGCGATTGGCGGCGTCGGAAGATGCACCGTCGCGATGGGTTGGCAAAGATGCGCTGCGCGACTTGGAGTGAAGGACGCAGTTTCAGTCGAAGCCGCAGACTCCGTCATTCCGGATCGCGCTCCGCGCGTCCGGAATGACGACGTTTTGTTTTGAAATGGCAGCCGTCAGTCTGTGATGCCCGTAATTTCAGCCGGCGCGCCGTACTCGCTTGGCCATGAAGCCCAAGCCATGTCGGTCGGAGCGATCACGTGCGTGACGATGCGCCAGACGCCATTTTCCTCTTTGAGCAACGCATAGGCGCCGCCGCCTTCGTCCATGGCCCCGTTCTCATAGCGGCTGGCGAGCGCGGTCGTGGGCCATGAAATCGCCGAACCGTCCGGTTGTAGCGTTTGGACCGCTATCCATGCCCAATCGTCCTGTACGTTTGCCTGTTTGATTTCCAAGCGCACCGGCGCACCAATTTCGGCGGCGACTATGGGAGTTAAGACCGATAGTATTGCAGCGGAATTGTCCGATGTCGCGGCCTGCGGGTTCGGCGTCTCTGTTCCTGTGGGAGGCGGCGAGCAGGCTGCCGCCAAAGCCAGGATCGCTGTCAACACTATGCGCATCTTCATCCCCCTTGTGTATCCACTTTCGCCGCAAGCATCTTCTCTAACCAGTGGATCGAATAATCGCCATTGATGATGTCGGGCTCGTTCATCAAATCGCGGAACAGCGGCAATGTGGTTTCAACGCCCGTGATCACCATTTCGTTGAGCGCGCGCCGCAATCGCATCAGGCATTCAGCGCGGTCGCGGCCATGGACGATGAGCTTTCCGATCAGTGAATCGTAATTCGGCGGGATGGAATAGCCCGCGTAGATGGCGCTATCCAGGCGCACGCCGAGGCCGCCCGGCGAGTGAAAGCCGTCGATCTTGCCTGGAGACGGCCTGAAGGTGGCCGGGTTCTCGGCATTGACGCGGCACTCGATGGCGTGGCCGTGAAATTTCACATCCTTTTGTTTCACGGATAGCGGCGCACCATCTGCGATGCGGATTTGTTCGCGCACCAGATCGATGCCGGTGATCATCTCGGTGACGGGGTGTTCAACTTGGAGGCGAGTGTTCATTTCGATGAAATAGAATTCGCCGTCCTCGTAGAGATATT
Organism: uncultured Alphaproteobacteria bacterium; assembly: GCA_902826245.1. GTDB lineage: Bacteria > Pseudomonadota > Alphaproteobacteria > Caulobacterales > Aquidulcibacteraceae > Vitreimonas. The sequence continues at coordinate 31,505 of CADEEA010000029.1, read as the reverse complement.
CAATCGTGCCGACGCCGAGATAGCCGAGTTTCGAAATCGCCTCGGCCGTCACCTTGCCGATTTTCGCGCGGTCCTCCGCGTTGAGCGCTGGGCTAGGCGCTTCCTCCAGAACCTTTTGGTGGCGGCGTTGCAGCGAACAATCGCGCTCGCCCAGATGGATCACATTGCCGTGGCTGTCGGCGACGATCTGGATTTCGATGTGGCGGGGATGAGTGAGGTATTTCTCCATGTAGACGTCGTCGTTGCCGAACGCTGCTTTGGCTTCGGCACGCGCGGTCGAATAGGCCTCGCTCAACTCGTCCGCCGAACGCGCGACCTTCATGCCGCGCCCGCCGCCGCCGGCCGCGGCCTTGATGAGCACCGGGTAGCCGATCTTCTTGGCGACTTTCTTGGCTTCCTCTTCGCTGGTGACGCCGCCATCGGAGCCGGGGACAACCGGCATGCCGGTATCGATGGCGGCCTGTTTAGCCGCAATCTTGTCGCCCATGAGCCGGATGTGCGCGGCGGTGGGACCGATGAACGTCATGCCGTGCTCGGTGACGATCTCGGCGAATTTCGCGTTCTCGGAAAGAAAACCGTAGCCCGGATGGATGGCCTGCGCGCCGGTTATTTCGGCGGCCGCGATAATGGAGGGAATGTGCAAATAGGATTTCGACGCCGGCGGCGGGCCGATGCACACGCTTTCGTCGGCGAGGCGCACGTGCATGGCGTCGGTGTCGGCTGTGGAATGCACCGCTACGGTGGAGATGCCCATCTCTTTGCAGGCGCGATGGATGCGCAGCGCGATCTCCCCGCGATTAGCGATGAGGATTTTTTCAAACATGTGGGCAGCGACTAGCGAATGGTAATTGAGGCGCGCGATCACAACACCAGGTGACGTCGCCCTTCGACAAGCTCAGGGTGACGCCAGGAGGAAGGCAGCGCGAAACAGCGTCAGCCTGAGCCTGTCGAAGGCCGCATTGGCCGCGCTGCGATTGCCGATCGCAAAGTGCCGCGTTCGCCGTCATTCGATAATCGCCAGCGGCTCGCCGAACTCGACCGGCTGGGAATCGGCGACGAGAATGGCGATCACCTTGCCCGCACGCGGCGCCGGGATCGGGTTGAATGTCTTCATGGCTTCCACCACCATGATGGTCTGGCCTTCGGTCACCGTGTCGCCAACCTTGATGAAGGCCGGCTTGCCTGGTTCAGGCGAGAGGTAGGCCGTACCGACCATGGGCGAGGGCACCATGCCGGGATGTTTCGCTGGATCGGCGGCGGCAACGGGCGCCGGCGCGCTTGGACCTGCGGGAGTTGGCGAAGTGGGCGCGGCCGGCGCATGCATGACCTGCGTATGCACGGCGGGTGCGGCCATGAGCGTGCGGGCGATGCGCAGGCGTAGCTCGCCGTGCTCTACCTCGATCTCGCTCAAGCCGGTGTCGCTCAGGATCGCGGCCAGTTCTCGCACGAGCGCGGGGTCGATCGCTGGGTGTTTCTTCTCGCTCATCGTTGCTTGTTTCCTGCTCACGCGCCCGAGCCTTCGCCGGGGCTTTCGCGTGCGATCAAATGGGCGGCCTCGATGGCCAGAAGGTACGATGTTGCGCCAAAGCCGGCGATGACGCCCTTTGCCGCTTTGCCTACTAACGAAACGTGTCGGAATTCCTCGCGCGCGGCGGGGTTGGACAGATGCGTCTCGATCACCGGCACGCCGATCGCCGTGATGGCGTCATGCAGCGCCACAGAGGTGTGGCTGTAGCCCCCAGCATTGAGCACCACCGCGCAGGCTTCGGCGCGCGCTTCCTGGAGCCAGCCCACCAATTCGCCCTCGATGTTGGATTGGCGAAAGACGATGGCGCGGCCAAGTTGGGCGGCCCGCGCCGCGCAGGCAGCCTCGATCTCCGGCAAGGTCACGCGGCCATAGATTTCCGGCTCCCGCGTCCCCAGCAGATTGAGATTCGGGCCGTTCAGCACATAGATCGGCTTGGTCATGGGCTCGGCGGGGGCTAACCAACGTCTCGCGGCCCGCGGTTGCTCGCGGACCCTGGGGGGGCTATTTCGGCGCGATAGGAAGCACAATGCGCCTCACCGTCAATGGAGAAGTGCGAGAGGCGCCTGATTCCGCGACCCTCGCCGATCTGCTCGCCTCGCTGGGGATAGAATCCGGGCGCGTGGCGGTGGAGCGCAACCTGGAAATCGCGCCGAAAAGCCTGTGGGGGGAGATCGTGCTGGCGGAGGGGGATCGGGTTGAGATCGTGCAGTTTGTGGGGGGGGGATGATGGGTGAACTTGCAATCCCATACGGATATTCCCACCATGCGCCCATGATCGACTGGTCCCACTGCCCCGCCGTCGAGCGCAACCCGGCCAAGGTGAGCGGCGCTTGGTTGTTCAAGGGCACGCGCGTGCCGGTGAAGGCACTCTTCGAAAACTTGGAAGGCGGCGCGACTGTCGATGAGTTCCTGGAATGGTTTCAGGGTGTTCAGCGCAGCCAAGTCGATTCTGTGCTGGAGCACGCGCAACATAGCCTCGAAATCGCCTAGCGGCGCTTGAATGAAAGTCCACTTTGATCAAGGCACACCGGCGCCGCTCCGCTCGGTTCTGGCGCGTCATGACGTGAGGACCGCGTTTGAGTGCGGATGGGATCGGCTTGAGAATGGCGCACTCTTGGCCGCGGCTGAAGCGGCGGGGTTCGAGGTGTTCGTTACGACTGATCAGAATCTGCAATATCAGCAAAACATCGGACAACGCAGAATCGCTATCGTCGTGCTCCTCACCGCCAACTGGCCGCGCCTGCGGCCACATGCGCAGCTGGTTGCGAAGGCTCTCGATGCACTTGCGCTTGGCGCTTTCGTAGAAGTACCGATCCCATGACCGACCCCCTCACCATCGCCGGCCGCGCCTACGACTCCCGCCTCATCATCGGCACCGGCAAGTACAAGTCCTACGCCGAGAACGCCGCCGCGCTTGAGGCCAGCGGGGCGGAGATCGTCACCGTCGCGGTGCGGCGGGTGAATTTGTCCGATCCGAGCAAAGAGCGCCTCACCGATCATATCGATCCGAAGAAGGTCACGTTCCTGCCCAACACCGCCGGCTGCTTCACAGCGGAAGAAGCGCTGCGCACGCTGCGGCTGGCGCGCGAAGCCGGCGATTGGAAGCTGGTGAAGCTCGAAGTGCTGGCTGACCAGAAGACACTCTATCCCGACATGGAAGAGACGCTCGCCGCCGCCAAAACCCTCGTCGCCGAGGGCTTCGACGTGATGGTCTATTGCAGCGACGATCCGGTCTACGCGCGCAAGTTGGAAGATGCCGGGTGCGTGGCGATCATGCCGCTGGGCTCGCTGATCGGCTCAGGGCTGGGCATCCAGAACCCAGTGAACATTCGCCTGATCGTCGAGCAATCCCGCGTCCCCGTCATCGTCGACGCCGGCGTCGGCACGGCGAGCGACGCCGCAATCGCGATGGAACTCGGCGTCGATGGCGTGCTGATGAACACGGCAATCGCCGAAGCCAAAGACCCAGTGCGCATGGCGCGCGCCATGAAACACGCGGTTATCGCGGGCCGCGAGGCGTATCTGGCGGGACGGATGGGGAAGAAACGCTACGCTGATCCAAGCAGTCCGCTGGGCGGGTTGATTTGAGTGCGTGTCGTCCTCGACACCAACGTGCTTGTCGCGGCGCTTCGCAGCCAGACCGGCGCGTCGGCGCGATTGGTTGAGGCGGTTTTCGAGGGCAGTATAGTGGCCATCGCCAACGTCGCGCTGTTTGCCGAATACGAGGCAGTGCTCACGCGGCCAGAGCATCTTGCCGCTGGCGGCGTCACGCGGGCGGAGATAGCCGAATCGCTTGATGAACTTGCGGTGCGGGTTGTGCCGGCCGAGCCGCATTTCTCCTGGCGTCCGCAATTGCGCGACCCCGACGATGAGATGGTTCTGGAGGCTGCTGTGAATGGCGGCGCGGAGGCGATCATCACCTTCGAATCCGGAACTTTTCGGGAGACCGCCGCCCGCTTCGGCATCGAAGTGCTGACGCCAGCGCAAATTTGGGCTAAGCTGGCATGATGAGCGACACCATGATCATAGAACTCTCCGACGATCTCCGCCGCGAGATCGAGAAGGCGGCGCGACAAAAGGGCGTCTCGCCGGAGGAGTTCGTTGCCGGCGCCGCGGCGGAGAAGGCCGGGATCGTGCACTCCGCCGCCCTCTATTTCGCCGCCCGCGCCGCGCGCGCGAAACCGGGCGCGTTCGAGCGCGTATTCGGTCGCGATCGCACGGGTGGCAACGAACCGCCGCAACCGGGCGATGAAGTCTCGCCAGCGAAGCGCTGACCGTATGGCGCGCGCCATGAAGCACGCCGTGATCGCGGGGCGGGAGGCGTATCTGGCGGGACGGATGGGGAAGAAGAAGTATGCTGATCCGAGTAGTCCGCTAGGGGGGGCTGATCTAATCGCGCCGAGTCGGTTGGATTCGCAGCACCACGGGGCAATCGGGGCAAGCACGTGTGGTTGGCGGCTCAGGGCGTAGGACAATGGGCGTGGGCTCGGTCACGGTCACCACAACCGGTTGTGCGGAATTGGTCATCGGGTGTTCGATAGAAGCTCTGTTGCGCAGCTCCTGAAGTTCGTCGTTCAGGTCGTCCAGCCTGAACCACACAAACCCAGCAACTACGCCGAGCGCGATCCCTATTCCGAGAAACGTCCATATCATTCCTTCGCGCAATTTGATTGCGCGCATAATGTCATCGCGTCTTACCGGGATAGGCGCTCCCGCGGTGGCCGCAGGCAGCGCAGTGTTCGTCGCGCCTTGTGCGCGTGGCAGTGAAATCGACACATTAGGGTAGATGAGCTGCGGACCTTCTTGGATTGCCCACTCGGTTTCGATCATAACTTGCCACGCGTCGACGAATTCCGAGATAGCCTTGCGACAGTCGATCTGCCCCTCAGGGCCGTCGAAGAGTAGTTTGACAAATTGCGCGATCTTCGCTGACCCGTATCGAGCCTGGGTCGTCTCGACTTCGACCTTCGCTAGCGGGAAAGCGGAGCCAAAGAGCTTAGCTAGCCGTGGCTCAAACCGTTTGGCGCGGGCCTCAACCTGCTCGTCAGATTGCGGGCCCTCGTCGAACTGATATTTGAGATCGGCGTGGACGTAGAGCCGAACGCTGTAGTGTTCTTCGAGCGGGTCCGGCATTGCGAGTCTCCTCGCTTATTGTTGCCATGGTTCAGAAAATTGTCGTTATGAGCTTCCCCTAAACCGCGAGCCAACCCCCCAAATCGCCCAACGCCCGCTCCGCCAGCGCCAGCTTCTTCGCTCTCCCGCGCTCTTCGCCCTTGAGCTTCTTGCCATCCGCTCCATGCGTCGGCGCATCGAGCGGGGGGAACAGTCCGAAGTTCACATTCATCGGCTGAAACGAGCCCTTGCCGCCGCTCACGTGCCCGCCAGTCACGTGCGCGAGCAGCGCGCCGAGCGCCGTTGTTGCGGGCGGCGGCTCAAGCGCGCGCCCCAAGCGCTCTGCCGCAGCAAAGCGTCCCGCCAGCATGCCCATGGCGGCGCTTTCGACGTAGCCCTCAACGCCCGTCACTTGTCCCGCGAAACGCACCCGCGGTTCTGCGCGCAGGCGCAGGGTTCCATCCAATAGTTTCGGTGAGTTCAAAAACGTATTGCGATGGATGCCGCCAAGCCGCGCGAAGCGCGCTTTTTGCAGGCCGGGGATCATGCGGAAAATCTCTTCCTGCGCGCCGTATTTCAGCTTGGTCTGAAAGCCCACCATATTGAACAACGTGCCGAGTTTGTTGTCCTGGCGGAGTTGCACGACAGCATAGGGACGCTTGCCGACGCGTGGGTCCATCAGCCCCACCGGTTTCATCGGGCCAAAACGCAACGTCTCAGGCCCACGCTCGGCCATCACTTCGATCGGCAGGCAGCCCTCGAAATAGGGCGTGTTTTTTTCCCATTCCTTGAACTCGGTCTTCGCGCCAGTGTTCAGCGCGACGATGAAGGCGTTGTACTGCGCTTCATCCATCGGGCAGTTCACGTACGCGGCTTTGTCGCCGCCGGGGCCCTCCTTGTCGTAACGCGACTGCTTCCAGGCGATGTCGAAATCGATGGAATCGGCGGTGACGATGGGGGCGATGGCGTCGAAGAAGGCGAGGCTGTCCTCGCCGGTGAAACTCCTGATCGAGTCCGCCAATGAGAGCGACGTGAGTGGGCCGGTGCAGAAGATGATGCTCGGAGTGTCCAAGATCTCTCCGTCATTCCGCGGTTCGGCGGCAGCCGAGAACCCGGAACCCAGGGGAGCGTCGAGTGCAGCGCTTGCAGCCCCTGGGTTCCGGATCGCGCTCCGCGCGTCCGGAATGACGGCGCTATTCTCTGATAACTTGAGCAATTGCTCTAGCGAGGTCACCTCCCCCCGCACCACCTCGATCAGCTCATGCCATTCCAACGCCGTGCTCACCGCATCCGCGAACACATTCCGGTCCACCGCCAGGGCGCTGCCAGCCGGCACTTGCGCGGGCCCCGCGCAAGCCATCACCAGCGAGCCGCAGCGGCGCATCTCTTCGTGGAGCAAGCCCACAGCGTTGCCGCGCCAATCGTCTGAACGGAAGGAATTGGAGCAGACCAGTTCCGCGAATTTACCGGTCTGGTGAGCATCGGTTTTCACCAAAGGCCGCATTTCATGCAGCACGACCGGCACGCCTGCCTTAGCGAGCGCCCAGGCGGCCTCTGAGCCGGCGAGGCCCCCGCCGACGACATGCACAGGTTTCATCACGCTTCCTCATGACGCGGCAGGGCGGGCGCTTCAAGCCTCGCGCGCGCAAGCAATTTGAGGCACAAGGCGGCTTATGGAACAGAAGTCAAACATGGCGGCAGGCATTGGGCCCATGCGAGCGAGCGTCGGGGCGGCGCTGCGGTTCGTGCGTGAGGAATGGCGCCTGGTTTTGCTTGTCGCCGGCATTGGCGCGGTGGCGCAAGCGCTGGCGCTCTTGCTGCTCGGCGCGACGCTCATGTGGCCGGTTGCGTTCCTGCTCATCGCCATCGCCGCTCACGCGGCGTTGACGCGGGCGGCGCTTAGCGGCGGTGCGCAGGTGCAGCCAAACCTCGCTGGCGACGCTTTGCGGACTTTGGGATGCGTGGCGATCGTCGGCTTGTTCGCGGCGATCGTGTTCATCGTCGTGCTCTACCTCGCCATGAGCGCGTTGATTGCGCCGTACTTGGAGCAGGCGAAGGCGGCCGGGGAGGACGAAGCCGCCCTGCGCGCTGTACTGGAAACCGCCATCGCCGCGCAGCCGGATTTGTTGCGCTGGATGGGCCTCGCCGGCGCCTTGATCATATTCACGCTAACATCGCGTTTCTTCTTTGCTGCGCCGTTGTCGCTGGAGCGCGGCAAAGTGCTGGCGTTCCAAAGCTGGGCGGCGACGCGTGGGCATTTGTTGAAAATCATGTTGGCGCGCTTTGTACTATTGGCGCCGGCGCTGATTTTGGCGGGGGCGCTGCAATCGATCGTCGGCGTTTTGGTGGCGGTTCCGGTGGGCGATCCAACCTTGATGATCCAGCGCGCCTTCAGCAATCCGCTCTATTGGGGCGCGCTCCAATTCCTGCAAACTGCTGTATATGGCGCCCTGGAGGCGGGGCTCTCTGTTCACCTTTATCGCCAACTGGCGCCGGCGCCACAGGCAGGCAAATAAGGCGCAACGCCCTCGACGGAATCGACCCCTTCCGCTAAGGCCCGCTGCCTCATGGCCGTTTCGCGTCCTTATGTCGCCGATTTACTTCGGCTCGCCGGCCCGGTGGCACTCGCGCGCCTTGGCATTATTGGCATGGCGATTGCCGATGTAATCATCGTCGGACAACTCGCGCCGGCGGAATTGCCGCGCCAGGCCATGGGTTGGGCGCCGACGGCGGTGTTCCTGGTGGCAGGTATAGGTTTGCTTCAAGGCGTGCAGGTGCTTGCGGCGCGGGCGCAGGGCGAGGGCAATCCTCAGGGCGCTGGCGTGGCGCTATGGCGCGGCCTGGTGCTGGCGCTGGCTACTGGGCTTGTCTCAGCGATGGCAATGTGGTTCGCGGGCGCGAACCTGTTCACGATCTTCGGCATAAATCCGGGGCTTGCCGCGGTCTCCGCTCCAGTGATGGTCATCCTCGCTTTCTCGTTGCCGCTGCATCTCACTTATGTGGCGGCGACCTATTTCATGGAGGCGATCAAGAAGCCTGGCATTTCGATGGCTGTGATGTGGGGCGCCAACATCGTCAATCTGGCGCTCAACCTGTTGTGGGTGCCCGATCTGACACTGCCCGCTCCTAACGAGGGATGGGCGCCGCTTTACTCGGCGCTGCGTGATTGGCCGTTGCTCAGCGTGTTGCATGATCTTGTACCTGATCACGGCGCCATCGGCTCAGCCTGGGCGACAGTGTGCGCGAGGGTGTTCCTTTCCGGGGTGCTGCTCATGTGGATTCTGCTGCTGCCGGACGGCGTGAATTTTGGCGTGCGCGTGCGCGGCGCCGTAGGCCCCAGCTACGGCGCGCTTCTCGCCATCGGCGGAGCGGCTGCGGTAAGCCAGGCGGTCGAAGCCGGCGCGTTCTCCGCCATGACGATGATTGCGGCTCGGCTCGGCGAGGAAATCGTCGCCGGCTATCAGATCGTGCTCAATTTGATGGCGCTTGTGTTCATGATTGCGCTCGGCATGGCGGCGGCGACGGCTGTGCTGGTTGCTGAGGCCAGCGGACGCGGCGCGCCCAGGGACTCCGCGCGCGCAGGCTGGACCGGTATCGGCTTGAACGCCATCGCCATGATTCTCGCCGCGCTCATCATCGTGTCATTTTCCGCGGAGATCGGTCGCGCCTACACCTCCGACGCCACTCTCGCTGCGCTGATTGGGTCTTTGATGTGGCTCTGCGCATTGGTGTTGCATCCGGACGGCGCACAAGTTGTGGCGGCTTCCGCGTTGCGCGCGCGCGGTGACAATTGGTTTCCGACCTGGAGCCACATCTTCGCCTATGCGGTGGTCATGCCGTTGTTGGGCTATTGGTTGGCGGAGCGCCAGGGCATGGGCGTGGCGGGACTCCTTTGGGCCATATTCTGGGCCAGTGTCGCCAGTGCACTCGTGTTGCTGCTGCGTTGGTGGGCCTTGAGCAGGGGCCGTCGGGGCGCCTAGTTTGTCTGAGCGCCCAACACCCAGCCTTCCTCTTGCTCCACGATCTCGCGCCTGCGATCCTCCTTGGCGGGACCAAACCATGGAGCAAGTTGGCCTTTCTCGTCGAGCGCATTGAAGCGCTCGCACGCGCCGCGCACTTGCACCTGATCTTTGGTCTCGCCAAAGTTTGGTTTCGCTGCGAAAAGCGATGGATAGATCTCGGCGAACACCGCTTCGACGCCATCGAGTTCGGCGGCTGTCATCGGTTTCCAGCCGGTTTCAAATGGCCACAATTTCACCTTGCGCGCGTCGCGCAGGCGCTTAACTACCGGCAGCCCGGTAAGCGCCTGACCGCCGACAGACCCCTGGTAATACAATTTCCAGATCGAGGTCGCCGTCTTCAGGGTCTCCTCACAGAGGCGCAATTCCGGCAAATCGTCCGCTCCATGCTCTCGCGGGCGCTTGGCGGAAAGCATGGTTTGCTCGTCGCGTGCAGGCGCGCCCCAGAACGGAAACGCTTCGCCAGTCATAAGTCGGTTCATCTTGGCGCCGACCTGGAAGCGATTGTTCGTATTGTCTGGTTTGTCCTTTGCTTCCTTGGCGATGAAATCCATAAGCGCGCGCCATGGCGCGCCGGCCAGCTTCAAAGCCGCAGTAGTTCCGCGCGGAAATCCCAAAGGAAAGTCGAAGCCCACCAGAGCACGCTCGCCCTTGCGCTTGAGGTCGTCCAGGATGGCGTTGAGCAGGCGTTCGGCGTCAGCGCGCGTGGCGGGATTGTGAGCGTCGAACGCCATTTGGAAGCGCACATTGCGCTTGAGCACGCCGATCCAGATGGAATCGGCGCCCGTGGTTGGCTTGGACGCAGCGCTCCAATCGACCGCGACATAGGCCTGGAAAAGGCGAGGATTCATGGGTGCTGCTTCAGCCCAGTTTCACCAGCATCTTGCCGATATTGGCGCCGGAGAACAAGGCGAGGAAGGCCTTCGGCGCGTTGGCGATGCCGCTCTCAACCGTCTCTTCCCACTTGATCTTGCCGTCCTTGATCCATTGCGTCATCTCGGCGCGGAACTGGTCCCGCATGTCCCAATAATTCATGACGATGAAGCCCTGCATTTTGATCGACTTCCCCACGACATAGATGATGTTGCGGGGGCCAGGTTTCACCTCGGTGTCGTTGTAGGCCGAGATCATACCGCATTCGATGAAGCGGGCGTGTGGACGCGCGACTTCGAGCGCGACTTCCAGGTGTTCGCCCCCGACATTGTCAAAATAGATGTCTATGCCGTGGGGGGCTGCCTTACGCACGGCTTCAAGCAAATTGCCGGAAGTCTTGTAGTTCACCACTTCATCGACGCCGACGGACTTGAGCCAGGCGAGTTTGGCGTCGGCGCCGGCTGACGCCACCACCTTGCAGCCGCGCAGCTTAGCGATTTGGCACACGATGGCGCCGACCGCGCCGGCGGCGCCGGACACAAAGACTGTTTCCCCCGCTTTTGGCTCGCCGATGCGCGCGAGCCCGGAATAAGCGGTGAGCCCGGGCATGCCGAGCACGCCGAGATAGGCTTGCGGGGGAACGTTCTCCGCGGGCAATTTCTGTAACGCGCCGCCGACGCTGACAAACGCATCGCGCCAGCCGTTCATGCTCTCGACCAGATCGCCCGCGGCGAAATCGGAATTGTTGGACTTCTCCACCCGCCCAATGGCGCCGCCTTGTAGGGCTTCGCCGATCTGGAATGGGGGCACGTAGCTGGGGCGGTCGTACATGCGTCCGCGCATGTAGGGGTCGACCGACATCCAGAGATTGCGCACCAGCACCTCGCCCGGGTCCGGCTCGGGGAGGGCCGACTCCGTCAACTCGAAATTCTCCGCTTGCGGCAGTCCGACTGGGCGGCTCTTCAGCCGGATCTCGTGTGCTTTGCTGGTCATGGGGGCTCCTCGGCTATCACTACAATAGTTTCACGCCGACCGAAACGTGCCCGGATCGCGAAACTGGACAGAACGCCATGGGCGGTCGCATAACCCGCGCTCCCGATTTTTCCGAGTCTGACGAGATGTCCATCCGCCTCCGTTTCGCCCCGTCGCCCACTGGCCGCATTCATGTCGGCAATGTGCGCACCGCTTTGATGAACTGGTTGTTTGCCATCCGTGAGGGCGGTCAGGTGCTGCTGCGCATCGACGACACCGACACCGCCCGCTCCACCAAAGAATACGAGCAAAGCATCGAGGACGATCTCAAATGGCTTGGCTTGCACTGGCAGGAGCGCGCCAATCAGTCGCATCGCTTCGAGGCCTATGAGGTGGCTGCGGCAACGCTGAAAGCGGCGGGCTTGCTTTATCCCTGCTACGAGACCGAGGACGAACTCGACCGTAAACGCAAAATCGCGCAAGCGACGGGCAAGCCGCCAGTCTACGACCGCGCGGCGTTGAAGTTGACGGAGGCGGACAGGTCGAAACTGGAGGCCGAAGGTCGCCGTGCGCACTGGCGTTTCAAGCTCTCAGGAGCACGCAAGGACTGGGCAGACTTGGTGCGCGGGCCCCAATCGATCGATACCGCTTCGCTGTCCGACCCGGTGCTTATCCGCGAGGACGGGGCCTTCCTCTACACATTGCCGTCAGTGGTGGACGATGTGGATTTCAAGATCACGCACATCGTGCGTGGCGAGGACCACGTGACCAATTCGGGCGTGCAGATCGAGATATTCGAAGCGCTCGGCGGCGCGGTCCCCGCGTTTGGGCACTTTCCGTTGCTGGTTGGCGCGGATGGGGAGGCGCTGTCGAAGCGCATCGGTTCGCTGGGTGTCGGCGAGCTGGCGGCGGAGGGTTATGAGCCGATGGCGGTGCTCTCGCACCTTGCCAAGATCGGCACTTCCGATCCAGTGGAAGCACGGCTCAGTATCGCGCAATTGGCCGCGGAATTCGCGTTCGAGAAAATCGGCCGCGCCCCCGCGCGTTTCGACCCCGAGGAGCTGAAGCGCGTCAACGCCGCGGTTTTGCACCAATTGGACTACGTGACGGTCGAGCCACGCCTGGCCAAACTAGGGGCTGACAAAGGCGAGGCGTTTTGGAACGCCGTGCGCGCGAACCTGGTGCTGCTGCCGGATGTGCAGGAATGGGTGCGCGTGGTCGAAGGGCCGGTGGCGCCGGTGATCGCCGACGCCGCCTTCGTCGCCGCCGCCGCGGAAGCATTGCCGTCAGGCGACTATGATGGGTCGAGTTGGAGCGCGTTCACAAACGCGGTGAAGGAAAAAACCGGCGCGAAAGGCAAAGCGCTGTTTATGCCGCTTCGCCAAGCGCTCACCGGCATGGACCATGGCCCGGAAATGGCGGCGCTGTTTCCGCTGATCGGCGAGGCGCGCGCGCGTAAACGCTTGATGGGCGAAGCGGCTTAGCCTTTATTTGTCAGCGACACTGATAGACCAGCCGCCCGACTTGCACGTGTCCTGCGCCCACGCGTGTGCCGCGGCTCGTCTGCACCGCGACCGTGCGCTGACCATTGCCCTGTTGCGTGATCGCGCCGTCGAGGCCGTTGCCGCGTTGATAGAGGCAGGCGCGATTGTGCGAGCCGTTTTGGACGATGCGGCCAGTGTTGGCGTTGCCGTTTTGGGCAATGCGGGCCGTGTTGTCGGCGCCGTTCTGGGCGACCGCTGCGGCGTTGTCCGAACCGCTCTGCGCGACGCGCACAACATTGCCGCGATAGAATTGTGCAGAGGCCTGCATGGGCGCGAAGGCGCTGAACAATGCGGCGGCGATGGCGATGGACCGGAAGTGTTTCATGGCTACTGACCTTGGTTGATTAAGAACGACGTTCCGCGCGGCAGAGCACTTCATCACCATCCCAGAGCACGAGACGCGCGCGATAGCGCCCACCGCGACCGAGACTAAGTTCGGAGCTTCCGAGCACACTCTCTTCGCCGGCGCCAAGTGAGAAGGCGCCGCCTTGCTCGATGTCGGAGGATCCGTCCCGATCATCTTTGGTGAGCCTGAATTCATATTCGCCGGAAGCGGGCTCGTATGCTCGTGCAGACGCCTCGAACAATGCGCCGTCCCGGGTGCGGGTGACGTCGATCGTGCATTCTGCGGCGCTGCCGCGATCCTCCGCGAAGTCGCCGGTTTGCGCCGAGGCGGCGCAGGCGGAGGCCGCGATCAAAGCAGCGATTGATGTGAGTATTCTAATCATGATGTCCTCCTCGCCGAGGCGGAAGGGTGCGGTCAGCACCCTTCCTTCCCAGCGATCACTCGCCTTGGATCACGACGGTGATGTTGTTGCTGCCGCGTTGGCGCACGGCGGCGTCCTGGCCGTTGCCGACCTGGATGATCGCCGAGGTATTGTCGACGCCGGACTGCTCGGTGGTGGCGATGCTGCCATTGCCGATCTGAGCGACGCCAGCGATGTTGCCATAGCCGCTCTGGTAAATGCCCGCGCGCAGATTGCGGCCTTCCTGTCCGGTGACGGCTAGATTGTCGTCGCCGCGTTGCTCGGTCACGGATTGATTGCGCGTGCCGCCTTGCTGCATGCGAAGGATGTTGCGCCGGCCCTGCTGATAGGCGCGCGAATAATGTGCGCGGCCGTTCTGATCGACGGTGGCGCGATTGTCGCGGCCTTGTTGTGCGGCGGCGACGCCGTTATCGACGCCGTACTGGCTGACGACAGTGCGGTTTTGAGCCGACGCGTCGAGCGCTAGGCTCGAGAAGGCGGCGAAGGCGGCGGCGGCGGTCAAGAAGCGTTTCATGGTTTAATCTCCCGTTTTCCTGCGCGGCCCTCTTTCGCGCTTGATGTCAGGGAGAATGGCGCCGCCAAGCTGAGCGGAACTTGAATGCCGACCTCAGGGTGCAGCGGCGCAGCCTTTTCAGCGGGCGAGCAGTGTGTTCGCCTCGGATTTGAGCATTTCGGGCAAGGCGCTGGCGATGTGCGCCACGTCCATTTGCAATTGGCTAAGGGAAGCGCCTTCGCGGGGGGCTTCAAGCGCAAACGTCGGCTCGGGATTGTCGGTGTCGGAGTGTGTGATGACGACGCGCCAGCGCGCGTGCAGGCGCAGCCGGCCCAGCCCTCCCGCCAACAATCGCAGATGTCCCGGCGTGCAATAGAACCAAACCGTCGGCGACTTGAACAGTGCGCCGTCGGGGCCGCTATGGCCTTCGCACGACCAGCACGGCTCGAAAAATCCGCTGCGCTTCATCTCGTAGACCAGGGGCGCGATCAGCGGTTCGATCGGAAAGGCGGGGTCGCTGGTCAGCATGCGGGGCGCATCGCAGCAATAGGGCGAGCACGAACATTGGCAGGTGGTAGTTCTGCAGCGATGGCAGCGCGCATCGCATTGAGCGCCGCAGACGCGCCCTGTAATGGCTGCGCCCGAAGCCGCGCGGGCGATGTCGCACTCAAGAGCTTGAGCGTGCTCGGGCGTTATCGACTTTCTGGATATGCGCATGCGCCACTACGCTGCGCCGGCAAGGTAAAGTGGCGGTTAAAGCGTAGGGTTCAGCCCGGAACGAAGCGCAACGCCACGCCATTGTTGCAATAGCGCAGGCCTGTCGGCGCGGGGCCGTCGTCGAATATGTGGCCCTGGTGGCCGAGGCAGCGGGCGCAATGATACTCAGTGCGCGTCATGAACATGGCGTTGTCCTGCTTGGTTCCGATATTGGCCTCCATTGCTCGGAAAAAGCTTGGCCAGCCGGTGCCGGAATTGAACTTCCACGCCGATTGAAACAGTGGCAGCTCGCACCCGGCGCAGACAAAAACACCGCTCCTATGCTCGCCATTGAGCGCGCTTGTTCCGGGGCGCTCGGTGCTCTCGTGGCGGAGCACCGCATACGCCAGCGGAGCAAGCCGTTCGCGCCACTGGGCGTCGGTCAGGCGGCGGAACGGGTCGTTGGCAAAGCGTTGCTCGTTGGGGGAGGTGGAACTCTGCGCCTGCGCTCCGCAGGCGACCAGAGGCAGCGCGGCGGCAGTAAGAAAAAGCGAGCGGCGGGTGAGTTTCATGCAGGTTTATACGGGCGCGGGCCCGCTTCGGTTTCAAGGTTCGGAGAATGCTCGATCGAGGGCGGCGAAGCATTCTTCAAGGGAATGGGTGTCGGCGATGGCGTCGAGGAAGCTTGCCGGCGTTAGATTGGCGTCCACCGTATGCTGAATCAGGTGGAAGAAGGGCGACCAGAAATCGTCCTCTGAAAAGAAGATCACGGGCTTCATGTGGAGGTCCAGCCGCCGCCACGACAGCACCTCCACCGCTTCCTCAAGCGTGCCTATGCCCCCGGGCAGCACAACAAAGGCGTCGGCCTCGTTGAACATGACGATCTTGCGCTCATGCATGGTGTCGACCATGCGGTGGGGCACCTCGGTGTAGACGATCTCGCGCCGCTCAAGGAAACGCGGCATGATTCCGAGAACCTCTCCGCCCGCCGCATGAGCCGCCTTGGCGCAGCGTCCCATCAAACCGACAGCTCCCCCGCCATAAACGAGGCGTATGCCGCGTTGCGCCAGCGCCGTGCCGACCCGGGAAGCCAGGTCGTGATATTGCGGCCGTGTGCTCTCGGAGGAGCCGCAATAGACGCACACGGAGCGGCGCGTTGTCTGGGGGGGGCTGGAATCGGGCATGTGAGGGGAAGTTGCGTCGACCATTAAGGCGCATTGCGGGCGCTTGCCAAGGCGCCTAAGTGCTCGCTTCAAGGAAACCACCACCATGGCGCGCGGCGAAGGACGGAATGTGACAAAGCCTGAAGCGGGCGCGGACGCCCCGCCGCCGCTCCTGCGCACCGTCGCCCGGCTGTTCGACTTGGTCGGGGGACTGAAGGGGCCAGGCTATCGGCTGCGGCTCTGGGCGGCGCTGGCGCTTACGCTTGTGAGCAAAGTGCTGGCGGTGTTCTCGCCGCTGGTGCTGGCCGACGGCATAAACGCGCTGGCGCGGGGCGACGCGTCGGGCGCGCTGCCGACTTTTCTAGGGTTAGCCGGCTTCTGGGCCGGCTTGCGCTTCATCTCCGCCGCTGGCCCGCAAATACGCGACGCGATTTTCCAGCCGCTAAGCGAGGAAGCTCAGCGTCGCGCCGGCGCGCGCGTGTTTGCGCACGTACACTCGCTCTCGGTGCGCTTCCATCAAGGCAAGCGCACCGGCGGGGTGTATCGCACCATCGAACGCGGCGTGCGCGCGATCGATTTTCTGCTGCGCTTCCTCGCCTTCAACATTGCGCCCACCGTCATAGAATTGTTGCTGGCGGCGGCGGTGCTTGGCTTCAAGTACGGCTGGGCGTTTTCAGCGATCGCCGCGCTCACAGTTCTGCTTTACGCCTGGATGACTTTCGGGGTCACTGAATGGCGCCTCAAGCACCGCCGCGAGATGAACGAGGCCGACACCGAGGCGGCCGGGCGCGCGGTGGACTCATTGTTGAACTTCGAGACCGTGAAAAGCTTCGCCGCTGAGGCGCGCGAGAGCGAGCGTTACGACCGCGCGCTCGCCTCCTACGCCCGCGCCGCGGTGCGGGCCTACACATCGCTGGTGGTGCTCAACGTGGTGCAGAGCTTGATCATGAGCATTGGCCTTCTGGCGATGGTGGTCGCTGCTGGCCTGCTGGTTGCGCGCGGGCCGCTGGGGCCGGGCGACATCACCGCCGTCATTTTGATTATGACCAATCTCTATGCGCCACTGAACATTCTTGGCTTTGCCTATCGCGAGATCAAGCAAACCTCGATCGACATGGAAAAAATGTTCATCCTGCTCGATGAGGCGCCAGACGTCGCCGACGCGCCCGATGCAGCGGCGCTCAAGCCCGGGCCGGGCGAGGTAGCGTTCGAGAACATCTCGTTTGCGCACGAGGGCCGCGACCGCGGGCTCGACGGAATCTCCTTCATCGCGCCCGCCGGCAAAACCACCGCCATAGTCGGCCCCTCCGGTGCGGGAAAATCCACGGTGCTGAAACTGATCTATCGCTTCTACGATCCCGCCGGCGGGCGGGTGCTGATCGACGGCCAGGATTTGCGCGAGGTGACGCAAGCGAGCTTGCGTTCGGCGCTTGGCCTTGTGCCTCAGGACGTGGTGCTGTTCAACGACACCATCCGCTACAATATCGGCTATGGCCGTCCCGAGGCGACGCAAGGCGAACTCGAAGAAGCGGCGGCGCGCGCGCAATTGCTCGGCTTCATAGAGAAGCTGCCGCAAGGCTGGGACACCCGCGTCGGCGAGCGTGGCCTAAAGCTCTCCGGCGGCGAAAAACAGCGCGTCGGCATCGCCCGCGTGGTGCTGAAAGACCCGCGCATTCTCATTCTCGACGAAGCCACTTCCTCGCTCGACAGCGCCACCGAAGCCGACGTGCAGGAAGCGCTCGAAGCCGCCTCGCGCGGGCGCACCACAATCGTGGTCGCCCACCGCCTCTCCACCATCGCCAATTCCGATCAGATCGTGGTGCTGGAGGAAGGCGCGATCGCCGAGCGCGGAACCCACGCCGCGCTGATGGCGCGTGACGGGCTTTACGCCAGCTTGTGGAAGCGCCAGGCCGAGGAGCCGGCGGCGGTGGCGGCGGAGTAGGTGGCGGAGGTCAAACGAATGCGAAAGTTCTTTCTTCTGGCCATAACTCTGTTGGGGTCATGCGCGAGCAGCTGGGATGACGACGAGGCGCGCTGCCGGGAAATCGAGGATGACGCTGCTCGCCGGGCTTGCCTGGAGCATTTGCTGGCCGACGAGCGAGCGCGGGAAGACAATAACGGCATCGGCCCTCCCTCCTGCCACCCAGCATCCACCCGGCCAGACCCTGATCGCGATCGCTGCTGAACTGGCTTCTCGGGCCGGTCGGTATAGGCGCTCATCCGAGGTATTTCCCAGCGTTTCGGCTTGTCAATGTTCTGTATCTGTTCTAGGCTGCGGTAATGCCGTCGTCCGTCCTCTATCGCCCACCCCCGGAGTGCGGCTCGTTTGCTGAATTTCATGGCCTCGCCGCGCATCGTTCTCTGACTGAAATCTCCCCCGCCGCGCCGGCGGACGCGCTGGCGGCGTTAGGCTTTGCGCTTGCCTGGCTCAAGGCGGCCGATGCTGGCGAGCTGATCGTGATCAGCGCGCCCGAGTTCGCCAACGCGGAACTCGGCGCCGCTTATGCGCCCGGCTTCCTACAATTCGGGCTCGATCTCGAGCGCCTGTTATGGGTACGCGCGCGCACGCAGAAGGACGCGCTCTGGAGCATCGAGCAGAGCTTGCGAACGCCGCACACGATTGCGCTCTGCCTAATTACGCCGGGCGCAAAACCGCTCAGCCTCGTCGCCACGCGCCGGCTGCTTCTGGCGGCGGAAACCCATGCGACGCGCTGCGTGTTGCTGCGGCTCGATCAGGCCGGCGCGAGTGCTGCCTGGACGCGCTGGAGCGTCAGGGGTGCGTCGAGCCAGGGTGTTGACCGAGAGCTTGGTCCGCCGCGTTTCGCCGTACGCGTGACGCGAAACCGCGCTGGCGCCACGGGACAAAACTGGTTGCTTGAATGGAACGCTCATGAACACGCCTTCGCCGAACGGGCGCTGGATGGCGCTGTGGCTGGCGCGGTTGGCGACCGATCGGTTGCTCCGCGCCAACGCCGCGTCAGCTGAGCGCCCGCTCGCCCTTTACGCCAAGGCCGGCAATGCCTTCGCGTTGACCGCGGTCGACGCGCGCGCCGAAGCGGGCGGGCTGCGCGTGGGCATGGCGCTGGCGGATGCCCGCGCCATGCTTCCCCACGCGCAGATGCAGGAGGCCGATGAAGCCGCCGACGCGGCTTTGCTCGAGCACATCGCCGCTTGGTGCGAACAATTTTCGCCCTGCATCGTCCTCGATCCGCCCAACGGAATTTTCCTCGATATTGACGGTTGCGCGCATCTGTTCGGCGGCGAAGCGGCGCTGCTGAGCACGGCGCTGCAGAAGCTCAAGGCGCAAAGTTTTTGCGTGCGCGGAGCGATCGCGCCGAATCCGGGCGCCGCTTGGGCGCTTGCCCGTTTTGGACAAACCCCGATTGTTGAACCCCACGCGCTGCTGCAAGCATTGGCGGAACTGCCGATAGCGGCGCTGCGGCTTGCGCCGGAGGCGGAAGCTTTGCTGAAGCGCCTCGGCCTGCAACGTATCGGCCAGATCGCGCAGGCGCCGCGCGCACCTTTTGCCGCGCGCGCCGGCCAGCAGGCGATGCGGCGGCTCGATTGCGTCATGGGGCGTACGCGGGAGGCGCTCAGCCCACGCCGGCCGCCGCCGCCCGTGTTCGCATTGCGTCGTCTCATCGAGCCGATCGTCACCCTCGATGCTATTTTGATTGTGACTGCGGATTTGTGCGCCGATCTTTGCGCCCGGCTCGATCAAACCGGCGACGGCGTACGGCTGTTGCGACTGCATCTGTTTGGGTTCAACCGCGAAGTCCGCAGCGTCGAGCTTGGCTTCAGCCATCCCGAGCGCGCGCCAGCGACGTTGCTGCGGCTGTGGCGCGAGCGTCTGGCCGCGGTGGCGGAGAATTTCGACGCCGAGGCCGGATTCGAAGCGATGCGGCTCGACGCCGCTGAGATCGCGCAGATCGTGCTGCGTCCCACCGATCTCGCGCCCCAGGCCGGCCGCGACCGGCAAGCCGAAGCGCGTTTGATCGATACTTTGTCCGTGCGCCTCGGGGCGGAAAACGTTGTTCGTCTTGCCCCGTGCGAGGCGCACGCGCCCGAACGCGCAAGCTCATGGCGTGCGACATTGGCGGCGCCGGCGCACAGCTGTTCTCCCGCCACCGCGCCGGCAGATAATGTCATGCGCCGGCCGCTGACCTTGTTTGCGCGCGCCCAGCCGATCGAGGTTTTGGCGGAGACGCCGGATGGGCCGCCGCTGCGGTTTCGTTGGCGGCGCGTGGCGCACGATGTTGCACGCGCCGAGGGGCCCGAGCGGATCGCGCCGAACTGGCTGCGCGCGCCACATGCGCGGGCGCGCGATTATTACCGGGTCGAAGATCGCGAGGGCCGCCGCTTCTGGCTCTATCGCGAAGGGCTCTATGATGAAGAAACCCCGCCGCTATGGTTCCTGCACGGACTGTTCGCATGAGCGGCTTTGCGGAATTGTGCGCGACGTCAAATTTTTCATTCCTCCGCGGCGCCTCGCATCCGGAAGAGCTGACGCTTCAAGCGAAAGCGCTGGGCCTTGCCGGGATTGGCGTCGCTGACCGCAACACGCTGGCGGGCGTGGTGCGCGCGCATGCGGCGGCGAAGGAACATGGCGTGCGCCTCGCAGTTGGCGCGCGGCTCGCGTTTCGTGACGGAACGCCCGACATTCTCGCTTTCCCCAAAAACCGCGCCGCTTACGGGCGGCTGACACGGCTCCTGACCATCGGCAATCGCCGCGCGCCGAAGGGCGAGTGTTGGCTCGATGTCGGAGATTTCCTCGCGCACGCCGAAGGCTTGCAGGCGATCGTAGCGCCGGTTCTGGACGCCGGTTCGGCGCCAGATGCAGTTTTGCGGCGGACGCTTTCAGACGTCCGCGCGGCGTGCGGGGAAGTCTGGCTGGCGGCGCGTCACGGGTTCGACGGCGAGGATCGTCGTCGGCTGCGGTCCTTGCGCGAATTGGCGCGCGAAACCGGCGCGCGGCTCATCGCCACCACCGAGCCGTTGCATCATGGCCCGGAGCGGCGCGCTTTGCTCGACGTGCTCACCTGCATCCGCGAAAAAACCACACTCGACGCCGCGGGAAAATTGCTGGCCGCCAATGCCGAGCGGCATCTGAAAGCGCCTGCCGAGATGACGCGGCTTTATCGCGGCGCGCCCGAGGCAGTGGCTGAAACCATCGGTTTTATGGAGGGTGCGCGCTTTTCCCTCGATGAGCTGAGCTATCAATATCCCGATGAGACGGTCGTCGGCTATACCGACGCGCAAGCCGCGTTGGAGGCGCTGTCCTGGGCGGGCGCGGCCAAACGTTATCCTGGCGGCGTGCCAGAAAAAGTCCGCGCCTCGCTCGAACGCGAACTCTCCATTGTCGCGCAGCTCAAGTACGCGGCCTATTTCCTCACCGTGGCGGACATCGTGCGCTATGCGCGCGAGGAGCGCGGCATTCTCTGCCAGGGACGCGGCTCGGCCGCCAATTCCACTATCTGCTATTGCCTGGGCGTCACTGCTGTCGATCCGGCGCGGTTCAATCTGCTGTTCGACCGTTTCATCTCCACCGAACGCAACGAGCCTCCCGACATCGATGTCGATTTCGAACACGAGCGGCGCGAGGAGGCGATCCAGTACGTCTATCAGAAATACAGCCGCGACCGCGCTGCACTAGCGGCGACCCTGATCTGCTATCGCGGCCGCAGCGCCATCAGGGACGTATGCAAGGCGTTCGGCTATTCCGAGGATGTGATCGCGGCGCTGTCGCGGACGCAGCAATGGTGGTCGTCCTCGGTTTCAGGGGAGAATCTGCGCGGGCTTGGGCTTGACCCATCCGATCCGCGGCTGGCGGCATGCTTGGCGCGGGTGCGCGAATTGCGCGGCTTTCCCCGTCATCTCTCCCAGCACGTCGGCGGCTTCGTCATCACCCGCGACCGGCTCGACGAAGTCGTGCCGATCCAGAACGCGGCGATGGAGGAGCGCACGGTTGTTGAATGGGACAAGGACGATCTCCAGGAGCTGAAAATCCTCAAAGTCGATCTTCTGGGGCTTGGCATGCTGAGCTGTCTGCGCAAGGCGTTTGAGATGATCGAACGCCATTATCCTGCGTGGAATGGCGTGGACGGCGAGGCTGGAGCGAAGCTCACGCTCGATTCCTTGCCCAAGGAAGATCCCCGTGTGTACGCCATGCTGCAGCGGGCGGATTCCGTCGGCGTGTTCCAGGTCGAGAGCAGGGCGCAGATGTCGATGCTGCCGCGATTGCGCCCGGAGTGCTTCTACGACCTCGTCATCGAAGTGGCGATTGTCCGCCCTGGCCCGATTCAAGGCGGCATGGTGCATCCGTATCTGCGGCGCAAGCAGGGGCTGGAACAAGTCAGCTATCCCTCGAAAGCGCTGGAGGCGGTGCTGGAGCGCACGCTTGGCGTGCCGCTGTTTCAGGAACAAGCGATGCAGATCGCCATCGTCGCGGCGGGCTTTTCTCCGCCCGAGGCCGATAAATTGCGCCGCGCCATGGCCACGTTCCGCCGCGTCGGCACGATCGGGCAGCTCAAGGAGAAATTCATCAGCGGCATGATCGCCAACAATTATGCGCGCGATTTCGCAGAGCGCTCGTTCTCGCAGATCGAGGGCTTCGGCGAATATGGTTTCCCCGAAAGCCACGCCTCCAGTTTTGCGCTCCTCGTTTACGCCTCGTCCTGGATCAAGTGCCATTACCCGGACGTGTTCGCCGCTGCTTTGCTCAATGCACAGCCGATGGGCTTTTATGCCCCCGCGCAGATCGTACGCGATGCGCAGGAGCATGGCGTTGACGTGCGCGGGCCAGACATCAATCATTCGCACTGGGATAATGTGCTCGAGCCCGGCCCCGCGGCGGCCTTACGTCTGAACCGGCGCCATGGCGACATGACCCACGATGTCCTCGCCACCCATGCGCTGCGGCTCGGCCTGCGCCAGATAACTGGTTTGAAGCAGGAGGAGACGGAGGCTTGCATCGCTGCGCGGGGGGGCGGTTTCGATTCTGTACGTGCGGTGTGGCTGCGCGGGGGGCTGTCGCCGGCGACGATCGAGCGTCTCGCTGACGCCGACGCGTTCCGCTCTCTGGGGCATGATCGACGTGACGCACTATGGGCTGCGCGCGGGCTCAATCGCGTCGGTGGGCAGGAGGATTCCCCGCTTTTCGCGCAAGCCGTCGAGCCTTCGCGCGAGGCCGATTTTGTGTTGCCCTCCATGTGCATTGGCGAGCACGTGATCGAGGATTATCGTACTCTGCGTCTCTCGTTGAAGGCGCACCCGGCAGCCTTGCTACGCGTGGAGCTGGCGGCGCGAAAGGTGTGTCCGGCCGAGCGCTTGGCGGAGTTGGGCGACGGCGCGTTCGTGCGCGTCGCCGGCCTGGTGCTGGTGCGTCAGCGTCCAGGGACGGCCTCGGGCGTCATCTTCATGACGCTGGAGGATGAAACCCATATCGCCAACATCGTGGTCTGGCCGCGCGTGTTCGAAAGCTTCCGCGCCGAAGTGCTGGGCGCGCGGCTCTGTGCGGTTGACGGCAGAGTGCAGAACGAACGCGGCGTCGTCCATGTCGTGGCCGAGCGGCTGCACGATTTCAGCCCGCTGCTGGCGAAACTCTCAGGCGGTGCGCTGAGCCCGCCGACGGCTCGCGCTGACGAAGTCGTCCGCCCCGGCGCCGACGCCCGCGCTCATCCCCGCAATGTCCGCCAAAACCTCGTGACCGAAGCCGCGCGCATGATCCCGCACGGGCGCAATTTTCATTAGCGGGCGGCATGGCGGAGCGGGCCGCGCCGCCCTAATCTCCCTTCCCCATGTGCAATCGCTATGCCTCCGACATCCGTAAGGCTGATCTTGAAGCCGAAATCTATGGCTATTCCGAATGGAGCGAGACGCGCATTAATTCGGTGCTGGAAGTTTTTCCCAAGAGCATCGCGCCGATTATTCGCCTGCGCGCAGACGGCGCCAGGGAATGGACTTCGATGCGCTGGGGGCTTCCTGGTCCTCCGCAATTCGGCGGCGCTCCGGTCACGAATATCCGCAACATCCACAGTCCGCATTGGCGGCCCTTGCTTGGCGTAGAACATCGCTGCCTCGCGCCGTTCACGGCGTTTTCCGAATACGAAGACGCTTCCCCCAAGGGCGCAAAGATCATTCGCTGGTTTGCCCCGCCCGACCGCGGCATCGCCTATTTCGCCGGCATCTGGCAGGTCTGGACCGGCGATTACGGCTCCAAAAAGGAACCAAAGTCCGGCGTGCACACGCTCTTCAGCTTCCTCACTACCGAACCCAACGATCTCGTGCGCCCGGTTCACGCCAAAGCAATGCCGGTCGTGTTACGCACCGCCGCTGAGCAGGAAGAATGGCTGAACGCCCCGGTCGCAGAACTCGTGTCCATCCAAGCGCGCATTCTGCCGGTCGAGGCGCTGGAGATTGTGTCCGATGAGGAGGCGGGCCAATTCGTCGGCGGCTACCTCAAATGAGGTTCTGGGGCATGGTTCTGGGGTGTGGTTGGGCTAGGATGACGGCGCCGCTTTCGGCGGCTAAGATGCTCCCGCAGGGAGCTGGGTCATGGGCCGCATCGAATCGCGTTTGCAAGAATTGAACATCACGCTGCCGACGCCGCCGGCGCCGGTCGCTTCCTACGTGCCGTATGTCGTCGTCGGCAGGCTCGTGTTTGTGTCGGGGCAAGTCTCGGTGGACGCGACCGGCGGCATCAAGGGCAAACTGGGCGATGAGATCGAGGTGGAGCAGGGCCAGGCCGCCGCGCGGCTATGCGCGCTCAACCTCCTGGCGCAGGTGAAGGCGGCGTGCGGCGGCGATCTTGATAAAGTCAAGCGCGTGGTGAAGCTCGGCGGCTTCGTTAATGTAACGCCCGATTTCGATCCCATACCACAAGTCATGAATGGCTGCTCCGATGTCATGGTGGCGGTTTTCGGCGACATCGGCCGTCACGCCCGCTCGGCGGTGGGCCAAGCCAATCTGCCGCTGAATTTCGCGGTCGAGGTCGATGGCGTGTTTGAGATTGAGTAGTTGTGCGGCGCGCTTCTCCCTGGTGGAGGGGCGGGGATCTGAAGAAAACATATGGACGGCGCGGATTCCCTTACTATCGAAGTGCATGGCGGACTTGCGAACATTACGCCATCCTCGTGGGATGGTTGTGCAAATCCGAGTGGTGCGCCGCACGATCCCTTCGTCTCGTGGAGCTTTCTGCAAGCATTGGAGGAAAGCGGCTGCGTCGGTGGGCGCAGCGGCTGGCGGCCTGCGCATCTAATTGCGCGCGAGGCGGGGGCGGCGGTTGGCGTCATGCCGCTTTACCTCAAGGATCATTCCTACGGCGAGTACGTGTTCGACCATGCCTGGGCTGAGGCCCTTCACCGCGCTGGCGGGCGATATTATCCGAAACTGCAATGCGCCGTGCCGTTCACGCCCGTGCCCGGGCGGCGCATTCTTGCGCGCGACGCCGAAGTTGAGCGTGCGTTGGCGCAAGCAGCGATCGGCCTCGCCAGGGGCTCGGGCGCCTCCTCCGCCCATATCACGTTTTCCGAAGGCGAGGCGTGTGCACGGCTTGCGCCATTGGGGTTTCTCACGCGCTTGGGTCTACAATATCACTGGTTCAACCGCGGTTATACTTGCTTCGGGGACTTTCTCCGCGATCTCTCCTCGCAGAAGCGGAAAGTCATCCGCCGTGAACGCACGCGCGCTTGCGCCGGGCTGAACATCAAGCGGCTTCGCGGCGATGAAATCAAAGCCAGCGATTGGGATTTCTTTTTCCAGTGCTACATGGACACAGGCTCGCGCAAATGGGGCTCCCCGTATCTGAACCGCGACTTCTTCGCGCGACTGGGTGAGCGCATGGGCGACGCGTGCGTGTTGTTCCTGGCGGAGATGGAAGGCAGGCCGATCGCTTCGGCGCTAAACTTGGTTGGCGGCGAGGCGCTTTATGGCCGCTATTGGGGTCGCGTCGTTGATGTGCCGTTTTTGCATTTCGAGTTGTGCTATTATCAAGCAATTGAACTCGCGATTGAGCTGGGATTGCCGCGGGTGGAGGCAGGCGCCCAGGGCGAGCACAAGCTCGCGCGCGGCTACACGCCCGTGCCAACCTATTCCGCACACTGGATCGCCGAACCCGCTCTGCACGACGCCGTTGCGCGATACCTCGAAGCCGAGACGCCCGCCGTCGTGCATGAGGCGGAAGCGCTCAGCGAGCACACGCCGTTCAAGCGCGAGGAGTAACATGGGCCGCCAGCGCTCTCGCCGGCATTGGCGTTCGGCGTCGCGCTTCGACAGGCTCAGCGTGACGCCATTTTCTGTCAGCCTGAGCTTGTCGAGGGCCGCACCTACCGGCGAGGGCGCCGGCGGTCCATATTTACGGCGTTTTGCGACGCAGCTGCCGCCCCAAGATAAACACCGGCACTCCCAACGCCATCAACACGCCGCCCCAGACAATCACCTCAGCGCCCGATCCAAGTATGGCGAACATGACGTAATAGCCGGCCAGCAGCGCCGCCAACGCCCAGGATTTCGAGCGGTTCCACGAATGGCGCAGTTCCGCCAAAGCGCTGACGAGATAGGGCAGCAGGATAGTCAGCGTGCTCATCATCACCAGGAATTCGAACGCCTTGATGGTTCCGCGCGAGTAATTCAGCGCCAGCAGCAGCGAGCCCAGCATTGAGGAGGCGAGCAGCGCCACATAGGGCGCACCGCCTTTATTGGTGCGCGCCAGCACGCTTGGGGCGAGCTTATCGAGCGCCACCGCCATCGGCATTTGCCCGCACACGAATATGATGCCGTTGAGCGCGCCGGCGGTGGCGATGAGCGCGCCGGCGGCGACGAGGCGCGGCCCCCAAGCGCCAAACGCGCGCGCAGCGTCAGCGAACGGCGCCGTCGATTGCGCCAGCTGCTCGGCGGGCACCAACAGCATCACTGCGGCAGTGGCGCTGAGATAGATCAACGTAACGGTGACCATGCCGATTACGATGGCGCGGGGGATGACGCGTTCCGGGTTCTTGACGTTCGCCGCTGGCATCGCGCCGGCTTCGAATCCGGTGAACGCCCATAAGGTCAGCAGAGCTGTGGCTGAAAGCGCTGTGAGGATCGACGAA
This sequence comes from uncultured Alphaproteobacteria bacterium, assembly GCA_902826245.1. Classification (GTDB taxonomy): domain Bacteria; phylum Pseudomonadota; class Alphaproteobacteria; order Caulobacterales; family Aquidulcibacteraceae; genus Vitreimonas. The sequence continues at coordinate 4,751 of CADEEA010000029.1, read as the reverse complement.
TTATTCGGGTTCAGCACGGGCAGGTTGGCCGGGTCGCCCGCGGCGATTCCGAGGCCCGCGATCACGACAAGCGGCACGATCTTCAGCGCCGTCATCAGGATCTGAATGAAGCCGGCCTCACGCAGGCCGCGTATGTTGATGAGCGTTAGAACCCAAATCAGCGCCAGCGCGGCAAGCGCCTGGCCCACGGAATTGCCGGCAAGTGCCGGAAAAAATTCCGGTAGATAGCCGGCGAACGCGATGGCGATGGCGGGGATCGCTATCCAATAGGAGCACCAATAGCCCCAGGCTATGACGAAGCTGGTGAATTCGCCGAAGGCTTCCTGGGCGTAGGTGTAGGGGCCGCCGCTGCGTGCGGTGCGCGAGGCGAGCTGACCGAACACCAGCGCCAGCATGATCGAACCCGCGCCCGCGATCAGCCAACCGCCGAAACTCATGAGGCCGTAGGGCGCAAGCACCGCCGGCAGCGTAAACACGCCCGACCCGATCATGCAGCCAACGGTCAGGGCCCAGCAGGACCAGAAGCCGAGGGGTGTGGGGGCGGGGGATGAGTTCATGTTGGCACGCTGGCGCGATGCGCCAGCGATGGCAAGCGCTGGCGCCGAGCTCTCCAGAGGTGCGCTAGCGCCGCCGCTTCCCGCGATGCTTGCCGAAATCGCGGCCTATCACGCGCCCGCGCGACTTGACGCGCCACCCCGGCGCGGGTGGTTCGGCGTCGGTGAGCACTGAGAACAGCAAGCCTCCGCTAATCGGCGTTGCTTCCTCCAGGCGCACCTCGACACGCATGCCGAGCGGGAAGCGCGCGCCGCTCTCGGCGTTGACCAGCGCGTGTGCGGTTTCGTCGTGGTTCCAGAAGCCGGCGCCCAACGAGCGGATCGGCGCGAGGCCATCGGCTTGGGTTTCGTCAAGGCGGATGAAGAGTCCGAAACGGGTGACGCCGGTGACGCGGCCTTCGAACGTGGCGCCGATGCGGTCTGCCAGGAACGAGGCGATGTAGCGCGAAGTGGCGTCGCGCTCGGCGGCCATGCTCTTGCGCTCGGTCTCGGAGATGTGCTGGGCGGTTTCAGTGAGGCGCTGCTCGTCCTTGTCGGTCGCGCCGTCCTCGCCGAGCTTCAGCGCGCGAATCAGTGCGCGGTGGATGGTGACGTCGGCATAGCGGCGGATGGGCGAGGTGAAGTGAGAATAGCGGGAGAGATTGAGGCCGAAATGCCCGATATTGTCGGGTGAGTACACCGCCTGCGACTGCGTGCGCAGCACCACTTCGTTGATGATGTCCTTGTTGGTGGACTTCTCTGCCAAGTACAGGATGCGATTGAAACGCGCGGCGGTGACGCTCTGGCCTTTGGCCCAGGCCATGTCGACAGTGGGGAGAAAATCAGTGAGTGCTGCGATTTTCTCGTCGCTGGGCCGATCATGGATGCGGTAGATTTGCGGCCGGCCCTTCAGCTCTAACGTCTCCGCCGCGCAGACATTGGCCTGGATCATGAATTCTTCGATCAGCTTATGCGCATCGAAGCGCTCGCGCCGCATCACACCTGCAACCTTGCCGTCCTTAAAGATGATCTTGTGCTCGGGCGCATCGATCTCGAGAGGTTGTCGCTCTCCGCGCGCCTTCCATACGCACGCATAGGCCGCCCAGAGCGGCTTCAGGATTGTCTCCAGCAGCGGGGCGGTCTTCTCGTTCGGCTCTCCATCGATCGCCGCTTGCGCTGCTTCGTACGAGAGCTTCGCCGCCGAGCGCATCAGCGCGCGCGAGAATTGATGCCGGCGCTTCTTGCCGTCGGCGCCGAACACCATTTCCACCACCAGGCACGCGCGCTCCTCGTGCTCGCGCAGGCTGCACAAATCCGCCGACAGGGTCTCGGGCAGCATCGGCGCGACGCGGTCGGGAAAATAGGTGGAATTGCCGCGCCGCCAGGCGCCGCGATCGAGCGCCGAGCCGGGCGTCACGTAGTGCGACACATCCGCGATCGCCACCCACACGCGCCAACCGCCGGGATTTTTCGCATCGCCATCGGGTTGCGCGAACACCGCGTCGTCATGATCGCGCGCGTCTTCGGGGTCGATGGTGATGAGCGGCAATTGGCGCAGATCGACGCGGCCCGCGAGTGGCGCCGGCTTCGCGGCCTTGGCTTGCGCTTCTTCGTCTGGCGTGAATCCCGGCAGAATGCCGTGCGTGTGCATGGCGAGGATTGAGGCCGCGCGCGGATCGCTTTCCTTGCCGACGATTTCCTTGATCAGCCCGCGCTTGGGTCCATGCGCGCGTTCGGCGTGACGCGCATCGATCTCGACCAGCACCAGATCGCCGTCTCTCGCGTCGCCAACATTGCCGGCTTCGACGATCAGATCGTAGCGCGCCTTGCGGTCGGCAGGGGTGACGCGGCCGCCGCCGTAACCGCGCCCGCGCTCGTCCTTCATGGCGCGGAACACGCCAAGGATGCGGTGCGCGCTTTGGCCGAGTCGCTTGACGACGCGCGCTTCCATGCCGTCCTCGGTGCGGGCGATGCGCGCGAGCACGCGGTCGCCGACGCCTATGGCGGCTTCGCCCTTCTGCCCGCGCGCCTCGCCAGGCGCGAGCCGCACGCCGGGGCCGAACAAGCCGTCCGGCCCGCGCATGCGCGCGATCAATTCCCCGTCAGCATCGCGGTCGATAATATCCATCGCGCCAGAAGCCGGCAGCGCATGCGTGTCAGCATAACGCTTGCGTCCGGTGCGCCCGAGTGCGCCTTCTTCCTCCAGCGCGCGCAAGATCTGGCGCAGTTCTTTCTTCTGATCCGGGCCAATGCCGAGTTCGCGCGCGATGTCGCGCTTCTGCGCGGAGCCGCCGGATTTCGCGAGCGCGGCTAGCACAAGCTCGCGGGTGAGGGGGGCAGGGGGCTTGGTCATGCCGACAGGCGTCCCTTCTCCCCTTGAGGGGAGAAGGTGGCCCGAAGGGCCGGATGAGGGGAACGCGATGTTCGGAGAAAGTTGCGCGGCGCCATTTTCTGATAGCTCGGCGTTCCCCTCATCCGTCGGCTTCGCCGCCACCTTCTCCCCTCAAGGGGAGAAGGGAGGCTAATCACCGAGTGCAGCGATGATGCGGGCTTCCACTTCGCCGAGTGCTTGATAGATGTCGTGGTTGGAGACGCGCATAACGCGCCAACCGGACTTCTGCAGATACTCGGTTCGTTGCTCATCGAAATCACGTTGCTCGGAATCCTCATGCGAGGGACCGTCCACTTCTACCACGAGCTTCACTGCGGGGCAGGCGAAATCGACGGAATAGATGCCGACCCTGTGCTCGCGTCGGAACTTGCGCCGGATGAGACGCCGATTGCGCAACAACAACCAGAGTTTCTCCTCCGCGCTGGTCTGGTCCTTTCGCCGCTCCTGCGCATGGCGCACGGTTTTCGGATTGCGCTTCATCACTCACTCTGCGCGTGGTGAATTGACGTCCCTTCTCCCCTTGAGGGGAGAAGGTGGCCCGAAGGGCCGGATGAGGGGGGTGCGTTCGTGCAGGCAAACGCAAGAGTGATTGCGCGCGTGCTTGATAGTTTGGCGTTCCCCTCATCCGTCACTTGCTGCGCTCATGACACCTTCTCCCTTCAAAGGGAGAAGGGACGCTAGCCTGCCGCTTTGCGCGGGGCTTTCTTCGCGGGCGCTTTCCTCGGCGCTGGCGTTTTCTTCGCGGCGGCCTTCGGCTTAGTCGCTTCCTTCTTCACCGGCGCGCGTTTCGCCTTTTTCTTGCCCCCGCCCGCTTCCAACCGCGCCGCCAGCAGCGACAGCGCTTCATCCAGCGTCACATCCTCCGGCTTCTTATCCCGCGGCACGTTGGCGTTGATTTCACCGTCATTGATATAGGGGCCGTAGCGGCCTGAGAGGACGCGCACGGGTTTGCCGGTGACCGGGCTTTCGCCGAGTTCCTTCAGCGGCGCGGGCGCGGCGCGGCCGAAGCGGCCTTTGCCGCCGCCTGCTTTCTTTTCGTCGATCACCGCCACGGCGCGGTTCATCTGGATTTCGAGCACGTCTTCGATGCTGGGCAGGTTCGCGTACATCTTGCCCATCTGCAGATAGGGCCCGTAACGGCCGAGGCCGGCGAGGATCATCTCGTTTTCGCTTGGATGCATGCCGACCTGGCGCGGCAGCGAGAGCAGAGCGAGCGCGCGTTCCAGAGTGATCGAATCCGGCGGCCAATTCTTGGGCAAGCTCGCGCGCTTGGGTTTGTCCTCGCCGTTCGGCATTTCAACATAAATGCCGAAGCGGCCGTTTTTTAACGTCACCGGGCCCGTGGGGCCATCGCCGAGAGGGAGCCCGTCAGATGGGATCGCGCCCTCCTGTTCCTCGCCGCCGGCCAAAGGCCGCGTGAATTTGCACGGGGGATCGGCGTTGTAGTTCGAGCAGGCGACGAACGCGCCGTACTTGCCGAGCCGCAGCGACAGCCGCCCCGCGCCGCACAGCGAACACGTGCGCGGATCGGAGCCATCCTCACGCGCGGGGAAGATGTGATCGCCCATCACGTCGTTGAGCTTTTCGATCACGTCGCCGATGCGCAGTTCGGCGATGTCGCCGATGGCGCCGTTGAAGTCTTTCCAGAATTCGCGCATCAGCGCCTTCCATTCCAGATTGCCGGCGGAGACTTCGTCGAGTTTTTCTTCCAGGTCGGCGGTGAAATCGTATTCGACATATTTGGCGAAGAAATTCTCCATGAACGCGGTGAGGATGCGGCCGCGGTCGTCGGCGATGAAGCGGTTCTTGTCCATGCGCACATAATT
>CADEEA010000028.1 GCA_902826245.1 uncultured Alphaproteobacteria bacterium | reverse complement strand
TGGGCGCGACCTTCTCGATCATGCTGTGGATGCCCTCCTGGGGCGGCATGATCAACGGCCTGATGACGCTCTCCGGCGCATGGGACAAACTCCGCACCGACCCGGTGTTGCGTATGCTCGTTGTGTCGGTCGCGTTCTACGGCATGAGCACGTTCGAAGGCCCGGTGATGAGCATCCGCGCCGTCAACTCGCTCTCGCACTATACGGATTGGACCATCGGCCACGTGCATTCTGGCGCGCTGGGTTGGGTTGGGTTTGTTTCGTTCGGCGCGCTCTATTGCCTCGTGCCGTGGCTGTGGAAGCGTGAGCGGCTCCACTCGAACGCCCTGGTGGAATGGCACTTCTGGCTCTCCACCATGGGCATTGTGCTTTACATCACCTCGATGTGGATTTCGGGCGTGATGGAAGGCCTGATGCTGCGCGCCTACAATGAGTTCGGCTTCCTCCAATATGCTTTCATCGAGACCGTCGACGCCAAATTTCTGTTGAACGTCATCCGTGCGACCGGGGGCGGATTGTTCGTCGTGGGCGCTTTGGTGATGGCGTACAATTTGTGGCGCACTGCTACCGGCAGCGCGCCAGCGCATGAGCGCGCCTCCGACGTGCCGGTGCAACCAGCCGCGGTCGCGGCGGAATAGGGGCGGCGACGATGTGGTCCTTCCATAAATGGTTCGAGCGGCACTCCCTCATTCTGCTCATCGGCATTCTGGTTGTGGTGTCGATTGGCGGTTTGGTGCAGATCACGCCGCTGTTCTTCATCGAGAGCACGATCGAGCGCGTCGAGGGTGTGCGGCCCTATACGCCGCTCGAACTCGCCGGCCGGCAGATTTATATCCGCGAGGGTTGCTACACCTGCCATTCGCAAATGATCCGCCCGCTGCGCGACGAGGTGGAGCGCTACGGCCATTACTCGCTCGCGGCGGAGAGCATGTACGATCACCCGTTCCAGTGGGGCTCGAAGCGCACGGGGCCAGACTTGGCGCGCGTGGGCGGGCGCTATTCGGACGAATGGCACCGCGCGCACTTGGAAGATCCGCGCTCGATGGTGCCGGGATCGATCATGCCGCCCTATCGATTCTTGGCGCGCGCCGAACTCGACGTTTCGCGCATGCAAGATCATCTGCGCGTGAATCGGATGCTGCGGGTGCCCTACACGGATGTGCAACAGGCAAACGCCGTCATCGACGCGCGCGCACAGGCCGAGCCCAACGGCGACGCCGCATACGATTTCGAGCAGCGTTATCCGGGTGCGGTCGTACGCGACTTTGATGGCGACCCATCGCGCGTCACCGAAATGGATGCGCTGATCGCCTACTTGCAAATGCTCGGCGCGGGCGTGGATTTCAGCACCTACCAGGCCGAAGCGCCTGAAAACCAAAGGTGAGGCGATGAGCTACGAGCAATCGGCGCACTTTGCCGAAACCTGGGGGCTTGGCTTGCTGGCGTTGTGTTTCGCCGGCGCGGTGCTCTACGCGCTTTGGCCGGGCAATGGCGAGAAGTTCAAACATGCCGCGCGCGCGGCGCTCGATGACGGAGGCGAAGATGGCCAATAGCGAGCGCGACGAAGCCACCGGCATGCAAACGACCGGGCACGAATGGGACGGGTTGCGTGAACTCGACACGCCGCTGCCACGCTGGTGGCTCATCGTGTTCTACGCCAGCATCGTCGCGGCCGTGATTTATTGGGTGCTGATGCCAGCCTGGCCGCTGGGGAACGGTTACACGCGGGGCGTGCTGAATTGGTCCGACCGGCGCAATGTCGCCGCGGAAGTGCAGGCGCTGCAGAGCGCGCGTGCGCCAATGTTCGCCCGTCTCGCCGATGCGAGTGCGGCAGGCATCGCCGCGGACCCAGAATTGCAGCAGTTCGCGATTGCGGCGGGCCAGTCAGCGTTCGGCGACAATTGCGCGACCTGCCATGGCGCTGGCGGCGGCGGCGCTCCGGGCTTTCCTGTATTGGCCGACAATGTGTGGATCTGGGGCGGCACGTTGGCCGACATTGAGCAGACCATACGCGTCGGCATTCGCTCCAGCCATCCCGACGCGCGGCTCTCGCAGATGCCTGCGTTTGGCCGCGACGGCTTGTTGTCGCCGCGGCAGATCGGCGACGCTACGGAGTACGTGATCTCTATCTCGATGGCGCGCGCACGCTTGACGCCGGATATGGCCGCAGCCGCGCGTGGCGCTGCGGTCTATCAGGAACAGTGCGCGTCCTGCCATGGCGTCGAAGGGGCCGGCGATCGCCGCATCGGGGCGCCCAGTCTCAAGGACGATTTGTGGCTCTACGGCGGGTCGCGTGCGGAAATTCGCAGGCAGATAGAGCAGGGGCGCGGGGGCGTCATGCCGTCCTGGGAGGCGCGATTCGATGCGGGCACGCTGCGCTCGCTCGCCTATTATGTCCACGAGATGGGCGGCGGCGAACCGGACGCGACGCCGACGCCACCCACACCCCCACAATGACGCTGCGGGTCAACACGAGATGAGTAAAACAACGCTCATCGACACAACAGGCCGGGACGACCTCTCCATCGATGCGAGTGCGGTCAATTCAAAAGAGGCGCGCGCGCTTTACAAGAAGCGCGCCCAAATCCATCCGAAGCTGGCGCACGGAACATTTCGCAACCTCAAATGGGCGGCGATGGCTGTGCTGCTTGCGATCTATTACATCACGCCGTGGTTACGCTGGGACCGCGGCGACGGCCGCCCAGATCAGGCCGTGCTGATCGACTTCGAAGGGCGGCGATTTTATTTTTTCTTTATCGAGTTGTGGCCGCAGGAAGTGTATTTCTTCGCCGGCCTTTTGATCCTCGCCGCTTTCGGCATCTTCCTTTCGTCGGCATTGTTTGGGCGCGTGTGGTGCGGCTACGCCTGCCCGCAGACGGTGTGGACCGATCTGTACATCCATGTCGAGCGCTGGATCGAGGGTGACCGCAACGAGCGCATGCGGCTCGAAAAGGCGCCGATGAGCGCTTCCAAGGTAGGCAAGAAGTTAGCCAAGCATACGCTCTGGCTCCTGATCGCCGCCGCTACCGGCGGGGCATGGGTGTTTTATTTCGGCGATGCGCCGACGCTCTTCCACGATATTTTCAGCGGCCAAGCCAGCACGCCCGCCTATCTGTTTATCGGGCTGCTGACCTTTACAACCTACATACTCGCAGGAAGCATGCGTGAGCAGGTGTGCACCTATATGTGCCCATGGCCGCGCATTCAGGCTGCGATGATCGACAAGGATGCGCTCTCGGTGACCTATCGCCCCGATCGTGGCGAGCCGCGCGGGCCGCACAAGAAGGGCGAGAGTTGGGAAGGGCGCGGCGATTGCATCGATTGCCGACAATGCGTCGCCGTGTGCCCGCAAGGGATCGACATCCGCGACGGCGATCAACTCGAGTGCATCAATTGCGCATTGTGTGTTGACGCTTGCGATGAGGTAATGCGCAAGGTGGGGCGCCCAACGGGTCTCATCGCCTATGACAGCTACGCCAATCTCGAGCGGCGCAAGCAGGGCAGGGGAACCAGCTACCGATTGCTGCGCCCACGGACGATCCTTTACGGAACGTTGATGACGGCAATCGCTGCGCTCTTAGCCTACGGGCTCGCGACGCGCTCGGATTTTGAGCTTAACGTCATTCGCGACCGCAGTCCGCCGTACGTGCGTCTCGCCGACGGATCGGTGCGCAATGATTATGTCTTCAAGGTGATCAACATGAGCGCACTCGAGCGTCGCGTGTCGATTGAAGTCTCTGGCCTTCAGGGCGCGCGCTTGCACGCGACCGGAATTACCGGCGGCGGGCCAGTCGTGATCGGGGCGCGCGCCGATGGCGTCACCACGCTGCGGCTGCACGTCACCGTTCCGCCCGGAATCGAAGCGGGCACGCATGCCTTGCGGTTCACGGCGCGAGACTTGAGCCGCGGCGACGAGACGGGCAGCGCCTCGGCGTTTCTCGCGGGAGCAAATCCATGAGCAGTCGAAGAGCGAACTTTGAAATTCGCGGTTGGCATGTATTCGCGGCGCTCGCGCTCTTCTTTGGCGCGGTGATCGCGGTGAACGTAGCGTTCGCGGTGGTCGCGGTCGGTTCTTTCCCGGGGGAGGTCGTGCGCCGCTCCTATGTGCAAGGCCTGCACTTCAACGAGACATTGGCTGAGCGCCGCGCCCAGGCTCAACTGGGCTGGCGTGCGCGCGCCGGGTTCTTGGCCCCTTCCGATGGGGCGGCGATTGAAGTTTCGCTCGTGGATGCCGCAGGCGCGCCGATCGATGCTAGCATTGCCGCAACGTTGGAGCGTCCTGCCGATTCACGCTTTGACCGCGCGCTGAATTTCGAGCGCCGTGGGCCCGGAATCTATGTGGCCGATGTCGGTGCGTTAGCGGCGGGCGTCTGGCGTTTGCGCGCGCGCGCGGAAGACGCTCACGCGGATGCGTTGAGTTTTGAGGCTGAATTGCTATGGCACATGCAGCGCTAGCGGGCGAGATCGGTTGTCCGTCGGGGCTCTCGCCGGCGAGCGACGACGCGAGCAGCGCCGACCCTTCCGCATTCGTGCGCCGCGATGCGCAGGGGCGGGACACGTTGGAATTGATGGTGCAGGGCGCCAAGTGCTCGGGCTGCATCCGCAAGATCGAAGGTGGATTGCTGGCACTGCCGGGGGTGGGCGATGCCCGGCTCAATCTCTCGACGGGACGTTTGCGCGTGGCGTGGAGGCCTGGGGCCCTGGCCGCGCGTGACGTCACCGCCGCGCTGACGCGGCTTGGGTATGGCGCTTCCGCATTCGATCCAGCCGAAGCGGTGCGTAGAATCGACGAGGAGGGCCGCGCCCTGCTGCGCCGACTTGCCGTCGCTGGTTTCGCGGCGATGAACATCATGATGTTCTCGGTGCCGGTCTGGTCGGGTGACGGCGAGATGGGTCCGGCCACTCGCACCTTGTTGCATTGGATATCGGCGTTGGTGGCGATCCCTGCGGCGCTTTACGCTGCGCAGCCTTTTTTCCGCTCGGCGTGGCGAGCTTTACGCGTGCGTCGCGCCAACATGGATGTGCCGATTTCTCTGGCCGTTGTCTTGACGCTTGCTGTGAGCATTGCCGAGACCGCGCGTCAGGGCGACCACGCCTATTTCGACGGCATCACTATGCTGCTGTTTTTTTTGCTGATCGGGCGCTATCTCGATCATCGGTTGCGGGAGCAGGCGCGCACCGCCGCACGGGATCTGTTGGCGCTGCAGACAGTGACCGCCTCGCGCGTCGAGGCCGATGGGCGGGTGAACGCCGTAGCGTCGCGCGATATCAAGGTGGGCGACCGTCTATTGCTCGCCGCCGGTGACCGCGCCCCGGTGGATGGCGTTGTTGAAGAAGGCGACAGCGAGTTCGATTGTTCGATGCTGACTGGCGAAACCTTGCCGCAACATGCCGGAGTGGGAACGGTCGTGCGCGCCGGGGTCGTCAATTTGACTCAACGCATAGTGCTGTGCGTGACGGCAGCGGCGCGGGATTCCGCGATCGCCGAACTGGCGCGTCTGATCGAGATTGGCGAGCAGGGGCGCGCGCGTTTCGTTCGCTTGGCCGACAAAGCCGCCGCACTCTATGTGCCGGTCGTGCACTCGCTGGCGGCGCTGACGTTTGTTGGCTGGCTATGGGGTCCGATGGCTCTGCGCGCGCTTGGTTTCGAGGCGATGGACGTGGACGCGCGCGTGGCGCTTCTCAACGCGGTGGCGGTGCTTATTATCACCTGCCCGTGCGCGCTGGGGTTGGCGGCGCCAGCGGTGCAGGTGGTGGCGACGGGGCGTCTGTTCAAACGCGGCGTGCTGGTGAAGTCTGGCGATGCGCTTGAGCGGCTCGCACAAGTCAATGTCGCGGTGTTTGACAAAACCGGCACGCTGACCCGCGGTAAGCCGCGCCTTGTCAGCGCCGTCGATGCCGACACATTGCTTGCGGCTGCGGCGTTGGCGCGCGTGTCGCGCCATCCGCTGTCGCGGGCGCTGGTTGAGGCGGCGGGGCCCGGTGCTGCGGCGAAGGATGCGCGCGAGGTGCACGGCGAAGGCGTCGAGGCCGGGCCGATGCGCTTGGGCCGACGCAGCTTTGCTGCACCTCAGGCGGCGGATTCCGATGACGGCGCCATGGAATTGTGGTTCGCCGACGGCGTTCGACCTCCGGTCCGTTTTGCTTTTGCCGACGCAGTGCGCAGCGACGCCGCGCAAACAATCGCCGCTCTCCGCAAGCGCGGCATGAGGGTGGAGCTGATCTCTGGCGACAGGCGCGCGGCGGTTGCCGCAGCGGCGCGCGAAGCCGGCATTGAGGACTGGGTTGCGGGCGCATCGCCGAGCGACAAGACAGCGCGGCTCGCGGCGTTACGCGCCGAGGGCAAATTTCCGTTGATGGTTGGCGACGGCCTGAACGACGCGCCGGCGCTCGCAGCGGCTCACGCCTCTGCATCTCCGGGGACGGCGCTCGAAGCCAGCCAGGCCGCTTCCGACATCGTGTTTCAAGGCGAAGGGCTGTCAGCGCTTGTCGAGGCCGTGGATGTAGCCAAGGCGGCGCGCGCACGTGTGGTCGAGAACCTGCTGTTCTCGGCGCTGTACAATATTGTCGCCGCGCCCTTGGCGATGGCTGGTCTGCTGACGCCGTTCATCGCGGCGCTGGCGATGTCGAGTTCGTCTCTGATCGTGACGCTCAATGCGCTGCGGCTGCAGACGGGGAGCAAACGCTTATGGACCTGATGGTCTTTCTCATCCCGGCGGCGTTGTTCTTGGCGCTGCTTGGTCTAGGCGCGTTTTTCTGGAGCCTGAGCGCGGGCCAGTACGACGACCTCGACGGCGCCGCGCATCGCATCTTGATCGATGAGGAGGATGATGCCTAACCGCTAGAACATGGACCGCCGGCGCCCTCGCCGGCATACGGTGCTACAAACACAACCGGCCGCGCGCGGTAGCAAACACCGTATGCCGGCGAGGGCGCCGGCGGTCCATGTTTACGGCGCGCACTCTTGTGCAAGCCGCGTTCGGCGCGGATCGAAATCAATCCATCCGCGCCAGCGCCCAGCGTACGCGATTTGGCGGACTGAGCCCGTGGCCCATGGGATCGGCTTGCCCTGAGAGCACGATCTGGCTCGTCTCGCGCGGCATTCGCGCGCCCCAATAAATTGATTCCGCGATCGCCGCAGAGGGTGCGTCGGTACGAAAGCGCCAGCGTTGGCCCAGCGGCGTCTCGAGGTAGATGGTTTGTTGCTCGGCTGGCCGCACGCGTACATTGGGATGAAGGTGGAAGCGAATGCTGAACGGGATCGGCTTTTTGGCAGGAGCGGATTTGAGCTTTATCGGCCTGATCAGCTCATCGATGCCGCGCAGATTGCGTCCCTCAACATCCATAAACAGATAGCGTCGGTGGAGCAGGCCAAAGCGGTCGCGATAGCCGTCATGGCGCCCCTGTACAGTGACGCCGCTTTCGTCGGAAGAGCGGCGCACGTCGTCGAGATTGGGACCGAGCAGGCGGGCTGTGCCGCGATTGCGGCGGGAGCCCTCAAGCACGGCCGAGAGCGCGTCGGCGAGCACCAAGGTGGAATGGCCGTTGCTGGCGCGGGCGGCGACACGGGCTGCAGGCTCAAGCTCGCGCGTCGCGCCGATATTGACGATGAGCCGTTCGCCGCTGCTGGAGAGTTCAAACGCCAGCGCGCTGGCATGGGCGCGGTCGGAATAAGCAAGCGGTGGCGCGCCGCCCACGTCGAGCAGCGCCGTCAGTGCGCCAGCCTCGAGCCGTTGAAAGCCGGAGCGCTCGGCGAAATAGAATTTGCGCCCCTCGCCGCCGACGCGCGCAAGCACCGCGTCAATCGTGGCGGGCGAACCCTCCGAGCCGCCGTGAAAGCACGCGAGGCCACCATCGCTCATGCGCAACAGGCGCAGCATGTTCGCAAGTTTAGGGAGCATATCGCTGAGGATCGGCGGGGGGTCGGCCAATATTTCAGTGGCGATAACCAGATCGCACAGCGCTTCCACCAGGGCTTCAGGCGAACGCGAGAGATGGCCGCCATCGGCGAAAAATTGTTTGGCGCAGGCTTCTAGCACCATTTCTTCGCCGTGGGCGGCAAGGCGTTCGGCTTCGGGCATGCCGGCGGCGGCGGCAAGCAGCAGCGCCACACCCGCTTTGATCGAACCGAGATGGCGTTCGCTCAACTCGCTCTGCGCCAACACAAGCAAACGCGCTTGCCGCGCCGTTGAGCGGAGCAAGGCTTCCCGCTGTTTGGGTTCGCCCGCTTCAAAGGCTGGCCGGCCCCAGCACAGCCAGGCAAATAAGCGTTCGGCGGTAAGTTCCGGATCCCAGGCAAGGTCGTCCCACTCGCCGTGCAGCTCGACCCAAGTTGCGATCAGATCGGCGATGCGCGCGTGCGCGGAGGCGCCGACCGCTGCAAGGTCGATCAGCCAGTTGAATGCGTGCAGCCGGGCTTGAAAATGCCGGGAGGGAAAAAGTGTGCGCCAGGGCAGGGCATGCTCGCCCGCGAGCCGCTCGCCAGCGATGCGCCATACGCCCTTGCCGATTTCCCGCCCACGCTCGGAATCCCCGACGCGCAAATCCTCGCCCCAAGCGTCAATATGCTCGGGGGCGGCCTCGCCCAGGCGCATGCGGTGAAACGGATTGGCGCGCCAATGATCGCCCACGAGCGTCAGCCCGTATTTCTGAGGCGGGCGATGTTATCCGCATAGGTGCTCGCAGCGCCGCCAAACACGGCCGTTCCCGCCACCAAAGCATTGGCGCCCGCCGCAAGGATGCGTCCTGCCGTCGCTGCGTTCACGCCGCCATCCACTTCGAGAATGATGTCGCGGCCGCTGGAATCGATCTTGGCGCGCACGGCTGCGATCTTGGCCAGCGTGCTCTCAATGAAGCTCTGGCCGCCAAAGCCCGGGTTGACGCTCATCACCAGAACCAGGTCGACCAGGTCGAGCACAGGATCGATCGCATGCGCCGGCGTGCCGGGATTGAGCGCGATTCCGGCCTTGGCGCCGCTGGCTTTGATCGCTTGCAATGTCCGGTGCAGGTGCGGGCCGGCCTCGGGGTGGACGCTGATAATGTCGGCGCCGGCGTCGCGGAAGGCGGCAATGTAGGGATCGACCGGAGCGATCATCAAATGCACGTCGAGCGGTAATTTCGTGTGTGGCCGCAAGGCTTTCACCACGCCTGGGCCGATCGAGATGTTAGGCACGAAATGCCCGTCCATCACATCGACATGGATCATGTCGGCGCCAGCGGCGTCGACCGCGCGCACTTCCTCGCCCAATTTGGCGAAATCGGCCGCAAGGATCGAAGGTGCAATGAGCGCGCGCGCCATGACCCCGTGCTAGCGGCGCCCGTGCCGAGGCGCAAGGCAAGCACGTTTCGGCGTCAATCTAAACGCGCTCAAGCCGTGCCGCATAGAAGCCGTCGAGGCCGCCAATTTCCGGCCAGTGCGAGGGCAGGGTGCGCAGATCGCCGTCTGCGGTGATGAACTCAGCGGCGCTCGCGATTTCCAGCGCTGCAAAGGGCGCGCGCCGCCAGCCCTGTCTCAGCGCAGCGGCGACGATTCCGGGGCCCTCTTCTGGCTCCAGCGAGCAGACAGCGTAAACCAGCGGGGCGCCGGGTTTCAGCAGAGCAGCGCACGCCGCCACCAATTGCGCCTGCAATTCTGCTAACGCGCGCACGTCTGTCGGCCGGCGCTGCCAGGCGATTTCGGGATGGCGCCGCAGCGTTCCAGTCGAGGTGCAGGGAGCGTCGAGCAGCACGGCGTCGAACGGCTCGCGCGCTTTGAACTGAAGCGCGTTGGCGCAGATGATTTCGGCGTCGAGCTTGGTTCGCGCGAGGTTTTCGCGCAAGCGCCGGAGCCGGTTCTCCGACTTATCGACCGCCGTCACGCGCGCCCCCGCGGCCGCCAATTGCAGCGTCTTGCCCCCGGGCGCGGCGCAGAGATCGAGCACCCGTTTGCCGGCGACGTCGCCCAGCAAGCGCGCCGGCAGAGCCGCCGCCGCGTCTTGCACCCACCATGCGCCTTCGTCGAAGCCGGGGAGATCGGCGATTACAGAAGGCGCGCGCAGGCGCAGGCCGCCAGTCGGCGTCAAATTGGCGCCGAGGTTCTCGGCCCAAGGCGCGGCGTCGCCTTTTGCGCTCAAATCGAGCGGCGGCTCGATAAGCAGCGCGCGGGCGATTTCTTCGGCCTCGCCGCCATAGGTCGCGCGCCAGCGTGTGTAGAGCCATGCCGGCAGGTTGGCGCCCGGCGCCGCCGCCGCGAGCAAAGCCGCGCCCTCGCGCGCGACCCGCCGCAGCACCGCGTTCATAAGCTTCGCGAAGCCGCGGGCTTCGCGCATTGAATTCGCGGTTTCGACGGTTTCGCCCACCGCGGCATGTGCCGGCGTGCCGAGCACCAGAAGCTGCGTTGCGCCGAGATGCAACAGCGCGCGCGCATGTGCGGCGTCTTCGGGCAGCGGACGCTCCAGGAAATTCTGAAGCACCGAATTGATGGTCCCAAGGTGGCGCAAGCCGGCGGCGGTCAGTGCGCGTGCGAAAGCGCGGTCGCGTCCAGACAGCGCCTCGAAGCTCGGCGTTGTCGCCAGCGCCTCATCAAGCGTCTGGCTGCGGTCCATCACCGCAACCAGGAGCTCCGCCGCCGCGCGCCGCGCGCTCAATTGGCTGCCGTTTCGTAGTCGATATTGACCTCGGCACGCCGCCAGGACGTCAAACGCACCACTGCGCCGCCGGCGGAGAAGGGCGTCGTTATCCGCACGGGCGGTGCGAACGCTGAGTCTGGCGTGAGCGCGAACCAGACCTCGCCATGAGGAATACGCCTGCGGCCACCGTCGCGCGGCTCAAATCCCGCTACCGCGATATAGGCCAGAGCGCACTTCAGCACCTCGCCCTCGTAGCCGCCGCCGCGGAAACGGTCGATCTCGCCGCCGGCAAGTTCGAGCAGATAATGGAAGCGGCCGTCGAAGGTAGGATAATCCCCCGCGCAGCGGCGCGTTTGGCCTACGTCGAGCGCCATGGAGACCAAAGTAGAGAGCGGATCGCGGGACTGGCGGCGTTGCTCCTCGCTTGCCGGCGGCTCGCCCCATAGCCGGTAACTTGGGTTGATCTGCGCAGAAATGGCCCCATCCTGACCCCGCTCGAGGCTGATGGTGCGACGCTTGCGGCTGTAATGATGGTCAAGATCGTAGCGGCGCCAGCGCACGCTCTCGCCCACGATCAGCCCGGACGCGGAAGCGCGCAGCTCCGTTGGTTCGAAAAGGCTGAGCAATCCGCGCGAACGCATGCTGGCGGAAATCTCATAGCTATCGTCGGCGACGTCGGCGTCGACGCTCATGTCGCCCAACGGAATGAACCCAAAGGCTGCGCCCTCATAGGAGAGGGCAAAACGATCAGCCGCCGCCGGCGCGGCCGTCATAAATATCAGGGCGGAGATCAGGGCGGCGCGCATGGGACAAATCTTAGCGCCCCCGCGCGACCTGAGTCTAACGCGGCATCACGAGCACCTGCTACCTAGAGCGGGCGAACGTTGATCTCGCTGTTGCGCAGCGGCATTTCGAGTAGCATGCCGATGCGGCCGGCGATGACGTCTTGCAGACCTGCCGCGCGCGCTTCTGCGACCTGGACGGTGGCGGCCATCTGGTTTTCAGCACCTGTCAGCACAACCATGCCGGCATTGGCCGAGCGCGCTTGTGCGGCTATTTCCGCCGGTGTGGCGTAGCCGTCCTGATGCAGGTTCGCCAGCACTTCGCTCTGCGCGCCCTGCAGCACGACCTGCGCGTTCTCCGCGCCTTGCGCACCGACCACGCGGCCGTCGCCGCCAACGACCAGTGAACGACCACGATAATCGAAGCGATAGCCGATGCGGCGATTGGCGAAATCGCCGTCCGTGGCGAACGCCGAAACTGTCAGGCCTTCATCCTCAAACACGATGACCGAACGGCCGGGCTCCGGGCCTGGCCCCCAAGCTTGCAAGCCTTGCTCCAAGCCATCGAGGCCCGCCACTTGATTGAGGCCGTCAACGGTGCGTTGCGTTTCAGCCGGGCCGTAGACCGGCATCAACGCTGTGCTGCGCGTCGCCGCGCTGTCGTTATAAAGCTCCCCCAAATCGGCTGTCTGCGTTGAGCTCACTCCAGTCAGCAGCACTGCATGCAGGCGACCCATGGGGATGTTGCGCCGCGCCAGCGAGGCCGCTGCGCCCGAGCCGGCATCGACGACGAACAACTTTCCGGCCGCGATCACAGCCAAACATGGCTTAGGCTCGCCGCGTTCGACGCCCTCGCCACCGCATACAATTGCGCGCAGCGCGTCGGAATTGAACAAATCCTCGTTGGCCGCGGCCTGGTCTTCGGCATAGGCCCGATAGGCGCGCGCGAGAGCTTCCTGGCCCTCCGGCGTTTGCGCGCCGATGATCCAGCCTCCCCAGAGTAATCCGGTCAGAGTTACGAAAACGACAGACGACTTGCCAATAGCGCTCATGGTCAGACCCCGTTCCGTATGCGCACACGCGCGCTGACGTTAAGCCCCGAACCCAGCGTGAGTAACCCAATCCATGATTCGCGCCAATGCATTTAAGATTTGGTTTCCACAAGAAAATAACCGAACCGTCATGACGCTGCACTCGCTGGAATTATGCTCTAAGAATCATACCTGTAGGGTACCCATTGGGGCGCTTGACGGAGTTCGCGCGGAGCTGCACGTTAAGGTGTGAAGCGGGTCCTAGTGTTCGATTCCGGGGTCGGCGGGCTCTCCGTCTTTGATTCGATCCAAGCGTCGGGCGTGGCGCTTGATCTCTATTACGCCGCCGATAATGCTTGGCTTCCGTACGGGCTCAAGCAGGAAGCGGCGCTGCGTGAGCGGGTTCCGCTGCTGCTTTTGCGACTCGCCGAGCATTGGGCGCCGGATATCGTGGTCATTGCCTGCAACACGGCCTCCACCATCGCTTTGGAACAAGCGCGCGCTTCGTTGAGCATCCCGGTCGTTGGCGTTGTGCCGCCGATCAAGCCGGCCGCTGCGCAGTCAAGAACCGGCGTTATCGGATTGCTCGCCACCCCAGCGACGGCAAACAGCGCCTATGCGGATCGACTGATCTCGGAATTCGCGGCGGATAAGAAGGTAGTGCGCTTCGGCTCTGCCGCTCTGGTGGCTGCAGCAGAGGCCAAAATGCGCAGCGCGCCGGCGTCTGAGGTCACAGATGCGGTCGGCGAGGCGATCAACGGCCTGTTCGGCGCCGACGGGGGTGATCGCATTGACGTTGTAGCGCTGGCGTGCACGCATTTTCCCTTGCTTGCCACGGAATTGGCGGCGGCGGCGCCGCGCGCTTGTGTGTGGCTCGATTCCGGCGCAGCGATCGCCCGACGCGTGGCGGCTCTGAGTGCGGCGCCATCAGGGAGTTCGCGAGCCTGCGCCGCCGGATTCACCGACGCCTCGGCCCTTCCGTACTCAGCATTACGCGCGCGCGGATTCAGTTCGCTTGCTGGAATTGAGTCAACGCCTGATTTTTCTCTGTTCGCCATCTGAAATGCGTGTTGTTTTGGGCGCCTCCGAAAAACTTGCATAGTGAGGCGCGCGCCGGATGTTGCTCGGCGGCGAAGTCGCGATAACGATCTGCGGCAGGAAGTAAGGTGGAAGTTGGATGTCAAAGCCATTCGGCGAGCCCCCAGGGGGGCTGAGTTCGCAAATTCTAAATCTGGCGATGGTGCTCACGCGCCATCCTGGCTTGAAGGTGCCACGTTACCAACGGCCTTACACTTGGGGCGAGCGCGAGGTGCGCCAGCTGATCCAGGATCTCTGGGCGGCGTTCGAACGCGGCGCGCCGTTTTATTTCATCGGCCAGATCGTGTTGGTGAAGAACAGCCACGGCAAACTCGAAATCTCCGACGGCCAGCAGCGCCTGACGACGCTCACCATGATTATCGCCTACGTGCGCGATCGGCTCCAGGCCAAGGCCAAGCATTATCAATTGCTGATCATGGACGGCGATGAGGTTCGCTTGTTTCTGCGCGACGAGGACGCCAATTTTTATCGCGGCTTCGTGCAGGAGCCAGGCCACATGGCTGAGCTCGCCAAACATTCTGAGATCGGCGTCGATTCCAAGGATCAGCTCTGCGCCGCCGCCCGCACGATCGAGGCGGAATTGTCCAAGATCAACGAGGATGCGACTCTCGACAAATTCTTGTCCTATGTCGCGCGGTGTTGTACGCTGAATGTGGTGGACGCCGAGGAGCGCGGCTGCGCGCAGACTGTATTTCACTCGCTAAACATCCACGGTTCGCCGCTTTCGGGGGCCGACCTGATCAAGAGCGATCTGCTCGAGAACTCGGGGCTTGCCGATGCTGAGGCCGACGCCGCAGCGCGCAAATGGGAGCAAATCGAGGGGCTGTTCGAACGCGAGAACTTTGCACGCCTGCTCTATACGATGCCGTTTCTTTTGACCGGCGAACAAGTGCGCTCGCCTGGGGACCTCGCCTCCTTCCGAGCCGCTGTGGGCGATGTGCGGGTGTTCCTGTTCGAGCAATTGCCGCGTTACGCCCACGCGCTGCGGGCGATTTTCGCAGGCTCGGTCGATGTTGGGCGGGCAAGCGAGGAAGTAAACCGCCGCATCGCCCTGATGAAGCAGGTTGAGGAATGGGATTGGGCGCCGGCGGCAATCGCATTTCTGGCCGCTCACGCCCATGAGCCCGAACGCGCGCGCATGTTTTTCCGTGCGCTGGATCGCTTCACTTTCGCATGCGAGCTCTCAGTGATCGACAACCGCGTTCGCGAACGGCGCTATGCGTTCGCGGTGACCCATGTTGGCGACGACAAATTGCTTTACAGCGAGGAGGGCCTCGAGCTCACCGAGGCTGAGCACATGAAGTTCATCGCGACGCTAAACCGCTCGCGTAAGCGCGACCGCCAGCGGCGGCTGCTGATGATGCGGTTGGAGGCGGCGTTGCCGGGCGGCTCGATCCTGAGCATGACCGACGATGTAACCGTGGAGCACATCTTGCCTCGCGGCGGCAGCGCCTGGTGGAACGAACGCTTCCCCGATCCGGCGTTACGCGCCGAACTCGCACATTTGCTCGGCAATCTTACACTGATCACCTACGACCAGAACAAGGAGGCCGACAACAAGCCGTTCCCAAAGAAGAACGAAGTCTTTTTCAAAACGCGCGGTGCGCCGATTCACGCGCTGACCAGGGATTTCGCAGCCATCACCGAATGGACGCTGCAAGCAATTGAGGAACGTCACGAGCGCTTGGTGCGGATGCTGTGCGAAGATTGGGGCTTGGTGCGCGCGGATTAACTCTGCGCTAACCGAAGCGCCAAATCTTAACCCCGATTCACTTTTCGGGGCCCCGAGCGATGTCACTGCTTTATGCCGTCGTGTTTGCAAGCCGGTGCAGGTCCAACCACCATCGGATCGCGGTTGACGCACTGCGTCATCTGCAGTCGCCAGACAGCGCGCGCTGGCGCGATCTTCTGCTTATGCATGAGCGCGAATACCTCGCCGGCGCCAAGGCGCCCGATGATGTATTCAAGGACTTCAAGAACCACGTTCTGCATGTGCGCGAAGGCGAGTGGGGCGGCGCCATCGAGGCGTGCGAGGAATGGTACCGGCGCACGGTGCGGGCGCTGGCCGCCAAGGATTGGAAGCAGGCGGCTTGGTCGGCTGGCGTGCTCAGCCACTATTATGTCGACCCGATCCAGCCGTTCCACACCCACCAGACCGAGGAAGAGGGCGTCATTCACCGCGCTGTCGAGTGGAGCTTCTCCAAATCGTACAGGACCTTTCAGGGGCTGATCGAAGCGCGCGGCGGATATCCCAACATCGCCGCGCCCAGCGGTGAGAAATGGCTCGCCGATATGGTGCGCGCGGGCGCCAAGGCGTCCAATCCGCATTACGAACTGATCATCGACCATTACGACTTCAAGAAGGGCGTCGCCGACCCACCGGCGGGCCTTGACGACGCCATTCGCGAGGCGGTCGCCGCTCTGGTTGGGCACGCAGTGATCGGTTTGGCGCGCATCTTGGACCGCGCGTTCACGGAGGCTGCGGTGAGGCCGCCTGCGAGTGCGGCGACGCTGCAGTCGTTTTTCCTGGCGCTCGATGCGCCCATTCAAAGCGTGCTGAAGGCGATGGACGATTCCGCCGCGCGCCGCGACGTGCAGGCGCAATATGAGGAATTCAACCGCACCGGCAAAGTGCGTGCAACCATGGGCGAGGATGACAAGGTGGTGCGTGCGCTGCACGCAGCAGAGGTGCTGAAGACGCCGCTTTCATCGCTCGACGCCAAATGGCCGCGCGAGATTGGCGCCAAGGCCGGGAACCGTGTTGCGCCGACCTCCTCGAAAATCACGAAGCTCGAGCCGCCGAAGCGTGTCGAAGTGCTGCCCGCGCGTGCGGAGGCGCCGCCGCCGAAGTCCGTGAAACAGCTGAAAATTCCGCGCGAATTGCCCGTTGGCGCACCGCGCGCCAAGCCCGAAAAATCATTACCGCGCGTTCCGCTCAGCGGCGACGCGCCGGTGGTGCAAGCCCCCTCGATCGGGCCGAAGACGGCAAAACGTCTGGAGGCGGCGGGCATCGTCACTGTCGCCGACCTGTTGGCGCTGAAGCCGGAAGAAGGCGAGTCCAAGATCGATGCGCGCCACATCTCGGCGCAGACTATCCGCGACTGGCAAGCCCAAGCATTGCTCGCCTGCACGGTGCCAGGCCTGAAATCACGTGAGGCGCAGGCGCTTGTCGCGTGCGACGTGCGCGACGCTCAAGCCTTGGGGCGCGCCGATGCGACGCAGCTCTGCGAGGCAATTGCACAATGGGGCTTATCGGAAGAGGGCCAGCGCGCCTGGGGCGCAGCGCCCGCGCCCAACGAAGACGACATCGCCACCTGGATCGCCCGCGTCAATCGCGCCGGTGTCGCTGCCTAGATTCCCAGCAGCGTCAGCGCGATCGCGGCGGCCAGCACCAAAGCGATGAAAGCGGTCAACCCCGAGGCCACAATGCGTGCGGTCTTCAGCACACGGTGGCCCTTGATCGGCTTGTCCTCGCGCGGGGCAAGCGCGAATTTGCACATGAAGGCAAACGCGCCAGCTGTGGCGGCGACAATCGCCCCGCCTGTGGCGCCAGCAAGAAGAGCAGCGATTGCGGCGGCGAAGGCGATCAGCCCCAGTGGGCCATGGCCCTGGTTCATCACCGACTTCACCAGGCGTTCGGCCCGGCCTTGGTCGAAGGTCTTGTACGCAACCGGTGAGAGCACCATCGAAAACAACAAGATCCAGCCGATCGACGTGGCGGCGAGGATGATGGCGGCGGCTTGGGCGGTCTGTTGCATCATGAGATTGCGCTTAGCATGAGTCGCGGGTGATCGGCTCGATCCGGAGGCGGATCGGTCCGACGAGCAAGGCCCTAAGAAAATTCTGTTTTACAGCAATAAATGTCTGTGTAACATGATCCACTGGAGGCGTCTCTCGTGGACACACTGGTTGGGCTATACGCCGCGCGTACACCGGAATCCCCCGCACGCGGTTCTATCCGGCGACTGAGTCGGCCGTTCGAGTGGCTTTTTGCATCGCTGCTGGTGCTGACATTGGCTGCGGCGGGGGTCATGCTGTTTTTCGCGTTCGCCCCCAGCTTCGGCTCGATTTGGCTTGAGCCGACCAATTCTTGGCTGGTGCTAGGAAACAATGCGCCGCCCCCGAACGCGGTGCAGTTCAATGCGCTGCCCTGGGCGACACAAGCAATCGCGTCTGCGGCGTTCGCGTTGATCGCGGGATCGCTAGCGGCTTCGTTCTGGTTCCTGCGCGCATTGTTTGGCTGCTACCGGCGCGGCGATGTTTTCGGCGCGAACCCGCAAAGCAACATGCAGCGCGCCGGTGCGGCGCTTGTTGCATTCGCACTCGCGCCGGGTGCGTTGCAGCCGGTGCTCGCTGCGGTCGGCAGCCCGGACCGCAATTGGTTTCACGCCCATTCCATCGCAGTGCTGATCATGGGAGCGGGACTGTTTGTGTTCGCGCGCGTTGTAGCGCTTGGCCGCGAGGTTGAGCGCGAGACCAAGGAGTTCATCTGATGGCGATCGTGGTTCGGCTCGATGTTGCGTTGGCGGCGCGCAAGGTACGCTCGAATGAGCTGGCGCGCGCCATCGGGATCACGCCCTCCAATCTCTCGTTGCTCAAGTCCGGACACGTGAAAGGCATCCGCTTCGAGACGTTGGATGCGATCTGCGATTTCCTGCAGTGCCAGCCTGGCGACATCTTGGAGCACGTGCCGGCGAAGGAGGCGCCGGCGCGGTCGCAGGCGAGTTAGGCTGAAAAACCAGCGGAAGAAATTCAACGCGCCGCCGGCGCGAATGACGGAGTGCGTCCCATGTTCAGAAAGATCCTGGTTGCGATCGGCGTGTGTATCCTGGTCTCCGCGTGCGCCGCACGGCTATCAACCCACCCAACCGAACCCGCCGTGATCGGCGCCCCAGCATCCACTTCGCAAATGCTGGAAAAATTACGGCAACCTGGAATTGTCAGCTTTGAGCAGGTCGCCGCCGCCGATTGGCGCTGGAGCGAAGCGTTCGCGACGCCCGGCGTCACGCCTCCAGATTGGCGCAACGAAGAATTCCAGGGGCAGGTGTATTTCTACAGAGTCCGCCACCCCACGCGCGGCCTCGTTCTCATCGACGCCGGTTTGCCCGCCGATACCGTGCGCCATCTCGGCCCTGTCGTCCGCAACGTGTTCGATATCGAGCACACATTCGCCATGCGCCAATCCACAGCGGCGGCGCTTGCGGGCGAGACGCCTCGCGCGGTGTTCATCACACATCTGCACTGGGACCATGTGCTCGGCGTACGCGATCTGCCGCGCGACACTCCAATATACGCCGGTCCTGGCGACGGCGCGATGCGCCATTTCCTGCTGCGCTTCATTGCGCCGGTCACGCGCCGCGCGCTCGAGCGCCGCCCGCCCTTGCGGGAGTGGCGTTTCAGTGCCGATCCCGATGGCCGCACAGCCGGCGCAATCGACGTCTTTGGCGACGGCTCGATTTTCGCAGTGTCCGCGCCTGGCCACACGCCGGGGTCGACAGCCTATTTTGTCAACGCCGTCGACGGCGTGCATCTCATCACCGGCGATGCGATTCACACCGCCGCCGGCTGGCGCGGCGAGCGGGTCGAATACATCACCTTCGATCCCGATCGCGCGCGTGCGTGGGAAAGTCTGGCGCAATTGCAGGCGCTGGCGCGCGCGATACCTGGGATCATCGTACACCCGGGGCATCAGCGGTTGGCGCCCGGTTAGCGCCGCCATGGCGTGGCCAATCTCGATAGTCGACTAGAGACCTAGCCGATGTGCGGGCGAACACGAACTCCGCGATTGCAGCCAGCGGGCTTTGGTGGCCATACTGGTTCCCGGCCCGGAACGGGCCGTATGACGCAGAAGCGGCGCCCGCCGCTCGCAAGCCGCCGGGGCGCCGCCCAGACCAAGGGAGGCCAAGGCCCATGCCTGAAAGCAAGACAGCCAACATCGTCAGAGCCATCGCCGTCGTCGGGCCCACCGGGGCGGGCAAGACGGCGTTGACGCAAAGTCTGGCTTCGGCCGCCTCGGGCGGATCGGGCGCGATATCCGCCGCCGCCGGCCAGTCCACCGAAACCAGTTTCACGGCCATCGACTATTTGGGCGATCACTACGCGTTGATTGATGCGCCGGGCGCGGTCGATTTCATGGCAGACGCGGATTTCGCGTTGCCCGGCGCGGACCTTGCCATCGTGGTCGCCGATTCCGATCCAGACAAAGCCGCTTTGCTGCAGCCATTCCTGAAGGCGATCGAGGATTTCAAGGTTCCCCACCTTCTGTTCATCAACAAGATCGACCAGGCGCGTGGGCGCATCCGCGATCTCTTGGAAGCTCTGCAGCCGGTGAGCGCGTTGCCGCTGGTGGCGCGGCAAGTGCCGATCTGGAAAGACGAGCATGTGGCCGGTTTCGTCGATCTCGCCCTCGAGCGCGCTTATCTCTACCAGAGCGGCAGGCCCTCCAAGCGCATCGATATTCCAGCTGAAGTGGCGGAGCGCGAAACCGAAGCGCGCTTCCATATGCTCGAACAGCTCGCCGATTTCGACGATACGCTGATGGAAAAGCTCTTATCGGACGTGAACCCGGAGCAGGATCTGGTGTTCGCCGATCTGGTGCGCGAGACGCGAGAAGGCCTGATCGCACCGGTGTTCTTCGGCTCAACCGCGCACGGCTACGGAATACGCAGGCTCTTGAAGGCGCTGCGCCATGATACGCCGGCGCCGAAATTCGCTGCCGAACGCTTGGGCCTCAGAGGCAACGGCGCTTACGTCATGAAGATTTCCCACGCCGGCCAAGCCGGGAAGCTCGCTTACGCGCGCGTATTCGGCAAAGCGATGGCCGATTCCGATCAATTGACGCTCGGCGACGGCTCGACGCAACGCCCAGGTGCGTTGTTCTCCGTGCAAGGCGTGCAGACAAAGAAGGTATCCAGCGCGCCCGAAGGCGATGTCGCCGCCATCGGCAAGCTCGATCCGGTCGCCGCCGGAGATTTGCTCGCCACGGGCGGTGCAGCGCAGAAGGCAGCGGTTACGCCGGCCAAGCGTTTCCCAGTGTATCAGCTCGCCATCGCCACCAAGGACCGCAAGGATGACGTGCGACTGTCAGGTGCGTTGCAGAAATTGGTGGATGAGGATTCCGGCCTCTCGGTGCTGCACGACCAGATCACGCACGAAATCCTGCTGCAGGGCCAAGGCGAGCCGCATCTGCGCTCGGTGATCGAGCGGTTGAAGAGCCGCTTCAACGTCGAGGTGACAAGCGCGCCACCCTCCACCCCGTACAAGGAAACCATCCGCAAGAGCGCCGAAAAGCGTGGTCGCCACAAGAAGCAAACAGGCGGCCACGGCCAGTTCGGCGATTGCGTTATTCAGGTGGCGCCGCTGCCGCGCGGCGGCGGGTTCGAGTTTATCGACAAGATCCATGGCGGCGCCATTCCGCGGCAATGGATCCCAGCTGTGGAGGCTGGTGTTCTGGATGCAATGACCAAAGGTCCGATCGGGTTTCCGGTGGTGGATGTCTCAGTGACGCTGATTGACGGTTCGTTCCACGCGGTGGATTCCTCGGAGCACTCGTTCCAGATGGCGGGGCGCATCGGCATGAACGAGGCGTTGGCTGATTGCAGCCCGGTGATCCTCGAACCGATCGAAAAACTCGCCATCTACACGCCAAACTCCGGCACCGCGAAAATCAACTCAGCAGTGTCGAGCCATAACGGCCAAATCCTGGGCTTTGAAGCGCGCGAGGGCTGGCCCGGCTGGGATCGCGTCGACGCCTATCTGCCTCACGCCGAACGCCAGACCTTCATCATCGATCTGCGCTCGATGACGCAAGGGCTAGCGACGTTCGAGGCCGCTTTCGACCATATGGTGGAAGTGAGCGGGCGGCGGGCGGAAGAAGCCGCGAAGCGGGCGCAGAAGGACGCCGCTTGAGCGAAAGGCGCGGCCAAGACCTTCTCTTTCCCGGTGAAAGCGCTTTCTGATTGCGCCTCTGGCGTGCAAGGGGGCGGATAGGGTATGACGGCTTGCGTTCGCGGGGACAAGCGAGCGCACAGAGGGGCGTGACATGGCGTTTTTTTCCAAGAAGCCACCGAAAGATGAACCGGCATCGCCGCCTCCCGCCACACGCGCCAGTGCGCCCGCGCCGGCGTCGCGCGCGCCTGCTGCTGGAGCGGCCAAGGCGAACGGCGCCGCCGCCGCCGCGAGCGAGGCGGTCGATATGGAAAAAATCAAAGCAGGCATCGAGCGCTCGCGGCGCACGCTTGTTGCGCTCGGCGAAGTGGTCAGCGTCTTGATGAAGACGCCGGAATATCGCAACGCCACCTTGGCGACGGTGCAAGCCATGGTCGGCCCCGCGATCATGAGCGGGCAGTATCTGGTGCTCACCGCGCACGAAAAATCCCGCGGCGCCTCCGCCCCGGTCGCCTTGGCGATGTGGGCCAATGTTTCCGAAGAAGTGGATCGCAAGCTCTCGCAGCCGGACGGGCAGTCGGTTGTTCTCAACGCCGCCGACTGGACCAGCGGGAAAATCGCTTGGCTCACCGTGCTTGCCGGCGATCAGCGCACGATCCCGGCTCTGATGGGCCGCTTGCAGCAGACCACGCTTAAGGGCCGGGTGGTGAAGTACCGCGCCAAGGGCGAAGACGGCAAGATGCAGGTCCGCACTCTGCCGCCTCCCGGACAGGGCAAGCCAGGCAAACCCTAACGCGCCGTCAGCCGTCGCTCCGCGTAGGCTGAGTAAATACACGCGCCGATGATGATCGCAGCGCCGAGATAGATTTGCGGCCGCGGCGCCTCGTGGAAGACGACGAAGCCGATCAAGCTCGCCCACAGCAATTCGCTATAATGGATCGGCGCCAGCAATTGGGTTTCGGCCCCGGCGTATGCGCTTGCGATCAGGTACATGAAGGTTGCGGCGAACACGCCCATGAGCAGGAATATCGGCCAGTCGCTCCACAGCGGCGGCGGCGCTACGGCGATCGCGGGGACGACCAAAAAAAGCGCCGGCATGGCGCTCGCCAGCAGGCCGACGATGATCGGCCCGTCGCTCTGTGCTCGCGTGCGCAGCAGCACCATGGCGATAGCGAACAGGGCTGATGCGATCAAAACAGCGACGACGCCCAAGGCGTGATCGGGGGCTTGCGCGGCGCTAGGCGCGCCCTGCGCAGCCACGACCACGCCGGCGAAGCCAACGAGCGCCGCGGCAACGTTGGGAAGGCGTAGCCGTTCACCGATCATCCACCGCGCAGCAAACGGGATTAGCAATGCGCCGACAAACGAAAGCGTGACCACTTCTGCGAGCGGCAGGACGCTCAAGCTCCAGAAAAACAGCGAACCGCTGGCGGCGATAATCGCGCCACGCCCGCCGTGGGCGCGCAGCATTTCGGCGGTGATCCGCGGCGTCCCCGCGCGCAGCCACAGCCCAAGGGAAAACAGCGCCCCGAACGCGTACCGCCCGAGCGTAACCAGGAGAATGTGATTGGTTTGCGCGAGGTGCTTGATGGTCGCGTCCATGGCCGAGCCGGCGATGACGGCGAGCGCAAGCACCGCCGCCGGCGTTAACGCCCGCATGAACGGAGACTCCCCGCCTTTCCTTGGACCCAAACGCTGTCGGCGACAATCGCATTCCGCCGTCCGCGAAGCTGGCGCCAGGCGAGGGGCGGGCTATAAGGCCGCCAAGAGGAGATCATGGCGACCGCGCTCACCGAGGACCAAACCCTTATTGTCGATACCGCCCGCGCTTTCGCTCAGGAGCGTTTGCGCCCCAATGCGGCCCGCTGGGAAACCGAAGGTCTCGATCGGGGCGCGCTCAAGGAGCTCGCCGCGCTGGGCTTTGCCGGCATTTATGTGCGCGAGGATGTCGGGGGCTCGGGGCTGAGCCGGCTCGATGCGGCGCTGATCTTCGAGGAACTTTCGCGAGGGTGCATCGCTACCGCCGCCTTCGTGTCGATCCATAATATGTGCTCTTGGATGATCGACGCGTTCGCAGACAGCGAGCAGCGCGAGAAATGGCTGCCCAGGCTCACCAGCATGGAGACGATCGCTTCCTATTGCTTGACCGAGCCGGGCTCTGGATCAGATGCAGCAGCGCTGCGCACCAATGCCAAGGCCGACGGCAATGCGCATTATGTGGTGAACGGGTCCAAGGCCTTCATATCCGGCGCCGGCTTCTCCGACCTTTATGTGGTCATGTGCCGCACAGGCGAGGATGGCCCCAAGGGCGTTTCGAGTTTGCTGGTGGAAAACGGCGCGAAAGGCCTCAGCTTTGGCAAGGCCGAAGACAAGATGGGCTGGCGTGCGCAGCCCACGGCAATCGTCAATTTTGAAAATTGCCGCGTACCCATTGAAAATCGCATCGGCCCGGAGGGCGACGGTTTCAAATACGCCATGAAGGGCCTCGACGGCGGCCGGCTCAATATCGCCGCCTGCGCGCTGGGCGGCGCTCAGGACGCGTTCGATCGGGCGCTGAGCTATGTCAAGGAGCGCAAGCAATTCGGTAAACGGATCGCCGATTTCCAGAACACGCAATTCACCCTCGCCGACATGGAGACCGATCTCGCCGCGTCGCGAGCGCTACTGCATGCCGCGGCGCGCAAGCTCGACGCGCAAGCGTCGGATGCAACTAAATTCTGCGCGATGGCCAAGCGTTTCGTCACCGACGCTGCATTCAAAGTGGCCGACCAGGCGCTGCAATTGCATGGCGGATACGGCTACCTCGCCGATTACGAAGTCGAGCGCATCGTCCGCGATCTGCGCGTGCATCGCATTCTCGAGGGCACCAACGAAATTATGCGCGTGATCATTTCGCGCGAGCTGCTGAAGTAAAATGGAGCGCCGGCGTCATCGCCGGTCACTAGGCGTCGCGCTTCGACAGGCTCAGCGTGACGCCATTCTTCGTCAGCCTGAGCTTGTCGAAGGCCGCACTCAGGGAGCGGCAATTTTTGGTAGGAGCACCACATGATTATGCGCGCGATGGCCTTGGGGTTTGTGCTCTGGCTGGCGAACGCCGCCATCTTCCGGTTCGCCGGGCAGTACTTCTTCTTCGACCCGTTCTACGCATTATTCGCCGCCGTCGCAGCGATCGGCGCCGCGATCACTTTCGTGTCTGTAAAGCTGCTTCGCTGCGCGCCGGGCGATGAGGCCGAAGCGGCGATCAGTGTCGCGATGCCGTCTTTGCTGCTCAACGCGTTCCTGACCTACAAGTTTGCGGAAGTGTTCCCCGATCCGCCGATTGACGGCGCCAATGACGCTATCTATGGCGCGCTGGCGATGATCTACGGCGCCTCCATGGTGTTCACGGGCCTGCTGATGACGCGGATTTCGCCGCAGGACGAGCGGGTGTGAGGCGTCGGGATGCGGTGTTGGGCGGCATGGCGCTTGCGGGGTGTGCGAGCGTGAGCGGCCCCTTGCACCGTCCCCTTGTCATTGCTCACCGCGGCGCGTCCGGAGAACGGCCAGAGCACACAATGGCCGCCTACAGGCTAGCGATCGCGCAGGGCGCCGACTTCATCGAGCCGGATTTGGTGATGACCAATGACGGGGTGCTGGTATGCCGGCATGAGAATGAAATATCCGGCACGACCGACGTCGCCGAACACCCGGAGTTCGCATCGCGACAGGTGACGAAGGTCGTGGACGGAGTTTCCACGACCGGCTGGTGGGCCGAGGATTTCTCGCTCGCGGAGTTGCGGACGCTGCGCTGCAGGGAACGCCTGCCGCGCTTGCGGCCCGGCAATGCCGCCTACGACCGCCAGGAGATGATGCCGACCTTTGCCGAAGCCATGGCGCTGGCGCGCGAAGCCGGAATTGGCATCTATCCGGAGCTGAAACACCCGACTTTCCTGCGCGAGCATGGGCTCGACCCAATCCCTGTCTTCGTCGATGCGGTGCGTGCTGGCGGCGGGCAGGCGGCGGCCGACAAGATGTTCGTACAATGCTTCGAAGTGGGCGCACTCCATGGTTTGGCCTCGATGTCGTCGATGCGCTGGAATTGCGTGCAGCTGATCGCGGCGTCTGGCGGGCCTTGGGATCAGCCGGGGACCAGCTACGCGCAAATGGTCGCTAACTCGGGCTTGCGTGCAATGCTGATGGAGCGGGGCATCGCGGCGATCGGCGTTGAGAAGTCTCTTATCGTTCCGCGCGACAATGCAGGCCGTTCGTCGCCAGCGACAGATCTAATCGCGCGCGCACATGGCTTCGGGCTCGCTGTGCACGCCTGGACCTTCCGGGCGGAGAACATCTTCTTGCCGCTGGAGATGCGTAGCGGCGATGACGAGGCCGCGCACGGCGACCTAACCGCAGAGCTGCGCGCCTTCTATGCGGCGGGTGTCGATGGTGTGTTCAGCGATTTCCCGGCCGCAGCAGTGGCGGCGCGGGCTTAGGCCACGCGTTTGCGCATGTTCTGGTTGAGGATCGGCGCCTGTGCTTCGAGCAGATTTTGCTCCACCCGGGCGCGGGTCTGCGCGTCCTTAATCGCCAGCAGGTGGATTTCCTTGGCGCCAAGGTGCTCGGCCGCCTGCCACATTTCGTGACGAGCGAGGGTGACGGAGAAATCATCCGTCGTCCCCAAGAACAACACGATCGGGCCGCCCCATTGTTGGGCGACTGAATCGTGTGGTTTTACAAACATGTAGACCCCGCCAACGGGGTCCCAGGCGCGCTGCACGCGCGCGACTTCGAACTCGTGCCAACGCCCGCACGCACCTTGCCAAGAGAATGTGTTCAAGAGGGCCCCCTCCGATCCAGCGGGGGGCACGCTAAGGTGAGTCGGCAAGCCGCACAGCCGCAACCGCGAAAAAATTATGGCAGCGGATCGAACTCGGCGCGCGCCGCGCCGGCAGCCTCGAAATAATCCGGCCAAAATCGTTCCAAAGCAAAAGCTTGGCGTTCGGCTTGCTCGGGCCGATCGAGTGGAATAACGCGCACTTCAACCCCGCTGAGGTCGGGCGGGCCGAACGCCGCCTGCGCCCGCCAAACCGAATAGTCCGCATCCGCAACATAGAGCGAGAAGCCCTGCTGATCGTGCTCCAGCAGGTCCGACACAAGTACTAAGCGTCTGCGTTCCAGGTCTGGTCCAAAGTCCGGATCGGCGCCAATCGCGCGCAAGCCGGCGAGGATAGGAGAAGAACGCGCACCGCCTCCCGATTGCGCACTGCGCAGGGCGCGGCCTAGGGCGTCGGCAAAGCTCTCCTCCCAACGCGCCTTCGCACGGCGCGCATTTTCGAACAGCGGATTAATCTGCTCGGGCGGGCGCGGCAGGCATTTGCTGAACAGAATGACCGGCTCCTGCGGTCGGCGCACATTGAGCCGCATAACAGTAAGGCGGTCGAATTGGGCAAGCCGCGCGCGCTCCTGGTCCAACACAGCGCGCAATTTGCGCCGATGGCGGGGTTCGAGCTTGTCGGTGGCGTCGACCAGAACGATGGTGTGGGCGGCGAGCCCGGAATCTGTGCGGCAGAGAGTCGTCGCATCGACCGGTGGCGGACGGGTGAGATAGATGGCGCCGGCCAACGCGGCAAGCACGCCCATCACCGCCACGATCAGCACCACGCCGATGATGTTCCCGGCTTTTCCGCGCCTCCGCTTCATGGGGTCTCGCCGGCATCGAGGCGTTTCGCGGCGTCGTCGAGTTCCTGCACCAGCGCCTCCAGCGCCAGCGCGGACTTCGCGTGCGCGTCTGCAAGCGTCGCGCGCGCTTCATCCACCATAGCAGCGCACTGGGCCAACGGATCGAGTGCGGGACCCACGCTGGGCGGCGACGCTCCGAAATAAGCAGGCGCCGGCGTGCTGCGCGCGGCGGTGTTTTCCTGCCGGTAGAATTGGACCGCCGCCGTCGCTGCATTATCGAGCGCGCGGGCCTGGTCATCCAAAGCGCCGAGTCTCATCGCGGCAGCGTCAAACGCCTTGTTCATCGCCTCGAACTCAGCCTGCAGCTTGGTCGTGCGCGCGGCGAGCGCTGCTTTCGCCGCTTCGATGGGCGCCTCCAGAGTCTCGCGCGCAGCGTTGCGGAACTCCGATAAATTCTCTCCTGCTCGCACCGCTTCGCGATCCATCTTGCCGTAATCGGGATAGGGGTCGTCAAAGCCCGAATATCCCTTCAGCGCGGAGAACGCCCAGACGCCTGCGCCCAGCATCAGCAAAATGATCGCCTGCGGCGAGTCGAGACTAAGCAGCGACCAGAGGTGAAATCCCGCATCGCTGGTCTCCGTGCTTGCACCACTCGCCTTCGCCAGTCGGTCGCGCCAATCGGCCGCAAATAGGTTGAGCATCAACGCAAGCAAGGCCAGAACGGTGAACGCGAGGGCGCCCGCCGCCTTCACGGGCGTGCGCACATGCTGCAGATAGCGAAGGCCTAGATAGCCGCTCAGGAAGCCGAGCGCGACATTAGCGCCGGAGAGGCCGACCGCCACGATGGCGCCGCCGAGAAGACCGTCGAGCTCTTCAGCAAACAGGGCGGCGCTAAACAGCGACTCGAACAAAGCCGCACACAACAACAATCCCGCCTGCATCAACGTCGAGTCAGGATAGACGGCGCCGCGGCGCAGCTGATTGATCCGTTTGAAACTTTCGAGATCGGCGCGCGCCTGCTTGGCGTGTGCGGCCGCTTCCTGCCAATCGTGCGCTAGCCGGCCGGCCGCTTGTTTGAGCGCTAGGCGCGCCTCGAGCGTGGGACCCGAAAAATCCTGCGGCGTGGGCGCCAAGGTCCGCAAGCGCCGCTCCGCATCCATCTTGGCCTCGAGCCGCGCTTGGTCGATCTGTTCGCGCTCTGCGGCGACAGCGTCGAGGATGGCGGTCTCGGCCGACGACAGCGCTTGCGCATCCTGGCGCGGCAGGTTTTGGGCTGCGTCCTCGCGCGCACGCCGACGCAGCCCAAGGCGCTTGTCCAGCGCCGCGGCGCTAAGGCTCACCGCTTGCGCCGATTTCGACCGGGTCCGCCCGCGATCCATCCCCCGCCCCTCCAACTGAACCCTTAAAGCGCGAATGGGGCGCTTCTCCAAGGCCGCGTTGAGGGCTAACAAGACGCCAAGGTGAGCGCGTGGAAGATTTGAGAGCCAATTTGAATTTAGCCGAAGCCGTCGCGGCGGAGGCGGGCGTGGCTTTGCGCACCCATCGCGAAACCTGGAACGTGGTCGAAGGCGAGTTCGGGAGGGAAGTGAAAATCCGCGCCGACAAGCAGGCCGAAGCGATCATCTTGGCGGCGCTGGAGCAGGCCTCACCCTACCCGATCCTCTCGGAGGAGGCGGGTTGGGTGCGCGCGCGCGACAGCGAATGGGTGTGGGCGGTCGATCCGCTAGACGGCAGCGTCAATTATCTGCGTTCCTATCCGCACTGCGCGGTTTCAATTGCGCTCCTGCACAAGGGTGTTCCGGTTCTGGGCGTGGTCGATTGCTTCATGCTGGAGGAGCGTTTCACCGGCGTGGTCGGCGCCGGCGCCTGGCTCAATGGCGCGCCGATCCGCGTTTCCGACATCGCCGATCCCGCCGCTGGAATTCTGCAGACAGGGATTCCATCGCGCGCCAGCGCGCAATCTTTTGCCTCGTTCCAGGAGCGCCTCCGGGCCTGGCGGAAGGTGCGCATGATCGGTTCGGCCGCCACAGCGCTGGCTTACGTCGCCGCCGGGCGGGCGGAAGCTTACAGGGAGTCCGGCTCGATGATCTGGGATATCGCCGCCGGCTGTGCTCTCGTGAAAGCCGCCGGGGGCGAGTTTCGCCTTGAGGGTGAGAGCCCCGATCAGCCCTTTGAAGCGGCGGCCTGCAACGGCCGAACGCCGATGCCGGATTGAGGGTAGGATAGCTGACTTTTCGGTAACATACGACGCCTAGCTTGTGGCGTGCATGGGCTTGGATGGGCGTTGGAGGCCGGACTAGGGTCCGCCTCTTCGGGGTGGGGGTCATGGCTGAGCCGCAGAGCGAAGAACGCACAATCCGGTTGGCGTCCATTGTGGCGATCGACATCGTTGGTTTCTCCACGATGTCCGAGCGCGACCAGCGGGGGGCCGCGCGCAAAGTCGAGGCCTTGCGCTCGCGGATCGAAATTGTCGCCGCCGCCCATGGCGGGCGCTTGTTCAACACCGCCGGCGACGGCTTCATGCTGGAATTCGCGTCCGCTGGCGCAGCGCTCGGCGCAATCCAAGATGTGCTCGATAAGCGCCCCAGAAAGGAGCCGCCGATCCGCGTCGGCGCCCATGTCGGCGACGTCATCGTGACCGCGACCGAAGATTTGCTTGGACACGGCGTCAATGTCGCCGCGCGTTTGCAGGAAATGGCCGAGCCGGGAACCGCGTTGGTGTCGGCCGAATTTCGATCGATGGCGCGCTCGAGCCCAACTGCGGCTTTCCTGGCCAAGGGACAAAAGCCGTTGGAGAACATCGAGCAACGCGTGCAGACCTTTGAGATTCTTTCGCAGCGACAGAAATTCGCGCGCACGTTGCGCCGCATTTTCTGGGCGTTGGTCGTGATCGTCGTGATCGCCGCCGCCGTGCTGTTCGGCCCATCGCTCTGGGGTGCGTTGGAGCCGATGCTGCAGGGATTGCAGAAACAAGGTTGAGCGCGCAACAAGCTTTTGGCAGTCGCTGTGCTGAGTAATTCTCATTACGCGCAAAATTGGTAAAACCCGCTATTTGCAGCGGAAAAGCCGAAGTTCCGGCGAGCGGTTTCACTTCGTTCTCGCGGTGATGCAAAGCGCCGCGCCCGCGTCAACTTAACACCCACCGAATTCTGCGCGTTGCGCGGATGTAGTTCTACAAAAGGCACAGGCTTGACGATTTCGTCACGCTCATGTGACGCTTTCCGCGACACTCGACTGCACCATTTTCCAGAATTGAGGATGAGCGGGGATGAGGCGAAAGAAACGACGGCCATTACTGAAGTACGGACCGAGGTATGAAGCGCTAATCAACAACAAGGAGTTCCGCACAGGGCAGATGCGAAAAATCGAAAAGAAATGCCGGGAAGAGATCGAAGTCCATTGTGAGCACTTGATCAACCAGTTCGCGGTTTTCGGCGACGGGCCAAGCGGCAAAGCCAACATCATCCCGTTTGAGTTGTTCGATTTTGAGTTCCTGCTGGAATACGACGACGAGGAGAAGATCTGGGTGCTGAAGGTGACCAAAGAGAGCGCGAAAGAACGCCGCTCATAGGTAAATCCCCGGCCCGGCGAGGCGTCGCCGGGCCGGATGATTCTGGCGCCGAGATCGGGTCAACATTCTAGGCGCCGTACGATCGGCGTTCCCCAAGTTGTACCAGCGGCGACCTCCCACGCCGATTTGTACAAGCCGGCGGACCAAGCCCCCCACGCGTTAATAAAGCTTAAGCAAATACGCCTTACCGATGAAAGCAGTTCAACTCCCCACGGAAGCCCTGCTTCTGTTGACAAGTATTTGTTGGGCCCAGTTTTGCCTCGTTTGGGATGTCTCCTGACAGGCGAGGGCCGGAAGAAAGCGAGCGTTTGTTGACATGAAACTGAGCAAGAGTGCGGTAGGCGGCAGCGCCAAGCGGCGCACGGTCTCGACATCGCAGGGCAGGGCGAACTTCGCCGCTGCGCTGCAGACTGTACAAAAAGAGAAAACCGTCATCGGTTTCGATCGTTACTCACAAGCGGTGGCGGCCCTGGTGCCGGTCGAAGCGGTGCTGATGCTGGCCGGGCGCGGTAACAGCGTCGAGGCCGGGGTCCGTGACAAGATCGAGCGCATGGCGCGGCTTTTCCTACAGGCGGGCGCGTCCCCGCAAAAACCCGAGCGCCAGCCGCGCGCGCCCGTGGCGGCCGCGCGTAAGGCGGTGAAGAAAAAGCGGGTCGTGCGGCGCGGCAAGGCCAAGACCGCCAGCAGAAAATAGCGGCGCCGGCCGCCGAAGCGCTATAAGCCTCCCGGCCACAAGCCGGGAGGAGCAGGGCGCATGAAAACTCGAGCCGCTGTCGCGTTCGAAGCCAAGAAGCCGTTGGAAATCGTCGAACTTGACCTCGAAGGGCCGAAGGCCGGCGAGGTGCTGGTCGAGATCAAGGCCACCGGCATCTGCCACACCGACGCTTACACTTTGGACGGGCTCGACAGCGAAGGCATTTTCCCGAGCGTGCTTGGCCATGAAGGCGCGGGGATTGTGCGCGAAGTGGGCGCGGGCGTTGCGAGCGTCGCGGTCGGCGACCACGTCATCCCGCTCTACACGCCGGAATGCCGGCAGTGCAAAAGCTGCTTGAGCCGCAAGACCAATCTCTGCACCGCCATCCGCGCCACGCAAGGCAAAGGCCAGATGCCGGATGGCACCTCGCGCTTCAGCTACAAAGGCAAACCTGTCGCGCACTATATGGGCTGCTCGACGTTTTCGAATTTCACCGTGCTGCCGGAAATCGCGCTGGCGAAAATCCGCAAGGACGCGCCGTTCGACAAGGCTTGCTACATCGGCTGCGGCGTCACTACCGGGGTAGGGGCCGTGACCAACACCGCAAAAGTAGAGCCGGGCGCCAACGTGATCGTGTTCGGGCTCGGCGGTATCGGCCTTAATGTCGTGCAAGGCGCAAAGCTTGTCGGCGCTAATATGATCATCGGCGTTGACATCAATCCCGCGCGCGAGGAATGGGGCCGTAAGTTCGGCATGACGCATTTCGTCAATCCGAAGGACGTGTCAGGTGACCTAGTCGCGCACCTCGTTGAACTCACCGGCGGCGGCGCCGATTACACGTTCGACTGCACCGGCAACACCCAAGTGATGCGGCAAGCGCTTGAAGCCTGCCATCGCGGCTGGGGCGAGAGCATCATTATCGGCGTCGCCGAAGCGGGCAAGGAAATCGCGACGCGGCCGTTCCAGCTGGTGACGGGCCGCGTCTGGAAGGGCACGGCGTTTGGCGGCGCGCGCGGGCGCACCGATGTGCCGCGCGTCGTCGATTGGTACATGGACGGCAAAATCCAGATCGACCCAATGATCACCCACACGCTGCCGCTGGAACGGATCAACGAGGCGTTTGATTTGATGCATCGGGGCGAGAGCATTCGGAGCGTGGTGGTGTATTAGTGCCGCTCGGAGCGCACCTTAGTTCGGCTCGCCCTTCAGCGTCCCGCTGATGGCTTCCGTCATTGCTTTGATCATGGCAGCAACGTCTGCGTCGCTGTATTTCTTGGCCGCAACAGCCCTTTTTCCTAAATGAGGGTGATACCGTCCGGATTCGGGACCCCAATCAAAATAGACACCGCCGCTGCCAGATGTGACTTGAGTGGATTCCTGCTCAGTAATTGTCAGGTTGGCTTTTGCGAGAACGTGACTCGCCCGATCGCCGACTCTGCGTGTATGCACTTCAAGCGCGTATTCGCCTGGGCGGAACTGGAAACCGGATTCCTGAGGGGGGAGGAGAAAGTGGTGATTGGCAGTCAGTCCATTTTCGCCAACAAACAACCCGCTTCCGCGAGCCAGGTCACGGTCACCGTAGACCCAAATATTGAAAGTTTGACGTGTTTCGGCACGAAGCAGCGTTACATACATATGCTCAACGAGTTGGCCGCGCTTTGAAGTGGAGTACAACAGGCTTCGCAGGTAGACCTTCGGCGATCCATTTTCGTCTGGACCAAAGAAGATCGTTGCGGGCTGCGTCATCCTGATTGTGCCACGCCGAAAGCTTGTCCACCAAAGTGTGAAGGCGGATATGCCCACCGCTATCATTGATAGGGCGAAGCTGAAAAAGCTGAAGGTTGACGCGGTCATAGGCGGAGCCTTTTTGATTCGAGTACGGATTGTAATACGAAGGAAATGAGAAGTGACCCCATGACCTCCTGGTCCATCCCCTGGTCCGCCTCCTGCCTCTGCGGGCGCGTGAAGATGCGCGTTACCGCGCCGCCGCTCATGTCGGCCGCGTGTCATTGCACCGGCTGCCAGAAACTCACCAGCGGACCGTACTCGCTGTCGCTGATGTTGCCGGAATCCGGCTTTGAAGTGCTGGAGGGTGAAACCGTGCTCGGCGGCGAGCACCGTCCCGAGAGCCGCCATCATTATTGCGCGCACTGCAAGAGCTGGCTCTTCACAACCGGCGACATGATGCCCGGCATGGTCAATTTCCGCCCGACCATGCTGGACGATGCGAGTTGGGTCGCCCCGTTCGTGGACATGATGACGGCCAAGAGATTACCTGGCGTCGTCACCGGCGCTGCGCGCTCATACCCGGGCTGGCCGCCGCCGGAGGATTACGGCGCGCTGATGGAGGCGTTTGCGCGCGACGGCGCGAGGCCCGCGGCGGCGGCCTAAATTGGGTTTCGAAAGTGCGCGACAGCGGCGACGCGCTGTGGCGGGACGTGACTCGGCGCGCTAATGGGGATCGCCCGGCGGTACGCTCGGCGGCATGAGGTGGTGCGATGCGAAAGTCCCCGCTCGGTATGGCCCTGATGGCCGTGGCTCTGTTCGCTCCCTCGCCGGCGCATGCCCAGCAAGAGGCGTGTGGGGTTTTTGTCCTGGGGGAGGGCGATCAGCAGGCCGAGCTTGTGCCAACGCCCGGCTACACCGTGCTCACCGCCATTCCCCCGCTTGCGCGTCCGCCCGGACAGGCGCGGGTTGACGCCATCGTGTGCGACCGCGCCGGCATCATTATCGGCCCGGTGGACTATCGCGTGCTAATGGATCTCGCCATGCCGCTCTATATCCGACACGACGGTCGTGTCGCGGTGCTGGAATCTGTGGAGGGGCGCTTGCAGGTTCGTGTGCTGCATGGCGCGCTGCGCGATGGCGAGTCCCAGGCGTTGGCAGATGCGCTCGACCGTGCCGAAGCGGCGATCGCGGCGACCCCGCGCTAGACGGCGCCCGTTTTCGCATTCGCCCCAGTCCTGGCAAACCAGGTGACCGCAAGCAGCACTGCCGCGAGACCCAATAGTGAGCCGACGCGCGCCATGTCGCTGAGCCGCGTAAATGCCAGGAACGCAACATAAGCGGTCGTCGCCAACAGGACGATCAGCCCGCTCCAGCGCAAGAGCGCGTCCGTGCGTCGTGCGCCAAGCCAAAATGCAGCGGCCCCAAACAGCGCCCAGACCACAGAATAGGTCCACAATTCAGCGTCGCCAGCGGGCGCGAGGGCCAAGTCGGCGCTATGATACGCCATTCGCGCCGTCAGCGTGGCGCCGACAAACAAATGGCCCACGCCCGCGAGCGTTGCCGCCCGCGCAAAGCTCTGCGGCGCTTGCGCTTGAAGCGCTTTTGGCGCGCGTGCGCTGAGCCAAGCCGCTCCCGCGCATGCCGCAATCGCCAACGCTTGGTCCAACCCAGGCCCAAGCTGCGCTGGCGCTGCGCCCCACCACGGGTTGAACGAAAGCCAAAGCCCCCACGCGGCCCATAGCAGGATTGGCCAAGCGGCCCGTGAGGCTACGCCGTGGAGTTGCTTGCGCGCGAAGACTAGAAGCAGCAGCGGCCAGAGTGCGTGCGCAAAGCCTTCCAGGCCCGCAAATCCGGGCCCGCTCATGGTTGCGCCTTGGAATGCGTGACGAATTTCCAAAGTGATCCAAAGCCCAGCCAACATGGCGCCGGCAATTGCGTAAACACGCGTGAACATCGGCGAGCGTGCGCGCCGCGCCGCGATGAACGCCAACACCGCTGGCGCCGCGTACGCCAACGCCTGGACGTTGAACACCGGCGGCCCGGCGATTGTCACGGCCATATCGCCCCACCAGGGATTGAGTTCAATTCCATGGTTAAACAGCGCCCAAGCCAGCCCTCCAACAAGTAGGGCGCGTGCGCGCCAGGTCGCTATTGGACCATGCGCCGCTCGCTTCGGCGTCAAGACGTGGCCCGCCGCAAGCAGCGTAAGCGCGCGCAACGCCGAGGCGGTCAGCGGGTCGAGCGGCGCCCCGCCGCCGGCGCCGCTGGCGAAAAAGCTCAACGTCAAGAACACGCCGACGATAAACGCCAGGGCGGCAGCCGAGAACAGCGCTTCGGCCATGGGCCCGTCGCGTTGGTCGCGCCGCGCTGCCGTGCGGGATGCGGTGAACAGAAGCGTCGCCGCGGCGCCAAGTATGACTAATCCACGCGCAAGCGAGCCGGGGTCTGCGAGCGCTTGCGTCCAGATAGAAGGCGAGAAGCCGTGCGCCAACGCCAGGGTTGCTGCACTCGGGGCCGCGATCCGCCAGGCGCGCCAACCGCGTTGTGCAAATAGCGCCGCTAAGAGCAAAGCTGCGCCAGCGCAACCGACGATGCTCCAGGGTTCCCGGAATAAGGACTCGATTCCAAGCAACAGAAGCACCGCCGCCGCGGCCGCCCATGCATCCGTGGCCCTATCTTTGGTTGGATCGGCGGCTTCCTTGCCGGTCCGCGCGGCGCAAAAGAACAATCCTGCGGCGCCTAGGAATAGCGGGCCCCAGGCCGCAAGCCCGTGCCAGTCGCTGCGCGTGAATGCCGCGAGCGCGGTCAGAATTCCTGCGGCCGCGGCGCCGGCGACTGCAACCAAGGCGCGCTGATCGCGGTGCGGCTTTGCCCCAAGCGCGGCGGCTGCAACGGAAGCCGCAGCGAACAACGCCCATGAATAGGGTGCAGAGGAGGTCAAACTGAATCGCGCATGCGCGGCCGCGTAGGCGCACATGCCCAGAGCAAGTGCGCCGGCGGCGACGACGAATATCCCGCCGTGGGCGGCGCGTCCGCGCACCGCATAGGCGGCGAGCGCTGCGTGGAAGACGCTGACCAGTGCTGGCCCAAAAATTCGCGAGTCGGGCGCTGGCGCGATGGCGAGCCATGTCCATAACAACAAGATGCTGCTGACGCAGATGCCGATTGTCGGCCCCAGAGCCTGGGCCAATCGCCAATCGTCAGAGCGCTCGTCGCCGGATTCCGGTGCGGTCAATACAACCCCGCCGACGCTGGCGAAGCAGAGAAGGGCAAGCGCGCGCCAGACTTCGTCAGCGGCAATCGAGGCTGCGAACCAGAAATAAAGTCCAAGAAGCGCCGCCGCCGCTGACCACGCCCAGCGCCGTGCGCACGCCAGGGCAAAGCCTGCAGCGCCAATTGCGCAGACATAAAGCGTTAGCGTCGAGTCTGGCCACACGGCGATGTTGGTCAAAGGCGGGGCGAAAAATGCGGCGACGATCGCCAGCACGCCGAGCGCTTGTCCGTGCAAAAAAGCAAGGCCAATCAGCGCGAGCGCGCATAATGCAAGTAGAGTCGCGGCGATTGGCCAGCCGATGAGGCCGTAAAGCCCATACGCGGCCCAGGACACCGCATAGAAAGCGACCACTCCTGCGCCCGCACACATAGCGGCGGCGAGCGGATGGCCGGGCGGCCGCCCGATGCCGATGCGACGCAGACGTTCGCTCGCGCCGATCAGCGCGACGCCGAGCGCCAACGCCAACACCAGGCGCACCTGCGCAGTCAGCCAAC
Organism: uncultured Alphaproteobacteria bacterium; assembly: GCA_902826245.1. Lineage (GTDB taxonomy): Bacteria > Pseudomonadota > Alphaproteobacteria > Caulobacterales > Aquidulcibacteraceae > Vitreimonas. The sequence continues at coordinate 1,545 of CADEEA010000028.1, read as the reverse complement.
CTTGGCGCGCCGCCAACGCCACGAGAAAAATAACGCCCAGCGCCAATGCGCCGCCGGCGAGCCAGGCAAGCCCATTTTCGGCGATCCATTTCTCAAGCGGCTTGCCGGCGTTGGTTGCATGTGTGGGAGTATGCGCGGGTTCCGCACGCGGCGCAGGCGCAGGTTTAGACGGGTGCGGATAATCGGCATCGTTGGACGCGGCTGGAATGGGGTTGTCCAGCAGAAGAGGTTCATCCGGTTCCTGCGCGCCCAGTAGCGGTGGTTTCGGGGGCGCCGGCTTCGGTGTAGGAACAACCGAAGTGGAGGCCGGAGCAGGAGAGGCTGCGGCGGCAAAAGTTGGCGCCATTGCCGGCTTTTGCGTTGAACCCTGCTCGAGCCGGCCGAGGCGCTTCTGCAGCGTCGCCAATTCGCGCTTCAGCGCGCCGACGCGCGCCGATTGCCAAACGCTCCAACCGAGCAGGCCGAATAGGATCAGGGTTTCCATGCCGCCGTCCCAGGTTCACGCGCCCTGAGGCATAGCGCAAGAGCCGCCGTTTCGTTTCCCCGCCCACGAGAATTGGCGCGCCGCGTTTGCGCCAATCGCGCGTGCATGCTCAAAGCGGGGGATGCAGACATTCGATCCCGTGCCACAGAGCTCTCTGGCGATAGTAGGAACTGACGCCCGATTTCCGGTGCGGCGCATCTTCTGCGCTGGGCGAAACTATGCCGACCATGTCCGCGAAATGGGCAATGACCCGAAGGCGGAGCGGCCGGTGTTTTTTTCCAAGCCAGCCGACGCCATCGTCGAAAGCGGCGCCGCGATCGCCTATCCCCTCGACACCGCCGATCTTCACCACGAAGTTGAACTGGTTCTGGCGCTCTCTACTGGTGGGGTCGATATTCCCCAGCACGCCGCGCTCGAATGCATCTGGGGCTATGCGGTTGGCGTGGATCTAACCCGCCGCGACCGCCAAGCGGAGGCGAAGAAGGCCGGCGCGCCGTGGGACGCCGCCAAGGGGTTCGACAATTCAGCGCCGATTGGCGCGCTGACGCCGACACGAGATTGCGGCCACAGGAATGCGGGGCGCATATGGCTGTCAGTCAACGGCGCGGTGAAGCAGGACGACGATCTCGCCAGCACGATCTGGAGCGCGGCTGAGATCATTGCGTTTCTGTCGCGCTCCTGGGAACTCAAGCGCGGTGACTTGATCTTCACCGGCACGCCAGCGGGCGTCGGGCCGCTCATGCCTGGCGACCGGGTGTCATGCGGGGTGGAGGGATTGGCGGAGCTGGGGTTCTCAATCGTGGCGCGCTGACTCCTTCTCCCTTGCGGAGAAGGGGACGCGCCTTGCGCCGGACAACGCACTCGCGTTTCCGGGTTCATTTGCATTTCCATCCAATCCGAAGATTGGGAGAGCGGGGCGCGCATAGCGCGTGAGCTCAAATGGGTAGTGGGGGTGGCGCGCAATGCGCGCCCCGCGCGGTCTGTCTTGTACAACCGGCGAAACCGTGAGGCGTTGAACAGAACCCGGAGGGCCATACGCTACAGAGGCGGGAGTTCGATGA
>CADEEA010000027.1 GCA_902826245.1 uncultured Alphaproteobacteria bacterium | reverse complement strand
CTGACTGACCTTGCCGCTGCGCGCGCGGCGATGGACCAGATCAAAGCAAAGACTGGCCGCCTTGACGCCCTGCTCAACATAGCCGGCGGTTTTCGCTGGCAGACATTGGCCGATGGCGATCTCGATGCGTGGGACGCGCTCTATCGCATCAATCTGAAAACCGCCGCCACGGCGTGCAAAGCGGCGCTGCCGCACCTGATCGAGAGCCGCGGTCGCATCGTCAATGTCGGCGCGCTGGGAGCGATGAAAGCCGGCGCCGGCATGGGCGCCTATGCGGCCTCGAAAGCCGGCGTGCTGAAATTGACCGAAAGCCTGGCCGAAGAACACAAAGGCGTGGTCGGCGTGAACGCGGTGCTGCCTTCCATCATCGACACGCCCGCCAATCGCGCCGACATGCCCGGCGCTGACTTCTCCAAATGGGTCGCGCCCCGCGATCTGGCGGCCGTGATCCTGTTCCTGGCGAGTGAGGAAGCCCGCGCTGTGACCGGAGCGCTTGTGCCTGTGGCGGGCGGGGTCTGAGCCCGTTTGCGCCAGGGTTTCGCCCGACCGGGTGCAACCTCCTTCCCCGTCGGGACGTAAGCGCCTAGGGAACTCCGTCAGGGGAGCAGACATGCGCACGCACGACGACATCCCAGCGCCGGGAGGCCGTATTTCGGTATATCGGCACGCGGGGCTTGTGCGGGTCACGCACTGGATCAACGCGCTGTGCGTATTCGTGCTGATCCTGAGCGGGCTTAACATTCTTAAGGCTCACCCCGCGCTCTATTGGGGCAGCCAATCCGATTTCGCCGACCCGTGGCTGCGCGTGTCCACTTGGCTGCAGCACCTGCCGACATTGCCTACGATGCGGGATCTGGCGACCGGGCGCAATTATCACTTCTTCTTCGCCTGGGTGCTGGTGATCAATGGCGCGGCGTATCTGGGCTACGGAATCTGGCGCAAGCATTTCGCGCGCGACCTTGTGCCCACGCGCGCCGAATGGGGCGCCATCGTTGAAGTGGCCAAGGAACACGCAAAGTTCCACTTTCCGCACGAGCGCCGCTACAATGTGATCCAGCAGCTTACCTATCTGGCCATCATTTTCGGATTGCTGCCGCTTGTGGTGTTGTCGGGGTTGGCGATGTCGCCCGCCTTCGACGCGATCGCACCTTGGGTGCTGGATTTCTTCGGCGGAAGACAATCGGCGCGCACCGTTCACTTCCTGTGTGCGGTTGCAATCGTGTTGTTCATATTCGTTCATGTTACGCTGGTGATCGTGTCGGGGTTCAAGAACAACATCGTGTCGATGATTACTGGGCGTTACGTCGTGGAGCGGGCGCCGGATGCCCCGGTCGATGCGCCAAAGGCAACGCCAGCGGAGGCCTCGTGATGGACCTGAATCGACGCAATTGGTTTGCACGCGCGTTCGCCGGGGCCGGGGCGCTTGCGGTTGGCGCATGCGATTCCGTCACCCGCGCGCCGACGGTGCGCAATGGATTGAGGCTTGGCGAAAGCCTGAGCATGAGCGTGCAGCGTCTGTTCATGAACCGGCGTACGCTGGCGCGGGAATATTCGAGTAGCGACATCGCGCCGAAATTTCGCGCCAACGGTTCCAAGAACCCTCTGGACCCAGCCTATCGCGCGCTTGCGGCCAACGGGTTCAGGGATTGGCGGCTGCAGATCGGCGGCCTGGTCGAAAATCCATACGAACTCTCGCTCGAGGAAATCCGGGCCGCCTCCGCGCGCACGCAGATCACGCGTCACGATTGCGTCGAGGGCTGGAGCGCCATCGGCAAATGGACCGGCGCGAGGCTCGGCCCGTTGATCGATCGCGCGCAATTGAAACTGGAAGCGCGCTATCTCGTGTTCTATTGCGCCGACAATACCGAAGATAACCCAGCCAGGCCGCTCTACTACGAAAGCATCGACCTGATCGACGCCTATCACGAGCAGACCATCCTCGCTTACGAACTCAACGACGAGCCTTTGCCGATCGAGAACGGCGCGCCCATTCGGCTGCGGGTGGAGCGCCAGCTCGGCTATAAGCAAGCAAAGTACATCATGCGCATCGAAGCGGTGGAGAGTTTTGCCAACATACGCGGCGGCAAGGGCGGCTATTGGGAGGACCGCACCGGCTACGAATGGTACGCGGGGATTTGATGGGCTGCCCTTGAGTCTGTCTCGCGACGCGTTCCAACACCTCTGCGGCCTTCGACAAGCTTAGGCTGACGTGGCCTCCTGCTGCTTACTCCACGGCGGCGATGTCTCCGCTCACCGTAGTTGGTCATGGGGGGTGAGTTTCAGTGCGCACGCTAGTGTGGCGAATCTGAAATTCGCAAGATCATGATGGCAAGCGCTGAGCGAATTTCAGATTCATCAGCCACACTATAACCTATTGATTCTAGTGTCCCTGATGGATTTGAAGTTCGCATCGCGCGCGATCCAAATGACTGTGCGAACTTCAAATCCGGGACACTAGAGCGCGTTCTCTTCAGGTTGAATTACCTCAGCACCCAGTCCCGGATTTGCCCCCCCGGGTCCGCCCTTCAGCCGGCCCGAGCGTGAACTCCGGCGAAGTCCGGGACCTATAAACCCAATCGGTTCGTGATTATGGGCCCCGGACTGAATGCTGCGCATTCATCCGGGGATGGGTGGTGTTTCTGAATTTGCGCTAATCCATCAGGCGCTGCATCAAATAAGTGTACTCCAGTGCGCGGCGGCGTGCGGCTTCATTCAAATTCGCCGCCGCCGCATGGCCGCCGTCTATGTTTTCATAATAAAGCACCGGCATCCCTAGCTCGCGCATCCGCGCCACATATTTGCGCGCGTGACCAGGATGGACGCGGTCGTCCTTGGTGGAGGTGAGCACGAACGGCAGCGGGAAGTCCGGCCGGGCACTTAGGTTTTGATATGGAGAGATGGAGCGCAAGAAGCGCCGTTCGCGCGGGTTGGAGGGTGAGCCGTATTCATCGACCCAGGAGGCGCCGGCGAGCAATTGGTCGAAGCGCATCATGTCGAGCAGCGGCACCTGCACTACCGCGGCGTTGATCATCTCCGGATGCTGGTTGAGCATAACCCCCATCAATAAGCCGCCATTGGAGCCGCCCATGATGCCCAACCTTCGCGGGCTGGTGATGCGGCGCGCGACCAGATCCTGCTCAACGGCGAAGAAATCGTCGTAGATCACTTGGCGATTGGTGCGTAGCCCGGCTTGGTGCCATGCTGGCCCGAACTCGCCGCCGCCGCGGATGTTGGCGAGCACATAAACGCCGCCGCGTTCAAGCCACATCTTGCCTACATAGGGACTGTAATTCGGCGGGTAGGAAACCTGGAATCCACCGTAGGCCCAAAGCAGGGTCGGGTTTTCGCCGTTGAGCGCTATGTCGCGGCGGTGGACGACGAAATAGGGCACGCGCGTACCGTCGCGGCTCGTCGCCTCGAATTGCTCGGCGACAAAATTCTGCGCGTCGAACAAAGCCGGCAAGGAGCGGACGGCGCGCGCGCGCGTGGCGCGCTCGTCAAGTGCGTAGAGCGTGTCTGGTGTCAAATAATCTTCGTACACCGCGAAGGCGATCTGCTCCGTGGCCGAGGAACCCGCGAAGGAGATTGAGCCGGTGGCTGGCAGGTTCACTTGGCCCTCCACCCAGGCGCGGCCGTCATACGAAAAGCGCAACATGCGTCCGCGCACATTCTCGTAGCCGGCGACCAGGATGGCGTCGCGCGTGATAGCCACCGCTTCGATCGATTGACGTACGCTCGGAGAATGCAGAATCGCAACTTGCGGCGCGGCGCTGGTTGCGGTGTCGAGCGTGATCGCGATGAGCGAGCCCGATGAAATGGACGGCGCGGCGGCGGCGGTGCCGGGCGGGGCCCAATCTTGCTCCAATGTAGCGATCAGGTGGCCCTTGTAGAGGCCTTGAATGGTTGCTTTTGTTGGCAGATTGATGCGCTGGGGCGCCTCGCCGCCAAGGCGCCAGAACGTGGACTCAAAGAAGGTGTCGCTCTCATAGCCGACCGCGATGCGCGTGCCGTCGACGTCCTCGAGTATGCCGGCGAACACGCCGACATCGGTGTTCTGGCCGCGTATGATTTCGGCGGCGCTGGCGAGTGGGGTTCCCCGGGTCCAGCGTTTGAGCACGTAGGCGTAGCCGGATTCCGTCATCGTGCCCGGACCCCAATCCGTGCCGACGATCAAATTGTCCTGGTCAAGCCAGGCGACGGAAGACTTCGCTTCGGGGACCACAAAGCCGTCTCGCACGAACGAACGCGCAGCGATGTCGTACTCGCGTTCGGTGGACGCGTCTTTGCCGCCATTGGACAGCGAAATCATGCAGCGCGTCGAACCCTCAAGGCAATTGGCGCCTTTGAACACCCAATTGGCATTTTCCGCGGCGGCGAGCGCGTCCACGTCCAGCAGCGTTTCCCAGACCGGTGCGCCAGCGGCGTACGCGCGTAACGGCGAGCGCCGCCAGATGCCGCGCACATGGGTCTCGTCCTGCCAGAAATTGTAATAGAAGCCCTCGCGCACCTCACCGGTCGGTAGCCGGTCGCGATTGTTGGCGATGGCGAGCGCGTCAGCGTGCAGCGATGCGTAGCGGGCATCGCCCTGCAGCTGCGCCAGCGATTGCGCGTTCTGCTCGCGCACCCAGGCCAACGCGCGCTCGCCTTCGACCTCCTCGAGCCAAAGATATGGGTCAGGTTGCGAGGGCATGAAGGATTGCATGGTGCTGCACGACCCCAGAACAAGCGCCGCCAGTCCGGCAGCGGCGAAAGTGACAAAGCGCATGGGATTCCCCTCTGATTGGGCAACCAAGCAGAAGCGGGGCCGGCTGGGAAGGGCCGGCGCTCCAGGGGGTGCGTTTTTGGGCGAAGCCGACTAGAATCCCGCCGATGCGCTATTTCAAGATGAACGGTTGCGGCAATGATTTTGTCATCATTGACGCGCGGTCGCGGGGGAGCTTGCCGCTGTCGCCTACACAGGCGCGCGCCATCGCCGATCGGAAGTCCGGCCTTGGTTGCGACCAGGTGATCGCGGTTGAGCGCTCCATCCGCGGCGACGCCTATATGCGTATCTGGAACGCCGATGGCGGCGAGGTCGACGCTTGCGGCAATGCTACGCGCTGCGTCGCCTGGCTGCTGCTGGAGGAAGGCGGGGCCGCTTCGCGGCGCATCGAGACCGGCGCCGGCCTGCTCTACGCTCAGCGCGTCGGCGAGCGCCTGATTAGCGTCGATATGGGTTCGCCGCTGCTGCGCTGGGAGGAAATTCCGCTGGCTCGGGCGATGGACACCGCGCGGCTTGAGTATTCCATGGCTGGGCTCAGCGAGCCCGGTGCGGTAAACATGGGCAATCCCCATGTCGTGTTCTTTGTCCCCGAAGCGAACGCGGCGCCGGTGGCCAGCGTTGGGCCGCAGGTGGAGTACGACCCGCTTTTCCCCGAACGCGCGAATGTCGGTTTCGCCGAGGTTCAAGCGCCCGATCGCATCCGCCTGCGGGTTTGGGAGCGCGGGGTTGGGGAGACGCAGGCCTGCGGCACCGGCGCTTGCGCCGCCCTCGTCGCTGCGCATCGGCAGGGCCATTGCGGGCGCCGCGCTGAAGTGATTTTGGACGGCGGATCACTTGAGATTGAGTGGCGCGCAGGAGACGATCGAGTGTTGATGACAGGACCGGTCGAACTTGAACACACAGGGGAGCTGCCGGCGCCATGAGAACTGTCCTTGCCTGTCTTGCTCTAGTGGCCTGCGCGACAATGCCGGCCGCGACGCCGGCCGAGCGTCTTGCAGGGTGCTGGGTTTCTGCGGCCCCTGGCGAGGCGGTCATGCGTTGGACCCCGGATCCGGCGCAGCCTGAGGCCATGCTCGGCGTGCGCAACGACCCGCGGATCGGCGCGTCGACCCGGTATCGGCTGGGAGACGGTGGCAAAGGCCAGGAATTCTGCGAACTCGGATCTAATGGCGCGCCAACCCTATGCTGGGCGGTGGCCGAGGGCGAGAGCGGCTCACTTGAAGGCGGGCGCGCCTTCATCGATCGCCACGGCGACCGGCTCACGATCGAGATACTGGGCGGGCCGGCAGGGCTTACTATTTTCCAGGGCCAAAGGCGCGAGTGCGATTGATCCCGCGTGCGATCTGGGTGCATGTCAGACAGCGGAGGGACGAGAATGGCCGAACCGCTAAAGGCGACCTTTTTCGCGTTTCGCAAGCGCGAACAAAACGGCGTGCTGCTGAAGACCAGCATCGCCTTTGTTGTGATATTGATCGCGCTCTATGCGGTCTTCGCGGGGATAGTCTGGGCGATCTTCGGCTCTAGTGGCGACCTTGCGGGGCTTCTTCAAGACGATCCCGAAGCCATCGCCGCCATCATGTCGCCTGGCAATATAGCCTGGTCAATGCTCGGCTACCTGATCCTTCTTTTCAGCCTCTTCATTCTATTGGCGGCGTTCGAAGCAGGCTGCTTACGCTGGATGGTTCGCGGCGAGACTAAGGGATTGTTCGGGTTAGCGCTGGATGACGACACGTGGCGGGTCTATGGCATCTATTGGGTGTGGTTCTTAGCGTTTTTCTTGGGGTTCATTGCGATATCTGTGTTCGCAGGCCTGTTCCGAGCGATGGTCGGCGACTCCCTGCTCATCATCGCTGTTCCGATCTTGGCTGTGTTGACGCCAATTGTGTTGGGCGTCCGTTTGGCGCCCGCTGCAGCGACCGCAATCGCCGAGCGCAGGTTCGCCTTCTTCGACGCATGGAAGGTGTCGCACGACCGCTTCTGGGCTCTGTTTGGTTCATTCCTTCTCCTCTGGTTGATCTACCTCCTGCTCGCGTGCGCGGTTTCAGGGGGATGGATGTATTGGGCGCTGGGGCCCCATCTCGCCGACATCATGGCGGCACGCGACGATCCAATGGCTATGTCGATGGCGGTCAATGAAGCGATCGAGGCCGCACTTTCGGCGCCGGGCGCTCTGGCTGTTTACATTGGCATTCAGCTTGTGTCGCTCCTGATCGCCATGGTGTTCTACGTGACGTTGTTCGGCGTCAACGCGCGCGCGGCGGTCGCAGCTTTGGAAGAAGGCAAGATCGAGCCGGAGAGCGCGGGGTAGCCAAGGCGCTGAACGTTTCTCGAGTTCGCTTCGCCCGGCAAACGCCGCGCCGACATCCACTATCCGGTTGCGCGTTTCTTGGCCGGCTTTCGTGCGGGCTTGAGTTCTGAGGCCGGCGTCCCAACTTTTTTGCGCTCTCCATGCCGCTTCAGCGCTTCCGCGAGATAGCGCCCAGTGTGGCTCGCCTTCACCTTTGCCACATCCTCCGGCGTGCCCTGCGCAACGATGCGTCCGCCGCCGTCGCCGCCCTCGGGGCCGAGGTCGAGCACCCAGTCGGCGGTCTTGATGACGTCGAGATTGTGCTCGATCACCAGTACGGAATTGCCATTGTCGACCAGTTCGTGCAGCACCTCGAGCAGCTTCTTCACGTCCTCGAAATGCAGACCGGTGGTGGGTTCGTCGAGAATATAGAGCGTCCTTCCGGTCGCGCGTTTGGAAAGTTCCTTGGAAAGCTTTACGCGCTGGGCCTCGCCGCCTGAGAGCGTCGTCGCCTGCTGGCCGATATGCACATAGCCGAGGCCCACGCGCTTCAGCGTCTCCAGTTTTTCGCGAATGCTGGGAACCGCGGCGAAGAGGTTGGCGCCTTCCTCAACGGTCATGTCGAGCACGTCGGAAATCGATTTGCCCTTGTACAGCACCTCAAGCGTCTCGCGATTGTAGCGCTTGCCTTTGCAGGCGTCGCAGGTGACGTAGACGTCGGGCAGGAAGTGCATCTCGATCTTGATGACGCCGTCGCCCTGGCAAGCCTCGCAGCGCCCGCCCTTGACGTTGAACGAGAACCGGCCTGGGCCATAGCCGCGCGCCTTGGATTCCGGCAGGCCCGCAAACCAGTCGCGAATCGGCGTGAACGCGCCGGTATAGGTGGCGGGGTTGGAGCGCGGCGTGCGCCCTATCGGCGATTGATCGATGTCGATGATCTTGTCGATGTGTTCGAGGCCGAGGATCGCATCGTGCTCGGCAGGAACGTCGCTCGCGCCGTGCCAATGCCGCGCCACCGCTTTGTACAACGTCTCGACAACTAACGTAGATTTGCCGCCGCCGGATACGCCCGTGACGCAAGTGAACACGCCAAGGGGGATTTCGGCGTCGAGGTTCCGTAAATTGTTGGCGCGCGCGCCCTTGATCGTAAGCGAGCGGTTCTTGATGAGGCGGCGGCGCTTTTCCGGGATCGCGATCTCGCGCGCGCCGGTGAGATAAGCGCCGGTGATGCTGTCTTTGTTTTTCTGAATCGCCCCGGCGACGCCTTCGGCGATGATGCGACCGCCATGGACGCCCGCGGCCGGCCCCATATCGATCACGTAGTCGGCGGCGAGAATGGCTTCCTCGTCATGCTCCACAACAAGCACTGAATTGCCAAGATCGCGCAATCGTTTGAGCGTTTCCAGAAGCCGCGTATTGTCGCGTTGGTGCAGGCCGATCGAGGGCTCGTCCAACACGTAGAGTACACCCGTCAATCCTGAGCCGATTTGCGACGCGAGCCGGATGCGCTGGCTTTCTCCGCCGGACAATGTGCCCGATGCGCGCCCTAACGAGAGGTAATCGAGGCCGACATCCACCAGGAAGCGCAGGCGGTCGTTGATCTCTTTGAGAATGCGAACGGCGATTTCGCGCTGCTTTGGCGTGAGCGTCTTGTTGAGCCCATCGAACCAGTCACGCGCAGCGCGGATCGAGAGCGTGGAGGCTACGGCGATGTCGCTGCCGCCCACGCGCACCGCCAGCGCCTCCGGCTTGAGGCGTTTGCCGGCACATGTTGGGCACGGCGCCTCGGATTGATATTTTGCGAGTTCCTCGCGCACCCAGGCGCTGTCGGTTTCCTTCCAGCGGCGCTCCAGGTTCGGCAGCACGCCCTCGAAATTCTTGGTGGTTTCGTAGCGGCGCACGCCGTCGTCATAGACGAACTTGATGGGATCGTCGGTCCCGTGAAGGATGGCGTCGCGTAGCGCCTTCGGGAGCTCTTTCCATGGGCCGGTGGCCTTCGCCTTGAAGTGCTTCGCTAGCGCCTCGAGCGTTTGCGCGTAAAGCGGGGAAGGTCCCTTGGCCCATGGCGCCACGGCGCCGTCTTTCAGCGATTTCGATGGCTCGGGCACAACCAGCGCAGCATCGAATTTGAGTTGCACGCCAAGGCCGTCGCAAGTCGGGCAGGCGCCGGCGGGATTGTTGAACGAGAAAAGTCGCGGCTCTATTTCGGGGATAGTAAAGCCGGAAACGGGGCAGGCGAATTTCTGAGAGAAAATCAGGCGCTCTTTCTTGCCGTCGGCAAACTCCGCATAGGCAATGCCATCGGCCAGTTTCAGCGCTTGCTCGAGCGAATCCGCCAGTCGCGTTTCCAGACCTGCTTTCACCGCAACGCGGTCGATCACGACTTCGATGTCGTGTTTCAGCTTCTTATCGAGCGTCGGGGGCTCTGAGAGTTCGTGGAACTCGCCATCGATCTTGGCGCGCTGGTAGCCTTTCTTCAAAAGCTCCGCCATTTCCTTGCGGTATTCGCCCTTACGGTCGCGCACGATCGGCGCAAGCAGATAGAGCCGCGTCCCCTCCGGCAGCGCCATGATGCGGTCGACCATCTGCGCGACTTGCATGGCTTCAATCGGCAAGCCGGTGGCGGGCGAGTAAGGCACGCCGACGCGCGCCCACAGGAGGCGCATATAATCGTAAATCTCAGTGACGGTGCCGACGGTGGAGCGCGGGTTGCGCGAGGTGGTTTTCTGCTCGATGGAAATCGCGGGCGACAGGCCCTCGATGGAATCGACGTCGGGCTTCTGCATCAATTCCAGGAATTGACGCGCGTATGCCGACAAGCTCTCCACGTATCGGCGCTGGCCTTCGGCGTAGATGGTGTCGAACGCGAGCGAAGATTTGCCGCTGCCAGAAAGGCCGGTGATCACCACAAGCTCATTGCGCGGAATGTCGACGTTGACGCCTTTGAGATTGTGCTCGCGCGCGCCGCGGACGCGGATATGGGTGAGCCCGTCCTTCATGGCGCGCCCGGCTTCGGTGCAAACCGTCGCCATGCAAACCGGAGCGACAGCCACAGGAGCGCCAGGCCAAACGCGGACGCCAAGCCAAGAATGCCAAAGGTGCGCCAGGATGACGCGCCGTCCGTCAGCGCATAAGCGAGCGCGGGGGTGACGATGGCGTACAGCGCGATGTAGGTGACGGCGGCGGCGACCAGGCCAAGCCGAGCCCAGGCCAAAATGTTCCCGCGCCGCCTTGAAGCGCCGGCGACCCACAACGCCGCTGCAATGTCGCCTACAGCCAGGATAATGCCGGCAGCTAAGGTGGCGCCTTGTCCTGCCGCCTCCCCTCCGACTGCGAGCGAGGCGCCGGCCGCCGCGGCAGCGACCGCGAGGCCGGCGATCGCGAACTTGGTGAAGCCGTCGCTCATGGATGAGCGCCGAAGGCGATGCAGGTCATCGAAATTCCTGGGAAGAAGTGGCGGTTGAATACGTGTGCGCGTTCACCCTCGTCGCGCGCCGCGAGAGTATAGAACAAGGGGAAGAAATGATCCCAATCGGGCGCAGCGTGTGCTGCGTGAGGGTAGTTTCGATAATCCAACACGGCCCGATGATCGTCCGACTCGATAGCGGAGACGATGTCGTCGTCGAACGCTTTTTCCGCTTCGCCGTTATTGGACGCGCCGCGGTGGAAGAAGGCGCGCAGATTGTGAACGATGTCGCCGGAGCCGACGATCAAGACGTTTTCGTAACGCAAGGACGCCAGCGCCTGGCCGATGGCGTAATGCTCATCCGGCGTCCGGCGCGCATCGAGGCTCACTTGCAACACCGGGACATCTGCTTGCGGGTACATGTGCGCTAGCACGCTCCAGGTTCCGTGATCGAGCCCCCAGCGCAGATCAGGCTCGGCGCCATAAGCAGAAAGGCGCGCTACGATGTCAGCCGCCAGGACAGGATCGCCAGGGGCGGGGTATTGCACGGCAAACAGCTCTGGAGGAAAGCCGCCAAAATCGTGGATCGTGCGCGGGCGCTCCATGGCGGTGACGCGCACCCCCTCGGTGATCCAGTGTGCTGAGACACAAACGATTGCCCGCGGCCTCGCGAACGCACCCGCAAGCTCACGCCAGCCACGCGAGGATGGCGTGTCCTCGATAGCGTTCATCGGCGAACCGTGGCCGAGAAACAGGGTAGGCGCTTTCTGCGACATTCCCGGGGTCACCGGCCGCGAGACGCGAGCCAGCGTGCAAGCGACTCGGGCTTCTCGGCCGAGGGCCTCCCTGCGATTAGATTTTCCACGCTGATGTCTTCGTCGATCTGCGGCCAATGCACGCCCGTGCCGCCGCCAATGAGCCGCCAGTCTCCGCGCTCCTCGGCGCTGGCGTTCAGGAGTCTCGGAAACCAAGCGAGCGGCGCGGATATGGAGCGCTCGTCGCTCAGCGCAACAATCAAAGTGTCGTCGTTGCAGCCGACGCCGATTGCCTGCATGGGCGCGAGATCAGTCGAAATACTCATTCCACTCCTCCAAGAGGCGCGCCTCATTCTCACCCACGATACGCTCCAGCTTTCGCAACTCCGCCGCGCCAAAGCCGCCGCGCCAAAGCCGCGGCTCCCGGCCAGTCGAACCGGAGCCAACCAATATTTGGCTATACCCGCGTCGCGCTCAACGTGAATGTGGGGCGGCTCGGCGCCGTCCGCCGAAAAAAAGAACAGCCGATACGGCCCGATCTGAAATGCGGTCGGCACGTTATTCCTTGGGACAGGCGGAATAGCGTTCAAGGCTGGACGCGGCCGGCGCCCGCTGTCAAGAACAAAAAGAGAACAATCGGATTTACACCCTCTTTACCAATCTCCCGAGTCGGCGTATAGAACATAGAGAGAACATTGGGCCGGCCCGCCGGTCTGATCGCCTCACCATCGAGTAAGCGCAGGAAACAGGAGGTCGGCGATGGCTGGCAGTGTGAACAAGGTGATTTTGGTCGGCAATCTGGGCAAGGACCCGGAAGTGCGGCGGCTCAATTCTGGCGAGCCGGTGGTCAATCTGAGCGTGGCCACGTCGGAAAACTGGCGCGACAAGCAAAGTGGCGAGCGCAAGGAAAAAACCGAGTGGCACCGGGTGGTTATCTTCAACGAAAACATCGCCAAGGTGGCCGAGCAATATCTGAAGAAGGGCGCCAAGGTTTACATCGAGGGGCAATTGCAGACCCGCAAATGGACTGACCAGGCGGGCGCGGAGAAATACTCCACCGAAGTGGTGCTGCAAAAATACCGCGGCGAACTCACGATGTTGGACGGCAAGGGCGAAGGCGGCGGGCGCTCTTATGAAGATGAGGGCGGCGGCGGCTTCACCTCCAAGGCCGGCGGCAAACGCGCTGCTGAAGGACCTCGGGAAAGCTTCAACGCCGATCTAGACGACGAAATCCCATTCTGATCTAGAATTCGTTCGTGGACGAATTCGAAATCCGAACGCGTGCGGAGTACGAGCTGGCGCTGCGGCGCTTCTCGTACCCGCTTGTGATCACATCCGGCGATGACGCGCTCGCGGCGTTCGAGGATTTGAAGGCGCGCAAGAAGGGCGTGCCGATAATCCTCGGGGGCCCCTCGGAATTCACCCTGGTCGATGAGATCATGTCGCGAGGGCTGGTGGAGCATCCTTCGATCCAACTCATCCTGGATCGTGCCTCGGAGCTTAGCTTCCCCGAGGGGTTCCGCGCGGCGAAGGAGCGCGAACGCCAAATGTGGCGGCGGCGCAACCCCGGGCTCGTGGATTTCGAGCAGGGCCCCCCGGTTGGCGAGTGGCCCGACGAGGCGCCCGATGGCCCCGGGCTCAGCCTTGCCTACCATTGGAGCGGCGAGCCCTGGCCGCGCGTGCACATTGCCGTCCTGCCCACCGACGACTGGACCGCAGCGCCGGCGTTCTTGCGCGCTGGCGGCTGGAATATGTGTCCAGAGGCTGCGGTGATGGTGTCGGCGCTGCGCTCATGGAGAGAACGCTATGGGGCCGAGTTGGTCGGTTTCTCGCACGATACAATGAACCTGCGCGCCGAAATCTGCCCTGCCTCGCGCGAAGAGGCGTTGGCGCTAGCTTGGGAGCATTACCTATTCTGTTCCGACGCGTTGAATGATTTCACATTGGCGGAACTCGGCGCCTCGCTCATCGCCGACGATTGGTGGCGTTTCTGGTGGGATTAAAGGGAACGCGGGGTGCTGGCGGGCAGGTGCAAACCTGGAGCCGTAAACTTGGACCGCCGGCGTCCTCGCCGGCACGGCGCTTGTTCTACAAGCAGGGAGCGCGGCGCTCCGCGCCGCATGCGCGGCGGAGCCGCGCGCTCCAACTTGGAGAGGTTCGCGCACGCCGGCGAGGACGCCGGCGGTCCAAGTTTACGCCGCCTCAGCCGCGTGGCAGGCGCGGCACGTTCGGCGCGCCTGGCGTCACCCGCATAATCGTCCGCCCGCTCATCTCGAAGGGTTCGCCTTCGCCGTCCTTGGGCGCCACGCTGATCACGAAATCGGTGGTCGTCTCGCGCACCATGCCGGTGGCGAGGTCGACGACGCCCGTGCCGGTTTCCTGGTAGCGGAAATCCACGGTGTCGAGCAGCGAGCGCAACATGCCCAACAGCGCCTCGCCGCTCGGCGCTGCTTCGGCGCCGGAAGGTGAGGCGGCCGCAACTGGATCGATCACGTTGCTGGTGATGAATTGCGCGATAGTTTGAAGTGAAGCGCGCGCGGCCGGGTAGTCGAGCGCGACGTTGCGTGAGATGATCGCGGTGTTGCTGGCCCGGTCGATCCGCTCCAGGCGAAGCCTCCCGGTAAATCGCAGCGGCGCCGCGCCGTAGGGCATTTCCACTTCTTCGGTAATTTCGACGGGCTGGCGGCGGACCAGAGTCCGTCCCTGGAATGAGGGCGGCGGCTGCATGGACCACATGCCAGCGGCGGCGTCGCGCGCGTCGACGCCGTCAAGCAAGCGCGCGATGCCACGCAACAAAGGTCCCCGCAACGTCGCCCAATCGACCGGCGGGGGAGCTGGCGCGGCTTCCGCCTCAGCTGCGAAGTCTTCCTCGGCGGCGCCCGTGCCGTCTGGCTTCTCCTCAAGCGCGGGTTCTTCAGCCATTATTTCGGCCGGCGGCGGAGACGGCGCAGCGCGCGCGAAGGCGTCGAACATCAACACCAAATTTTCGGCGCGATCACGCCACAGCGGCCAATTGGTCAGCTCAACGCAAGCGCCGGACTCGTTGACTTGGCACTCATAGCCGACATCCGTGGCGATGCGCAAAAGCGCCGACAGTCCCTCGTTCACCGTCGCCCAATCGATTTTTCCCAACGGGCTTTCGGCTGCAGCGTCATCTGGAAAATTGAAACTCATGCTCACCGGCGTGTAGCGCCAGATGCGGCGTTCGGCGTCGACAATGCGGAGCTCAACAACCTGCGAAAAACCGCCGTTGAGGCCCGGCTCGTCGCGGCCCGACGATTGCGTCTGCTCAAGGCTGATGGTGTAAACATCGCCGGTGCGCACGCTGAGCGGAACGCCGGCTGTTTGGGCGCTGACCATGGGAGCGGAGGCGAGGCAAGAGAACGCCGCGCCTGCTGCAAGAAATCGCTTCATGTTTTCCCCCTGTGACCCGCAACGCCGCCATGTCCCTGCGCCGAGCGGCGGTGTAGCCCGCGTCTGCGACGGCGGCAATCTTCAGGGCCGCGCCGGCAACGCCGCGCAAGCCACGCGCGCGCCTGCCCCGCCAGCGGGCTGGGTGACATGGTCGTCGGGGCTGGCGTGAATGATGAGTGCGGAGCCGTCGCGATCGAGCAGCGGCTCGCGCCCATCGATGGCCGGCGCATGCAAAGTGAGCCGTTGGGAAAAGAACTCGCTGCCGATCGGGCCCGTCGGTGAGGCGAACAGGTTCGGCAGATCCCCGGCTTCGGGCATTGTCGGATTGAGCAGGCCGTGCTGGGGAGGCGCTTGGGGATGGGCGGCATGCGCGCCGGCCGCTTGGAAATTCTGCGCTGCATCGGTGCAGTCCCCGCTTTGGTGCAGATGCAGGCCATGCCAACCCGGGGTCAGCGCGCCTTGGGAAATCTCCAGTCGAATCAACACGCCGCCATTGCCCTCGACGAAAGTCGCCTGACCAATCGCGCTTCCATCCAGGCCCACGACCCAGGTTGTTTGTGGCGGCGGAGCGGGCGGCGGCTGGGGGTCTCGATCATCTAACCCCAGCATCGCGCAGCCGCCCAAAACGGCAATGGAAACAAGTGCGGGGGCGTGGCGCATCGGGATTCTCCTCGGTTTGCTGGAACCGCATCTGGATGCTAGCGTGGCATGGATTCGAGGGCGAGGTTTCTCGTCGTTTTCCTACTTTCCAACCAAGATTTAATCCGGCGATCCCGTGTCAGACACGTCCGATCCCGCCGATCCAGGCGGGCCCACCCTTCCGAAAGGCGTTTCGCTCATCACCATCGAGGATGAGCTGAAGCGATCTTATCTCGATTACGCGATGAGCGTGATTGTGAGCCGTGCGCTGCCGGATGTGCGCGACGGGCTCAAACCCGTGCACCGGCGAATCCTGTACGGCATGCACGAGGCCGGCAACACGGCTGACAAGAAGTACCGCAAGTCCGCCAACACGGTTGGCGAAGTTATGGGTCGTTATCACCCGCACGGCGATCTGGCGATCTATGAAGCCCTGGTGCGTATGGCGCAGGAATTTTCGATGGGCCTGCCGCTCATCGATGGGCAAGGCAATTTCGGCTCTATCGACGGCGATCCGCCAGCCGCGATGCGCTACACAGAAAGCAGGTTGGCGAAGCCGGCTACTTTCCTGCTCTCCGACATTGAGGAAGACACGGTCAATTTCCAGGCCAATTATGACGGCGAGCGCCAAGAGCCGACGGTGTTGCCGGCGCGCTATCCCAATCTTCTTGTCAATGGCGGCGGCGGCATCGCCGTCGGTATGGCCACCAACATTCCCCCGCACAATCTTTCCGAAGTGATCGATGCGGCGATCGCGCTGATGAACAATCCCGACATGTCCGATCTTGAACTGCTGGATATTGTGCCCGGCCCGGATTTCCCGACTGGTTGCGAAATCCTTGGTCGCACTGCTGCCCGCATGGCGCTGACCACTGGCCGCGGCTCGGTGGTCACGCGCGCGCGCTACAAGATGGAAACCATCCGCGGTCGCGAGGCGATCGTGTTCTATGAGTGCCCGTTCCAGGTGAACAAGGCCAGCGTCTATGAGCGCATCGGCGAATTGGTGCGCGAAAAGAAGGTCGAAGGCGTGGCCGAGGTGCGCGATGAATCCAATCGCCTCGGCATCCGACTGGTGATTGAAGTCAAACGCGATGTTGTCGCCGACGTGGTGATCAATCAGATTTACCGATTCACCCAGTTGCAGACCTCGTTTGGCGTCAACATGCTGGCGCTGAACAACGGGCGGCCCGAACAGATGGGCCTGCGCGCGATGCTGACCGCCTTCCTCGCCTTCCGCGAGCAGGTGATCACGCGGCGCACCAAGTTCCGCTTGGCGAAAGCGCGCAAGCGCGGACACGAGACGGTGGGCCTCGCCATAGCGGTCGCCAATATCGACGAAGTGATCCGCGTCATCCGCGCCGCCGCCGATCCCGCCGAAGCGCGCGAGGCTTTGATGGCGCGCGCCTGGCCGGTGGCCGACATGCTGCCGCTGATCAATCTGATCGCCGACCCACGCACGCAGGTGCTCGACGGCGGCACGCTGCGGCTCTCCGATGAGCAGGCCCGCGCCATTCTCGAACTGCGCCTGCAACGCCTCACCGGGCTAGGCCGCGAGGATATCGCCAAGGCCGCCAACGAGATTGCGGAGGAGATCAAGGAATTGCTCGCGATTCTTGGCTCGCGCGAACGCATTCTCGATATTATCCGCACCGAAATGGTGGAGGTGAAGGACGCCTTTGGCGTTCCACGCCGCACGCCTATTTCAGAGTCCGAAGGCGAGATCGACGACGAGGCGCTGATCCCGCGCGAGGATATGGTGGTCACCGTCACCCATGGCGGTTACGTCAAGCGCACGCCGTTGGCGCTCTACCGTACGCAACGCCGCGGCGGCAAAGGCCGCGCAGGCATGACCATGAAGGACGAGGATTTCGTCACCCGGGTGTTCGTGGCGTCAACGCACGCGCCGATCCTGTTCTTCTCCTCCGCTGGCATGGCCTACAAGATGAAGGTTTGGCGCTTGCCGCAGGGCGATCCGCGCACTAAGGGCCGCGCTTTGGTCAATTTGTTTCCGCTCGAACAGGGCGAAACCATAACTTCGGTGATGGCGCTGCCGGAGGACGAGCGCGATTGGGACAAGCTCGACGTCATGTTCGCTACGCGTTCGGGCGGGGTGCGGCGCAACAAGCTCTCCGATTTCGTGCAGGTGAACCGCAACGGTAAGATCGCCATGAAGCCCGACGAAGGCGACGGCATCGTGTCGGTGCAAATCTGCTCCGAGGATGACGATATCCTGCTCACTACCGCCAACGGGCAATGCATTCGCTTTGCGGTGCCGGAAGTGCGCGTATTCTCGGGGCGCACGTCGACCGGCAATCGCGGCATCAAGTTGGACGATGGCGACAGCGTCATCGGCATGGGCGTGTTGAAGCACGTAGAAGTGACTTCCGCCGAGGCGCGTTCCTATTTCAAATGGGATGCGGGCGCGCGCGACGGCGCGGAGGCGGAGGAAGCAGAACCGGGCGAGGATACGGGCGAGGCGGCCGAGGTTCCATTCGAGCGGCTGGCTTGGCTGAAGACACAAGAGCAATTCGTACTGACGGTCACCTCTGGCGGTCTCGGCAAGCGCGCTTCCTCTTACGAATACCGCGTCACCGGACGAGGCGGCAAAGGCCTGATCGCCCACAAGCTCACTGGCGACGCGCGCATCACCGCCTCGTTCCCGGTGCATCAAGACGAGGAATTGCTGCTGGTGACCGACAAAGGCCAGCTCATCCGCACGCCGATCGAGCAAATCCGCATCGCCGGTCGCGCCACGCAGGGCGTCATCCTGATCAACGTCGCCGAAGATGAGCATGTCGTCGCCGCCGAGCGCCTGGAAGCGCTGGGTGGGGAGAGTGGGGAGGAGGGCGCTGCGTGAGCAAGCCAGTCGACAAGGATTCAACCAAGAGGCTTCCGGTCGCTTTTGGCCAGTCAGGTGCGTTTGACGCCGAAGAACAAACAGCTGGCGCCGAGAAATTTCAGACGCAAATCAATAGCCTTTTAGAAGCGCTCGAGAATGCCAGACACGTGACTGACGACGGCGTTGAGCTGTGGTTCGCGCGCGATCTGGCTGTGATCTTAGCGTACGCGAACTGGCAGAATTTCCGGAAAGTAATTGAAAAGGCGTGGATTTCTTGTCGTGATGGCGGTGTCGATCCTGCGGGTCATTTTGTAAGAGCCGATGGAAGCGCCCCTTGGACGCCAAGCGAGGTTTTTACTGAGGCCAGTAAAAACCTCAAAGGAGGCCGTCCGTCCGAGAACATTATTTTGAGCAGGCGAGCGGCATACTTGATCGCCGAAAATGGCGACCCGTCAAAGCTCACCGTTGCGGTGGCGCAGCGATATTTCACAGAGCAGACGCGCCGCCAAGAGATTGCCGACCAAAGTGTAGAAGCGCTTACCGAAGATCAGCGTCGCATCCTGATCCGTAACGAAGTTAGTGAGCAGAACAAAGGTCTGGCGGCGGCAGCCCATGTTTCTGGCGTCCGCACGAATCTCGACTTCGCTGTTTTCCAGACAGAAGGCTACAAGGGCATGTACGGCTTGAAAATAGATGGGATCAAGCGGGCGAAAGGGATCGGGGATAAGGAACAGATACTTGACAGGATGGGAAGCGCCGAACTTGCCGCCAATCTCTTTCGCTTGACCCAAACGGAGGAGCGCCTGCGAAGAGGCGACATTCGCACCAAGGCGGCGGCGAATCGCACCCACCACGAGATTGGTAGAAAAGTGCGACAAACAATGATTGACATCAGCGGAACGCCGCCCGAGGCGCTTGCCGCTGCCGATCACATCAAACACGCTCGGAAACGATTAGAGGAAGCTGGCGGCGCGTCTGGTCCTCCCAAAGTGGTGACTGCGAAAAGGAAAAAGGCTGACCCGGAGTGATTTTGCAAGGTCTGTCGCCGAAGGACACCAGATGAACAAACAACCCCGCGTCGGCCTCTACCCCGGCACCTTCGATCCTCCCACCAATGGCCATATCGATATCATCGCCCGTGCCGCCACTCTGGTAGACCGGCTGGTGATTGGGGTGGCGATCAATGAGGATAAGGGCCCGCTGTTCAGTTTGCCCGAGCGGTTAGAGATGGTCGAGGAGCAGTGCGCCAAGATAAAGGGCGCCGCCGAGATCGTCGTTCAACCTTTTGACACATTGCTGATGAAGTTCGCCGAGAGCGTAGGGGCGCAAATCATCGTCAGAGGACTTCGAGCCGTCGCTGACTTCGAGTACGAATTCGCAATGGTGGGGATGAACCAAAAGCTCAACCCTGCCATCGAAACGGTGTTTCTTATGGCCGATGCGACGCACCAGGCCATTGCGTCGCGGCTGGTGAAAGAGATCGCGCGACTGCAAGGAAATGTCGCGCAATTCGTGCCCGATGAAGTAGAACGGCGTCTGAAGGCGAAATTCGGGGTTGCTTGATGCGCTTGAAGAGACTTTTTGCCGCCGCGCTGTGCGCGTTGGGGCTGGCGGCGTTGTTCAATACTGCTGCGGCGCAGACGCCTGATGCGCGCAATTGGCGCAGGCTTGAGCCGGAGAGCACGCTCTACATCGACACCGTACACGGTCGCGTCGTGATTGAGCTCTATCCCGAGGTGGCGCCGGCTCATGTCGAGCGAATCAGGACGTTGGCGCGCGCAGGGTTCTATGACGGCTTGACCTTTCACCGTGTCGTTTCTGGATTCATGGCTCAGACAGGCGACCCGTTCGGAACCGGCGAGGGCGCTTCAAACCTCCCTGACCTGCAGCCGGAATTCACTTTCCGCCGTGGGTTGGACATGCCGTTCGTTCAGGCGGCGGCGCAAACCGACGGGCCCATCGGGTTCTACAAAACCCTGCCCATTCAGACGCAGCCCGACGCTCTTATCCCGCATTCGAGAGGTAATCGTGTCGCCTCGAACGCCATCCATTGCCCAGGCGTGGTCTCCATGGCGCGTTCGACCGACCCGGGTTCGGCCAACAGCCAGTTTTTCATCATGCTCGGCGCGCGCGCCTCGCTGAACAAGGTCTATTCGATCTTTGGACGCGTGGTCTGGGGACAGGAAGCAGTGGAAGCACTTGCGGTTGGCGAACCGCCCGCAAACCCCGACCGGATGCTCGCGGTGCGAATGGCCTCGGACGTGCAGGAAACCGAGCGCGCGCCGATTTTCGTTCTGCGTACTGACGGCCCACGCTTTCGCGACCTGATTGAAGACACGCGCCGGCGTCGGCGCGCAGATTTTTCCGTGTGCGATGTGGTGATCCCGACCCGGGTGCCGCGTGACGAAAATAGAGAGAGGCGCTGGTGGTCGATCATACCTTTCATCAATTGACGATGCAGTTGGAAGCGGGCGAGGTCGCCATCAAGTTGCGGCCCGACCTCGCGCCCGGACACGTGGCGCGAATTGCGGAACTGGCGAACGAAGGATTCTACGACGGCGTATTATTTCACCGCGTCATCGACGGCTTCATGGCTCAGGGCGGTGACCCGACCGGCACCGGCGGCGGCGGATCGGAGAAGCCCGACTTGAAAGCCGAATTCTCCAAGGAACCGCACGTCCGCGGAATCTGTTCGATGGCGCGCTCAAGCGATCCGAATTCGGCGAACAGCCAATTCTTCATCTGCTTCGATGAGGCGCGTTTCCTCGACAGAAAATACACAATCTGGGGCGAGGTGATCTCCGGTATGGAGCATGTCGATGCGTTGCCGAAAGGCGAGCCGCCGCGGAAGCCGGGGAAGATCGTCTCCATGCGGGCGGCGTGACATGCAGAAGCGCCGGCCATGCGCCGGGCGTCGCGCTTCGACAGCCCCGGATCAAGTCCGGGGGTGACGCAATTGTCCGTCAGCCTGAGCCTGTCCAAGGACGCACCATTTCGGGCCGGCGGCGGCCCGTAGCATGCGCGTCGATCTGTTTGATTTTGATCTCCCAGAGCATTTGATCGCGCTTCGTCCAGCGCGCCCGCGCGATTCCGCACGGCTTCTCCATGTGCGGCCGGATGGCGTGTTCGAAGACAACATTGTCGGCGATGCGCCCGCTCTGTTCCGGTCCGGGGATTTGCTGGTTTTCAATGACACGCGCGTCATTCCGGCGCGCCTAAGCGGGGTTCGTGTGCGCGCAGAGTCGAGCGTTGCTGTCGAGGCGACGTTGATCGCGCGCGTGTCGCCGTCCACCTGGCAAGCGCTCGCCAAGCCGGGCAAGCGTCTGCGTGAGGGCGATCGCATCCGCTTCGGCAGCCTTGACGATCGCGCCTGTCTTATGGGCGCGCTTGACGCGACCATTGCTCACAAGGGCGACAGTGGAGAGATCGTTCTGGCGTTCGACCTGGCGGGCGCCGAGCTTGACGCGCAGATCGCCGCCGCCGGCGCCATGCCTTTGCCGCCTTACATCGCCGCCAAGCGTACGCCGGACGAAGACGATGAGCGCGATTATCAGACCGTTTACGCGGCGCGCGACGGGGCAGTGGCGGCGCCGACGGCGGGTCTGCACTTCACCCCGGAGCTGCTGGCGCGGTTCGATCATGCAGGCGTCGAGCGCGTCCAGGTGACGCTGCATGTGGGCGCGGGCACGTTTCTGCCTGTGAAGGCCGACGACACAAGCGCCCATGTCATGCACTCGGAATGGCGTGAAATTCCGCCCGGGAGCGCCGCGGCGATCAACCGCGCCAAAGCCGAGGGGCGGCGTGTGATCGCGATCGGGACGACAGCATTGCGCTCATTGGAGTCTGCGGCGGACGAAGGTGGCAACGTCCGCAGCGAAGCAGGCGCGACCGACATTTTCATTACGCCCGGCTATAGCTTCCGCGTCGTGGATGGTCTCTGGACCAATTTCCACCTGCCGCGTTCGACGCTGTTCATGCTGGTGTCGGCGTTTGCCGGTTTGGAGCGTACGCAGGCGGCGTACGCCCACGCAATCGCCCAGGGTTATCGATTCTACTCCTATGGCGACGCGTCATTATGGTGGCGAAGCTAGCGAAGCGGGGCCGATCACACGCCCTTGCGGCGCATTTTTTCGCCGACGCGATCGGCGCGCTTGTGTAATTTTTCGGCACGCTGCTCAAGGGCGCTCAGGGCGCGACGATCCGCTTTGGCGGAGCCGCTGGTCAGGGCCGCCGCCTCGATGCGATCGTGCAGCAAACGCGTGTCGCGAACTTCGCCCAGAATTGTCGTTAGTTTTTCGCCGAGTTTGCGCGCACGCCGATAGGGCCATACGTCGCCTAGCAGTTCGGCCGCGTATAGCCTCTCCTTCTCCCGCTTGCGCCAATCGTGGAGAAGATCTGGATCGTCGCAATGCAAGCCGCGACGGCGCGCCCGCCTGGCGCGTCGTGCTATGCGCTCTGCGCCTCTGCGTACTTGTCTTGGTGAAGCCTCGGGCCAGACCTGCGCCAGCGCCAGCAGATCCTTAAGGCTGGCGCGCGCACTTTGGATATCCGGCGCATCCATAGCTGTGTCCGACTGAGCGAGCGATTGGGCAAGGGAGGCAAGCCCAGCGGCGCTCTTCTTGCCGGCCTTGGTCGCCGCTGCCGCGGCGGCTTCGGCAAGGGCATGTATCTCGCGCGCCTGGGCAAGCATTCGCATGGTTGCTCGCGCGGACTCGTTGAAAATTGCAGCGAGGCCTGGCGCGCAAACGCGTCCAACTTTGGCCACAGCGCGCGCGCGTTTGAGGTGAACGCGGCAACGGTGCACTGACTTAGGTGTCACCGTTGGTGTGTCCAACAGGCTTAGCGCCTCGATCAGTTCGCGAGCCAGCGCGGCGCGCAAATCGAAGGCGGGCGCTGGTGAGCGCATTGTGAGTGCCCCGTCTATTCGTGCCTAAGGCGGCGAGTTTCTAGCGCGGCATCTTCTTGAGCGTGCCGGAAAACGCAAGCAACGCGCGCGCGTTCTGCGTCACCAGGCCGCGCGCGAATACAAGAGTGCGCGTCTCGCGCAACACCTCGCCGCGCGCCTCAACCAGCCCGTCGCATCCGCCGGCCGCAAGGAACTCGCAATTACAGGTGAGGGTCACTGCCTTCACGCCGCGCAAAACATTGTGGGCAAAGGCAAAAAGCGAAAAATCAGCAAAGCTCATCAGCGCCCCGCCGTGGAGTGCGCCCGCGCCATTGAGGTGCTCTCGGCGGGGCTGGAAGGCGCAGCGGACGCCGTCCTCTGCAGCGAGAAAGCAGAACGGGCCATTGGCCGTCTCGAACGGGTCCGCGCCTTTGCCCCAAGTGGTCCACCCCTTTAGCGGGCCATCGAGGACCTCGCTGGGTTCCCCATAGGGGTGAATTTCGGCCATTTCCGCGATGCTCCCATCCGACCCACGAGTGCCGGGCGGCCCTCTTTACGGCGCCAGGGTGCGCTGCGCCAACGGGCATGCTAAGGCTCGCTAAAGCGAGGATGCATGGTGCGTATCTGGTTGGCGATTGCGGCTGTCTTGGCGCTGAACGGCTGCGCGAGCGACGAGGATGCTCGGTTCCGCGTCGGTGAGAGCGCCGCCGCTTTCGCCATCATAGGCGTTGCGGAATCCGCCAGCGAACGCGAGCCGGCTTACACGATGTTGTGGCGGCGATTGGGCCCGGACGGGGCGTTCCTTCCTTATGGCGGGCGCGCAATTTTTGAAGCCCGCACCAACGCGAGCGACAGCCTGCGCGTCGAGGACCTTCCAGGCGAGTTTGCGATGGCTCGGATCGAGCCGGGCGTCTACGGGCTCGACAGCGTGTTCGCGGTGCTGCAGGAAAATGGCGTGAACTATATCGCGCAAGGCGTTGTTCAGGGGCCGGAGCGTCCTTCCTTCGAAGTGCGACCCGGCGAGGCGATCTATCTGGGCATCTGGGAGATGAACGTTACCGGCGTGGCTGCGAACACGCGTCTGTGGCGGCTTAACGAAGATGACATGCGCATGGTCGTCCGCGACGCCGACCCCATTATTGGCCGGGCACAAATTCGCGAGACTCAAACTCGTTCGGCGCCATGTTCGCCGCGGCAACTAGGGAACATGTCGCAACGCCAAGTGTGCTAGCAAAGAAAACGCATGCAAGATTCCGAAACTCTGGGTCAGTTGCTCGCCGTATTGCGGCGTTTCGTAAACGAGCGCTTGATCCCGCTTGAGGCCAAAGTCTCAGAGGACGATTCCATCCCTGCGGATGTGCTGGCCGAGATGCGCGCGCTCGGCCTCTTTGGAATTTCGATCCCGGAAGAATATGGCGGCCTTGGGCTCTCCATGGAGGCCGAGTGCCGGGCGATGTTCGAGTTCTGCCGTTGCTCGCCAGCGTTCCGCTCCGCGTTCGGCACCAATGTCGGCATTGGCAGCCAGGGTCTCGTGATGTTCGGGACGGAGGCGCAAAAGCAGCGTTGGCTGCCTGGGATTGCGTCGGGCGAGATTGTTACTTCATTCGCGCTGACCGAGCCGGAGGCGGGTTCGGATTCCGCTTCGGTGCGCACCAAGGCCGAGCGCGACGGCGATTCTTACGTCATTAGCGGCGGCAAGCGCTATATCACCAACGCGAACCGCGCCGCTCTGTTCACGGTGATGGCGCGTACTGAACCGAACTCCAAAGGCGGCTCGGGTGTTTCCGCGTTTTTGGTGCCGAGCGGCCTTCCCGGCGTCTCTATCGGCAAGCCGGAAAAAAAGATGGGCCAGCAGGGCGCCCACATTTGCGATGTAAATTTCGATGGTGTGCGCGTGCCGGTCGAGAACCGTTTGGGCGAAGAGGGCCAAGGTTTTCGCGTCGCCATGCAGGTGCTCGATCGCGGACGTTTGCACATTTCATCTGTGTGTGTGGGCGTCGCCGAGCGCTTGATTGAGGAGAGCGTCAAGTACGCCGGTGAGCGCAAGCAATTCGGTCAAGCGCTCGCTTCTTTCCAGATGATCCAGGCGATGCTGGCCGATAGCCGCACCGAGGCAAACGCTGCGCGCGCCATGGTGTTGGAGGCCGCGCGCAAGCGCGATGCCGGCGAGAACGTCACTATGGAAGCGGCGTGCTGCAAATTGTTTGCCTCTGAGATGGTGGGTCGCGTGGCCGACTGCACGGTGCAGATATTCGGTGGCGCTGGCTACGTCGCCGATCACGGCATCGAGCGCTTCTACCGCGACGTGCGTCTGTTTCGCATCTACGAAGGCGCCAGCGAGATTCAGCGCCTGGTGATTGCGCGCGAGATGATGAAGCAGGGTGGCTGAAAGCCTCGCCGCCCTCGTCGCTGAGATCCGCGCCTGCCGGCATTGCGCGCTGCCGCACGAGCCGCGCCCGGTCATCTGGGTGCACCCCGAGGCGCGCATCCTGATTGCTGGCCAGGCGCCGGGGCGGCGGGTGCACGAAAGCGGCGTGCCGTGGGACGACCCTTCCGGCGACCGACTGCGGCAATGGCTGGGCATGGACCGCGAGGCCTTCTATCGGCGCGAACACATCGCCGTAGCCGCCATGGGGTTCTGCTATCCGGGCACGGTGAAGGGGGCGGATTCGCCGCCTCGCCCTGAATGCGCACCGCTTTGGCGGGCACGCCTCTTGCCGTTGTTAACGAAAGTGCGGCTGACCCTGCTGGTCGGCCTCTACGCGCAACGCTATCATCTGGGCGAGGCGGCGAAGCCGACTTTGGGGGAGAGTGTGCGCGCGTGGCGCGAATACCCCGCCAATGTCATGCCCTTGCCGCACCCTTCTTGGCGGAACTCGGCATGGCTCAAGCGCAATCCTTGGTTCGATTTGGAATTGGTTCCTGCATTGCGCGCGCGTGTGGGTTTGGCCTTGCGCTGAGCTTGCTCGCCGGCTGCATTCCCACCATCCAACGCGCAGGCTCGCCAACGGCCGCGTTCCAAGGCGCGCGGTTTGAGCCGGCGCGCGAGCGTTTCGTAAGTTTCGACGGCGCCGAGCTTGGGCTCTCTGCATGGCTGCCGGCAGCTGAGCAGGAGACTTGGGCTGTCGTCATCGCGCTGCACGGCATGAACGATTATGCCGGCGCCTTCTATCTCGCAGGGCCCTGGTTCGCCGAGCGCGGCGTCGCGTTCTATGCCTATGACGCGCGCGGATTTGGGAGATCGCCGAACCGCGGCGTGTGGGGCGGCGAGCGGTTAATGACCGAAGATGTACGCACTGCTGTGCGCGTGGCGCGGCGTACCCATCCGGGAGCGGTGGTGGCGGTGATGGGCGATTCCATGGGCTCGTCCACGGCAATGGCGACGTTCGGCGCAGAGAATGCGCCCGAGCTCGACCGCCTTATTCTGGTGGCGCCGGGCGTTTGGGGATGGTCCACCATGCCGCCAGCGTACGCAGCGACTTTATGGATGGGCGCACACACGCTCCCCTGGCGAGCAGTGTCGCCGCCGCGCAGCGTGACGCGCACGCGCACTGCATCTGACAATAACGAAGCATTGCGCCGTGCTGGTCGCGATCCGCATATGATCTGGACCACGCGCATCGACGCGCTTTACGGGCTGGTCTCGATGATGGAACGCGCATCCGACCGCGCCCGCAATCTCGATGGCCCCGTGCTGTTCCTTTATGGTGTGCGTGACCAGATCATCCCACGCGTTTCTGCTAATAATGCTGCGCGGCGACTGCCCTCCAGCGCGCGAACCGCCCTTTATGCGAATGGTTATCACTGGCTGTTGCGCGATCTGCAGCGAGAAGTGGTGTACGCCGACATATTGGCGTTCCTTCGCGATCCGGACGCTGCGTTCCCGTCACAGGCGCCGCCGATCATCCCGCATGCGCGCGCGGCCCAATAGATTTTCACGGATCGCGGCAGGCGGTTGAGCAAACACCCATCAGCGTGGCGAAGCACCCGCATCAAGAGCCTTGCGCTCGCGTCTTGGGCGAGATGTAAATTCCTGCGCCAATTGGGAGTCGTTGCATCTCCCAGATTTTGACTGAGATCAAAGCCGAAGCGGTGCAGCACACGCGCCAGCAGAAATTGCGCGCAGGGGAATCCGAGAAAAACGTTACAAAAAACGTTACAATAGTGCGGCTTTCTCGCATTGGTCGGCGGCGCGGTCATCGGCGCGCGGGATTGCCCATGGCGGTATGTTTCGTACGTCTACTCCCATTTCGTTTCCGCTAATCCGATGGCCCGTATCGCCGACCATGTCGGCGGGGGTGAGCACCCTGGCGTCGGTTCAATTTTATTCCCCTCATGACGAAATCGACAGGGTTGGGCGCGGTTCGCGCGAACGCCGTTAATGGGGTTAATCAGATGGCGAAGTTCAATAGGATCGATCTCGAGCACGTTCTGCGGCAGATCATGATGGCCGAGCAGGGCCAACCGCCCCTCAGCCCCCACCTCGCTTTCGGTCTACGGCAAGTAAGCGGCCAGAACAACAACAGCGTGCCCGGCAATGGCGCGTTCGGCGCCGCTGATCGGCTCTTCCCGCGGATTGGCGATCAATTTCTGCAGAACGGCGACACCTACTCCATCGATCTCGATGGGCCCGGCGGGCAGTCGGTGGGCGATGCTACCTCGTACACGCAAACCGGTGGTTTCGTTTTCGATGCCGACCCCCGCATCATCTCCAACCTGATCGCCGACCAGACCGTTAACAACGCCGCCGCGGTCGCCGCCCACAACAATTCCACGCCGGGAACGGGCTACGTCTACCAACACGCCGCGGTGCTGAACCCAAGCTTCAACCCGAGCCTGCCCGAAAGCCTGTCGAACCCGCAATACCTGGCCAACAACGTGGCGATCCCGCCCGGCGTCGATGCGTCTGGCAATCTGTTCATCGCTAACGTCACGCCTGACGCCGGCCTCTCAGCGCCGTTCAATTCGTGGTTCACGTTCTTCGGTCAGTTTTTCGATCACGGCCTTGATCTCGTCAGCAAGGGCGGCAACGGGTTCGTCTTCATCCCGCTGCAAGCCGACGATCCGCTGATCCTGGTCGGCCCCGATGGCATCGCCGGCACTGGGGATGAAATCACCAATCCCGGTCAGCAATTCATGATGCTGACCCGGGCAACGCAATTCAATGGGCCTGGCGCCAACGGGATTTTCGGCGATTCCGACGACACTGCCCATGAAGCCCAGAACACGACGACGCCGTTTGTCGACCAAAACCAGACCTATTCCTCCCATCCCTCCCACCAAGTGTTCCTGCGTGAATACGCTCGCTTCGACAGCAATGGCGCCGGCGCCGACGGCTGGGTCACGGTTTCGACCGGCAAGTTGATCAGCGGCGCTGACGGCCATTCCATGGCGAGTTGGGCCGACGTGAAGGCCAACGCGCTGAAGCTCGGCATCATCCTGAACGACACCATCGACGTTGTGAACATTCCGCTGATCAAGACCGACGCCTACGGCAACTTCATTCCTGCCGCCAACGGTCTGGCGCAATTGGTGGTCGGAACCGGCGGCGACGGATTGTTTGGCACAGACGACGACGTCACGGTGTCGGGCACGGTGAACGCCGATGGTTCAATCAATGCTATCACGACGGCGGGCGCGGCGCGCATCAACCATGCGTTCCTCGACGACATCGCCCACAGCGCCAATCCGGTGAACTCGCAAACCGGCGCTTTCCTCAGCGCCGATAGCGACGCCATCGTCAACGACGTCAACGGCAATGGCCGTATCGATGCGGGCGAAACCGCAATCGGTGCAGGCAATTTCGACAACGAATTGCTCGACCGCCACTACATAGCCGGCGACGGGCGCGCGAACGAAAATATCGGCCTCATCGCTGTGCACGACATCTTCCACAGCGAGCACAATCGTCAGATCGAGCTGATCAAGGCGATGGTGCGCCAGGAACTAGCCAATGGCGACACTGCGTTTGCATCCGACTGGGCGCTGCCAGGCGCCAATCTTGCGGACGGCATCGCCGACAATGAGTTCAACGGCCAACGCCTGTTCCAGGCCGCCAAGTACGCAACCGAAGTGCAATATCAACACATTGTTTTCGAGGAGTTCGCCCGCAAGGTGGCCCCGAACATCCACCTGTTTGGCAATAACGACATCGCGCTCGATCCCGCCATCACCGCGGAGTTTGCGCACGCGGTTTATCGCTTCGGGCATTCGATGCTGGATGAAACCGTCAATCGCTACGTCATGCAGGACGCGTTCCTCGACGCTGCCGGCAACCCGACATCGGTCAATACCGGCCGCCCGAACCCACTTGCCGGCACGCCGATGCTCGATGCTAACGGCGACCCGATCCTCAATGATGTCGGCCTGATACAAGCCTTCCTCAATCCTGTGCTGCATGCGGGTGACGGCAGCGCCGCCACCGCCAACATCATCCTCGGTTCGGTCAATCAGATCGGCAACGAGATCGACGAGTTCGTCACGGGCGCGCTGCGGAATAACCTTGTCGGCCTGCCGATCGATCTCCCGGCGCTCAATATCGCCCGTGGTCGCGACACTGGCGTTCCCCCGCTCAATCTGCTGCGCAACCAGATTTACACGCAGCTCAACACGGGCGGCACCGGCGACACCTCGCTGAAGCCGTACGCGAGCTGGGATGAGTTCGGGCAGTTCTTGAAGCACCCGGAATCGTTGGTGAACTTCATCGCCGCATACGGAACACATGCCTCGATAGGGGGCACGCTCGCGGATCGGCGCGCCGCCGCGGAAGCACTAGTGGAAAACGCGGTCCTCGGCAGCGCGAGCTTCAGCCAGGATGCGTTTGACTTCGTTCACAGCCTTGGCGCTTACGCCAATGCCGTCCACGGCGTGGGCAATGATGGGGTGCTGCACACCGCGGACGACACCTTCACCACCGGCGGCCTGGATAATCCGCTCGCCCAACACGCGGGGTGGAGCACCGGGAATATCACCGGCGTCGATCAGATCGATCTTTGGATCGGGGGTCTCGCCGAGAAGCAAAACTTGTTTGGAGGCCTGCTTGGCTCGACCTTCAATTTCGTCTTCGAGACTCAATTGGAAGCGCTGCAAGACGCTGATCGCCTCTACTATCTGCCGCGGGTAGAGGGCATCGAGTTCGGCACCCAAGTCGAAGGCTCCTCATTCGCCGAACTGATCATGCTCAATACCGGCCTGAAACACTTGTCGGCGAGCATCTTCCTGACGCCGGAATATACGATCGAGGCGTCGAATTATTTCCGCAGGAACGCGGACGGTTCGTTCCAGAGCGCTGGGGCCGGCGCCGATGGTATCTTCAATACCGCCGATGACATAAGGATCGCCACTGATCCCTCGACGTGGCTGCGCAACGGCATCGCCGGCAATCTGCTGGTTGAAGTGTTGGCCGACGGCACGGTGCACTTCATCGGCGACGACAATTTCTTCGGCAACACCATGGTGCTCGGCGGCACCCCCTGGAACGATCGTCTGCAGGCGGGCCAAGCCGATGACGACACCGTCTATGGCGACGAAGGCGACGACTGGATCGATGGCGGCAACGGCAACGATTTCCTCTATGGCGGCGCCGGCGACGACCTCATCCAAGACAGCAGCGGCGACGATGTGATCCACGGCGATGGGGGCAACGACACCATCGACGGGGGCGCGGGCGACGACATCGTCTTCGGCAATGACGGCAATGATCTGATCCATCTCGGCAATTCGATCCTCGGCGACTCAGGCTCTGGAGGCGCGGGCGACGACATCATCTTCGGCGACGAGGGCGACGACGCGATCGTTGGCAATGATGGCGACGATTGGTTGTCCGGCGGCGCCGGCGGCGACGGCCTGGTCGGCGATGTCGGCGCACCCACGGGCCAAGTTCCGCTCTATGGCGGCAACGACGTGCTCGACGGCGGCGGCGAAGGCGACAAGATGACCGGCTTCTCCGGCGACGACATCATGCTGGGCGAGGGCGGCTTCGACAAATTCTACGGCAAGCTCGGCTTCGACTGGGCTTCGTTTGAGAAGTCGCCCGACGCTGTCAGCGTCGATATGGAGCGGCGTGAATTCGTACCTGATCAGCTGATCCCGGCTGGCGATGCGGTGCGCGACGTCTTCCGTGAAACCGAAGCGGTCAGCGGATCGGCGCATGACGATTATCTGAGAGGGACAATCGACACCGTCATCGTCGACGCCGTCACCGGCGCACGCACCGGCGGGGCGCTCTCGGTGTTCAACGAACTGGAAAATGTCGATCTTATCTTCGGCCTCTCCGGCTTCTTCGCGCCGGGTCCGGTGTTCTACACCACTGGCAACATCATGCTCGGCGGCGACGGCAGCGACCGCATCGAAGGACGCGCCGGCGACGATTACATCGATGGCGACGCTTGGCTCCATGTCGACCTCACCCGCGACGCCAACGGCAACATCTTCGCCGGCAGCGAAATCACCCGCGACATCTTCTTCGATATTACCGATGGCGACATCGACACGGCGATCTACTCCGATGTGCTCGCCAATTACATCATTAGCACTGTGCCGGACGCACAGGGTTTCTACACCGTGTCGCAGATTGCGGTGACGCCGGGCGTGGGCCTAAATCTGGCCCTCAACGATGGCGTGGATCACATCCGCAACATCGAGCGTCTGCAATTTGCCGACGGGACCTTCACACTCAATCAGTTGTTGGGCTTGCCGCCCGGCCCGAACGAGAATGCGGTTCCCACCGGAACGCTCACACTCGCGACAGCGGCCGATGTCGCCGCGACACCCCTGGTTGAAGCGGTCGTGGGCACGTCGATCACGGCGACCGACGCTATCGTCGACGCCGATGGTATCGTTCCTGGCTCGGTGCATTACCAATGGCAGGATCAGCAGATCACGGCCGGTGGCGGTACGGTTTGGGTCGATATCGCGGGCGCGACCAGCCTGACTTTCACGCCTACGAACACTCAATTGGGCAATGCACTTCGCATCGTGAAAATCTACACGGACGGCCTCGGCCACCAGGAAGTCGCGTTCTCGCTCGGCACAGCGTTGCTGGCGCCGAATGTGACCGTCAACACGGCGCCGTTCATCAATCAGCAACAGAACCCGCCCGGCCTGCCCGACAGCAATGCGCGAACCGGCAATCCGCTCAACCTGTTTTTGAACCTAACCAGTGTGTTCAACGACAACGAGACTGCCTCTGCGGCCCTCATCTACACGGCCACGCTGGGCAATGGGCAGGTTCTGGACGGCAGTGCGGCGGCCGGCGGTCTCCGCTTCGTGCTGCAAGGCGCGCCTGGCGCGATCACCGGCGCGTTCGTGATGTACGATCCCGATCTTAACGGCGTCGCCGATGCGCTGGTTGCGCCGCTTGGCGCCATCACGATCCGCGTCACCGCGACGGACATCCCGGCTGTGGGTCCGGCGCTCTCGATCACCGATACGTTCCTCATCAACGTTCAGCAGGGCAACAGAGCGCCCATCGCAGGCGCATTCGCTCCGCAATCGCTACAAGAAGGCGATGGTGTAAACGGTGGCGCGGACACGTTTGTCGGCACGCTGACGGGCTCTGACCCAGATGGCTCGCCGATCGCGTTCCGCCTAGTGGCGGGCTCGGTGTTTGGCGGTACGGTGACCGCGTTCAACCAGAGCACGGGCGCCTTCACCTTTGTTGCCAATGGCGACGAGTTCGCGGGCTCGACGTTGCCAGCTGGGGCCGGGTTCAACTTCACCGTGTTCGATGGCCAGCTCAACAGCGCGCCGGGCGAGGTTCGCTTCGACCTGCAAGCCACTGATGACGGCCAGGCCCCGGTCTCGATCACCGGCACGGCCGCCAGCGGTGGCACGCTCACCGCGTTGATCGGCGTCGATCCCGACGGCGAGTGGAATGCGGCGACCGCCACTTATGAATGGTTCCGCAACGGCGTCAGCCAAGGCGTCACCGTCGGCGATCCTAATTATGCCGTCGGCGCGGCCGACATTGGCCAGCGGCTTAGCGTGCGGGTGACGTACACCGACGCGCAGGACTTCACGACCAGCTACACGACGCCGGAACTGGCGCCGGTAGGCGTCCTCTCGGTGCGCCCGTTGGGCCCAAACGGGTCGGCGCCTGGCACGTTGACGGCCTTCAGCACGATTGTGGACCCCGACGGCGATTTGCCGGGCGCGTTCAGCAATTTGTGGTCGGTCTCGACGACGGTGGGCGGTCCGTTCCAGCCTGTGCCGTTCCTTGGCGCGGATGTGGACGTCATTGGTAATCTGGTGCTGCCCAACAATTCGACTTTGTTCGTTCAGTTGACGCAGCAATTCGTCGACGCGGCGTTCAACTTAAATGAGGCGACCTCAGCAATCGTTCGGGTCCGCACCGGCAGCGATGGCAATCAGACGCTGTCATCGGCATTCGGCGGCACAGACATTCTGCTCGGTCTTGCCGGTAATGACGTCCTAAACGGCGATGGCGGCAACGACATGTTGTACGGCGGAAACGGCAACGACACGCTGAATGGCGGCGCCGGCAATGACGTTCTGTCCGGCGGACGAAACTCCGATAGCATCAGCGGCGGGGCCGGTAATGACACGATCCTCTATACGATGGGAGACGCTGTCGATCAGGTGAATGGCGGGGCAGACGCCGACACCTTGATCATTGTCGGCCAGGACGGCGCGGTCAATGAAACGCTCGACGTCATCTTCAACGGTACTTCGCTGACCAGGTTCCAGTCCGGCAGCACAGTCACCAATGTGGAGAGCGTCACCGCGGATTTGTCGGACGGCGTAGACACGCTCACCTACGACCCGCCGAGCGGCCTCGTCACCACGGTCGCCGTTAATGTGAACCTTGCGCTGGGAACGGCGTCCGGTTTCAGCGCAATCGCTGGGATTGAAAACGTCACCGGCGGCTCGGCTGGCGACACCATCATAGGCGACGACGGCGCCAATGTCCTCGACGGCGGCGCGGGCGCCGACGCGCTCCGCGGCGGTGGCGGCAACGATACGCTCATTGGCGGCGCCAATGCCGACACGGCGGTGTTCGCAGGGCCGGTGGCGAACTACGATTTCGCGCTCGTCGGCGGCAACGTCAGGGTGTCTGACGGCAGCGCGGGCTCGCTGGACGGCGTGGATTCGCTCGACTCCATCGAGAACATGCAGTTCGGCGCACAATCGTACAATTTGGTGACGGGCAACAACAACAGCAATGGCGCGATCAATGGTGGGGCCAATGCTGACATCATCCTCGGCTTCAACGGCAACGACACTCTGAGCGGCAACAATGGCGCCGACGTGCTTGTCGGCGGCGCCGGCAACGATTCCATGAACGGAGGCGCCGGCAACGACACCTTCGTGTCCGGCGCTGGGTCTGGAATCGATACGATCAACGGCTTCGACGCGGATGCGGGCGGCGGCCAGGACTTAATCGCGTTCTCAGCCTCGCTGGGCCTGAGTGCGGCCGATATCGGCGGCCGCATCGTCATCACCGATCTGGGCGCCAACACGCTCATCACCGTCGATGGTGTCGATATCATCGCGCTAATTGGCGTCGATGGCGCTGGAAACAACGTCGTCACATCGGCCGATTTCATCTTTGGGAATTGATACGAGCAGTGAATTGAACGGCATAGAAGGATAAGCTCATGGGCAAGGGGAAAACAAAGTCCGCAGGTCGTTACCTGCGCTTTGCGGCGGCGAGCGTGACGTTCGCGATTGCCGGAATCGGAACCGCGGCGGCGCAGGGCATTCCAACTGGGCTGCCCGCGAGTCCGCTGTTCGGGGCCGCGCCGTTCACGCAGCCGATGCTGATGTTCGAAGAATTCGGCACCCAAGTAGTACCGGGCTCGAGCTGCGCCACCTGCACAAGACTGCCGCAACCGGCGGCAAACTCGTGCACGGCCAGTCCGGCGGGTGCTGCGCTCGACACTTTCCTGCGCCAGCGGCTCTATCCGCTGCCGACCGTGCAGGCCAACACGGGCGAGCAAAATCCGTGGCAAGCGCGCATCGGCGCGTGCGTGCGGCCGCTCGCCACCAGCGCCATCGAGGGTCGTCCGCCTGGCGTGCATTTCGAGCATCAACGCTGGACGGAATTTTCGTCAACGGCAGCCTCAGCCAATCGCCTGCCGATGGTGTATTTCCAGACTGCGCAAGCCGGCGCGCGGGTGAACGGTGGCTTGCGTGACACTATGCAGCGCCACCAATTCATTCTGGGCGAGTTCGGATCGTCCGGGCTCTACAATGGCGCCCTTGTCGGTGGCGTGCGCCGTAGCGGTGGCCGAAATTTGAACCGACAAGTTCAGTTCCACGCAAATTTCCCGATCCAGCAGCCGAACTCCGTGTGGACTTTCGACGGCACCATGCCGCCGAAGCTGCTGATGGCGCGCTATGGCGAACCGATCCTGTTCCGCCACTACAATGCGCTTCCGATCGACGCCGCCGCCAATGCGGGTTTCGGCGCCCATACCATCACCACGCACGAACACAACGGCCATAACCCTGCTGAGAGCGACGGGTTCACCTCTGCGTTTTTCTTCCCGGGACAATTCTACGATTACCATTGGCCGATGGTGCTCAGCGGTCATGATAGCATCAACACCGGCGCAACCGACCCGCGTGCGGCCACGCCAACGACCATGCCGACGGCCACCTCACCTGGCGCTACCCGCATTCGCGGCGACTTCCGCGAAACCATGAGCACGCATTGGTTCCACGACCACATGCTCGATTTCACCGCCCAAAACGTCTACAAGGGCAACGCCGCGATGATGAATTATTACAGTGCGGTGGATCGCGGGCTTGAGGGCGTCAATTGCAATTACTCCGCGCCTGCAACCAATGTGAATCTCTGCTTGCCAAGCGGTAGTGCGCTGCCATGGGGCAACCGCGATTATGACGTGAACTTGCTCATCGCCGACAAGGCGTGGGACGCCAACGGCCAGCTGAACTTCAACGTGCTCAACACCGACGGCTTCCTTGGCGATCGGGTGCTGGTGAACTGGGCTTGGAACCCATATTTTGACGTGCGGGCGCGGCGATATCGCTTCCGTATCCTGAACGGCGCGGTCTCGCGCTATTTCAAGTTCGCCCTAGTGACCGCTGCGGGCGCGCGCGTGCCGTTCTACATGGTCGGCAATGACGGCAACATCATGGAACATGCGGTCGCCTTCCCGAACGCACAGTCGCAAGACATGCCCGTGCAAGCCATTGCCGAGCGCTTCGACATTATCGTCGACTTCAGCCAGTTTGCACCCGGCACGCGGCTCTATCTGGTGAACCTCTTGTCCCATGTGGACGGCAAAGGTCCTAGCCAGGAAATTCCTTTGGCGACGGCGCTTGCGGGGTTCCCGAACGATCCGGCGGTCGGGCGGGTCATGGAGTTCCGTGTCGCCGCGTATTCAGGCGTCGATCGTTCTATGAACCCGGCTGACTACCAACTCGGTGTCGGTCGTGGTCTCACCATGGTGCCGCGCCCCGCTCAACCGAGCGCGGCGGAGATCGCAACGCTGCGCCGGCGTACTTTCGAGTTCGGCCGAGCCAATGCGACCGACGCAGCGCCATGGACCATCCGCACCGATAACGGCCTGGGCTTCGGCATGGACCCGCACCGTGTCTCGGCGGCGGTTACCCAGGGCCCGTGGGAAGTGTGGACTCTCAGCAGCGGCTCGGGCTGGGATCACCCCGTCCACATCCACTTCGAGGAAGGTCAAATACTGTCCCGCGACGGCGCCGCGCCGCCGCTGTGGGAAGCGGGCGCCCGCAAGGACGTGTACCGCATTGGCAGCGGGCCAGGAAGTTCCGGCAGTTTGGAAGTCCTGATCCGCTTCCGCGAATTCCTCGGCACTTTCATGGAGCATTGCCACAACACCCAGCACGAAGATCATTCGATGCTGCTGCGCTGGGATAGCCGCCGGCCGGGCTCGGCGGTCGCGATCCCGACGCCGATCCCCGATTGGGAAGGCGTGTTCTACGAGCCGAGCTTCGGGCTCTAAACAGCATAGGGGCGCGGGCCCGCCGAAAGGCGGGTCCGCCGTTGCATTGATAGATGGATCGAGGATTTGCAATGAAGCGCGGCATAGCCCTGGCAATCGCCGCTATTTGCTTGAGCCTGGCGGCTCCCGTGGGCGCGCAACCGCCACCGTCGCAGGGCCGTTACCAATATCACGCTGACTATTTTCCCAACACCATCTTGCAGGATCAGGATGGACGCAGCGTCCGCTTCTACGACGACATTATCCGTGGCAAGGTGGTCGCGATAAACTTTGTGTACACGACCTGCACCGACATCTGCCCCCTCGACACCGCGCAATTGCGCCAAGTACAGCAATTGCTCGGCGACCGCCTTGGGCGCGACGTTTTCATGTATTCGGTCTCCATCAACGGCGACACGCCTGAGGCGCTGCGCCGGTTCATGCGCACTTACGATGTCGGGCCGAACTGGCGCTTCCTCACCGGCACGCGCGAGCAGGTGACCCAGTTGCAGCGATTGTTAGGTCTGCGCGTGGACGACCCCAACGATTTGCGCTCGCACAACACCAACATAGTGTTGGGCAACGAGCGCACGGCGCAGTGGATCCGTCGTTCCGCTTACGAAAACCCGCGCAATCTGGTGCAGGTGCTTACCGGGTATCTGCAGAGCAACGCGCCGAGAACAGCCTCGGCCACTGCGCGCGGCTATTCCGCGGCGGGCGAGATCGCCGACAATTCGCGCGGCGCGTATTTATACCGGACCCGCTGCCAATCATGCCACACGATCGGCGAGGGCGATCGACTGGGGCCTGATCTCGCGGGCGTACCTTCAAGCCGGCCGTCGGCGTGGCTTGCGCGCTGGATACGCGAGCCTGATAGGATGATCGCTGAACGCGACCCGGTCGCCATGGCGATGCTGCCGCGCTACCGCAATCTTCCCATGCCCAATTTAGGGCTGAGCGAGGGCGAGACCGCCGACATCATCGAATACATCCGCCAGCAAGACGGCCACTCCCGCGCCCATCGCTGAGCATGGCGGCGTTGGCGGATGCGCCGTACGATGGGGCAACCGACTCGGGCGCGCGCCCGATCCCGCGTTGAGGCCGGCATATGGACGATTCCGTTCCCGCTCGAACCGATCCAGCCGCAGACGATTACGACCTGCTGCCGTATCCCTCGATGCCGTATCCGCAAACACAGCCGCAGCGGCTCGCGGCGGCGGCGATCCTGCACGGCATCGACCCGCCGCCGCCGGAGCGGGCGCGTGTGCTGGAACTCGGCTGCGCGTCGGCCGGCAACATCATTCCGCTGGCGGCGCGCTTCCCAGAGGCGCGCTTTATTGGAG
Organism: uncultured Alphaproteobacteria bacterium; assembly: GCA_902826245.1. GTDB lineage: Bacteria > Pseudomonadota > Alphaproteobacteria > Caulobacterales > Aquidulcibacteraceae > Vitreimonas. The sequence continues at coordinate 3,936 of CADEEA010000027.1, read as the reverse complement.
TCGACCTAGCGCGCCGGCATGTCGAAGAAGCGCACGAACAGATCGCGGCTTTAGGTCTCAGTAACATCGAGGTGCGTCAGGGCGACATCACGCAGCTTTCCTTCGGTGCTGATGCGTTCGATTATGTGATCTGCCATGGCGTCTATTCCTGGGTTCCGCCGGTGGCGCAGGAGGCGGTACTCAGAGTTTGCGGCGAGTCGCTCTCTGCGAACGGCGTGGCGCTCATCAGCTACAATGTGCTGCCCGGCTGGCATCTGCGCAGCGTCATTCGCGGCATCTGCCTTCGCCATGCCGGCGCTAGCGGCGCTCCGCAGGAGCGGGTGAAAAAGGTCCGCGCCATCTTGGCCGACATCGCCGAATTCGCGCGGCCGGGCGATCCCTATGGTTTGCTGTTGCGCAATGAGGCGAAGCGGATCGCCCATCGTCCGGGTTCATACATCCTGGGCGAGTTCCTCGTGCCCGACAATGCGCCATGTTATTTTCCAGACTTCGCCGCTCGCGCGCGGGCTCATGACCTCGCCTATGTTTGTGAGGCGGAGTTTGAAGCGGGCGTGCCGTCAACGATAAGCGCGACCGCGCAGGCAAAGATCGCAGCGCATGCTGGGGGCGACCGCGACAGCATTGAACAATACATCGACTATTTCACTGGGCGCACCTTCCGCAGTTCGGTGCTGGTGCGCGGCGCAGGCAGAACAACCAAGCGCGATTATTCTCAGCTGGATCGCCTCCACATTGCGGCGTGCTTTCGCGAGGATACGAAAGCGGGGGGGGCCGTGTACACGGATTCATTGGGGCGCGCGCTTCGTCCTGAAAGTCCGGCTTTGGAGCGTTTGCTCAGGCAATTGGCGGAGGCGCGCCCAGACAGCTTAACGATGGCCGAACTCGTGGGTCCACAGGCGGCGGGGGATGAGGCGAAGATTCGCGAGGCGCTGAGTTTGTTAACGCAGAAGGGGCAGGTGGAGGTCTCCGCTCTTCCCGTTCGCGTTGGACGCGCGCGCGCGGATTTTCCGAGAATGTGGCCCTTGGCGCGGTATGAGTGCGCAAGCGGTAAGCCGTGGATGACGAGCTTAACCCATGCGCCGACGCCCGTTCGCCCCGCCGTAGCCGTTCTCGCCGCGCATCTTGATGGTAGTCATGATCGCGCCGCTTTGGTTGTTCGCTTCGCCGGCGCGCTTCGCCGCGGCGTGGTTAAAGCGCCAGAATTAGAGGTTGCGAGTGACGATGCGGAAATCAACAAGATCGCCGCCGACTACGTGCGCCGCGTGCTGGCGTATTTGGAGCAGCATGCGATGCTGCAGTCCGTTACCTGAAGAAAACGCCGATTCCTGTGTATTTCCTCCCAATACGCGAACCATTGGGAATTTGTGATTTTTGGGCAATCACCTGGAAAACTGGGCTTTGATAGAGTGACGCTTGTTGAGATCGGCTGGTGTCGGTACTTGGAGGCGTCGCATGCGTTGGAAGCAGCACAATCCTGAAGAGGTCGTGTGCAAACTCGAACGTGTCCGCACATCAATGGCGCATGGCTTGGTTCTAGCCGACGCTATCGCCCAGGAAAATATTTCTGAATCGACCTACTTCCGATGGAAGGCCCAATATGGCGGCCTAAATCCTGAGCAGATGCGACGCCTGAAGGAGTTGGAGCTGGAAAACGCGCGCCTGCGTAAGCTCCTCGTGGACCTGGAAGAGCCCGCGATGGCCATGCAGGCTTGACGCTGTTAACGAAACTCCCTGGAAAATGGTGTTGGCACGGTGCATTGTTGCGTCGGCGGTGCTGCGCAGCGAGGATTGAAGGCCTATGTTCCCGTGACGCCGAGTCGAGCGTATCCGGGGCTAGGTACAATGCGCATCCTGGTCGTCGAAGACGACGACGAAACTGCCGATTTTCTTCTGAAAGGGTTGCGCGAGGCGGGCCAGTCCGTTGAGCGCGCGCGCGACGGCGCCGACGGCTTGTTTCGCGCTGCCCACGAGGACTTCAATCTTATCATCCTCGACCGAATGCTGCCGCTGCTCGACGGGTTGTCGGTTGCGAAAGCGGTGCGCGCGGCAGGTGTGGCTGCGCCCATCCTGATGCTCACAGCGATGAGCGCCATTGAGGATCGCGTGGCGGGTCTCGAAGGCGGCGCCGACGATTACCTGGTCAAGCCGTTTTCGTTCGAGGAACTCCACGCCCGCATCTATGCGCTTACGCGCCGCCAGCCCACCAAGGAGGAGCCCGCAACACTTGAAGTGGCTGACCTTTCGCTCGACCGGCCCCGCCGGCTCGTTAAGCGCGGCGCCCGAGTTGTCGAGCTCCAGCCGCGCGAACTGCGCTTGCTCGAAGAATTGATGCTGAATGCCGAACGTGTGGTGACGCGCACGATGCTGTTGGAGCGGGTTTGGGATTTTCACTTCGATCCCGGGACCAACATCGTGGAGACCCATATCAGCCGCCTCCGTTCCAAACTCGAGCGCGGCGAGGAGGAGCCGCTCATCCACACCGTGCGGGGCGCAGGGTATGTTATCCGGGCGCCGTGAGCGCATATTTCGCTCGACCAGCGCGCGCCTCGCTGCGCTCTATGCGGCATTGCTGCTTGCATCCTTTCTGGTCGCCGGTGTGCTGGTGTGGCTTGCCACGCGTACTGCGGCCGAAGACGAAATCCGCCAACGCGTCGCAGTCGAAATGGAGGCAATCCAGCAGGAATGGCGCACCGAGGGCGCGGCAGGAGCGCTAACCGCCATTCGGTTGCGCGAAGGCCAGCCGGGTGCGCTGGAGTATTGCGTCTGGGATGTAGACGACCGGGTGCAGGAGTGCGCGCTCGACATCGCGATGCCGGTGCTTGGTTGGAACCGTCTGAGGCTCGCCGACCCCGCCTCGTCGTGGGAAAACCACGACGTTTTGTTGCTCGCCCAGCAAACGCCGGCGGGCGGCGTGCTGGCGGTGGCTGATAGCCTCCAGCAGGCGGAACGCAGCCGGGCTGCGTTGGTCAACACGATTCTATGGGTGGGCGGGCTGGCCTTGGCGCTCGCGCTTGCTGCGGGGTTCATCGCCGCACGTGGGGCGCTGCGGCGGGTGGACGAACTCTCGCAGACTCTGACGTTGGCGGGTGCGGGCGACCTATCCGCACGGGCGCCTGAGAGTCCCGCGGGCGACGACATCGATGCAATCGCGCGCGGGGTCAACCAGATGCTCGCACGTATTGACAGTCTCGTCGGCAACATCCGAAGGGTGTCGACCGATATCGCTCATGACTTGCGTACGCCTCTTGCGCATGTGCGCCAGAAACTCGAGACCGCCGCGTCGTCAACCGATCCCGGCGCGGCGCAGGAGGCGATCCGCGTTGCGCAGGTAAAGATCGACGAAATATTGCGCACCTTCGCGGCCATGTTGCGCTTGTCAGAGATCGAGGCGGGCGCAGCGCGGAGCCGCTTTGGCGAACTGGATCTCGCATCGCTGATCGAGCGCGTGAGCGACGCCTATCGCCCCGACATCGAGGCGGCTGGTCAGACCCTGGCGGTCGATCTCGACAAAGTAGCCCCGATCGCTGGCGACGACGACCTCATCGCCCAAGCCCTGGCGAACTTAATCGAAAACGCCATGCGTCACGCCGGCGGCGCAGCCGCCATCGTCGTGCGCCTCCGTTCGCGGCCGACAGAGACCAGGCTTGAAATCGCCGACAATGGCCCTGGCGTGCCCGCCGATGACAGAGAGCGCGTACTCGAACCCTACGTGCGCCTCGACCGCAGCAGAACGACGCCAGGGGCGGGCTTGGGGCTGGCGATTGTCGCTGCGGTCGCGCGCCTGCACGGGGCTGAGTTGGTGCTGGAGAACGCCGCGCCGGGTTTGCGCGCGGTGTTGGTTTGGCGCACGCTTTGACGACTGAAAAATCGCAGGTAAATCATGGTGCCACGGGAGAGGATTGAACTCTCGACCTCACCCTTACCAAGGGTGCGCTC
>CADEEA010000026.1 GCA_902826245.1 uncultured Alphaproteobacteria bacterium | reverse complement strand
CCGCCGATTTGAAGGGCGAGCGGATGCTCGATGTCGGAATGGCCCAAGAGCCGCTGGCGATCTCCGTGAATGATTGCGTCCGCGGTCAACATCTCAGTGTACAACAGCGCATGGCGCGTAAGCCGCCGATGAAACACCCGGCAATGCCGATCCGTCCAATCCATCATAGGCGCAACGGAGAACTTATGCGATTGATTTTTCATGTTTTTTGAACGATAACAAGGCCGGCGTGTGCGCTGCGTGTGCAGTTCGGTTCACCTCGTGTTCTGTCAATTCCGGTGAATTCCATTCTGCGTGCACACGGAGCGCACACGAAATCTAGGTTCGCGGAGGCGTGTGCAGTGGCGGTCATCGTCAAGCTCAAATCCGGCAACTGGCGGCTCCAGGTCAGGCGCAAAAGCAAATACGCGTCCCGCACCTTCTTACGCAAATGCGATGCTGAAGGTTGGGCGGTCCAAGCCGAGCGCGACATCGATCAAGGGAAACGGCCCGCCCAGCCCTGCGCACACATTCCTGCCCTTTACTTCAATGACTGCGAGCGCCGCCTCAAGGATAGAGCCGGCGCTTCTCCCACACTGCACCCAGCGTTTCGCGTGTGAACACCAGCCGATCGTGCAGGCGGAATGGGCGGTCGCGCCAGAACTCGATGTGTGAAGGAACCAGCCGCCAGCCACGCCAGTGCGGCGGGCGGGGCACTTCACCCAGGCCGAATTTCAGCGCGAACTCCGCCACGCGTTTCTCCAGCGCCAAGCGATCTGGCAGCGGGCGCGATTGTTCGCTTGCCCACGCGCCGAGACGCGCGCCGCGGTCGCGGGTCTGGAAATATGCGTCGGCCTCCTCCGCGCGCACCGGCTCGATCAGCCCGCGCACGCGCACCTGCCGACGCAGGGTCTTCCAGTGAAAGCACAAGGCCGCGCGCGGATTGGCCTCAAGCTGCAAGCCCTTGGCGCTTTCGGCGTTGGAGTAGAAAACAAACCCCTGCGCGTCGAAATCCTTCAGCAGCACCATGCGCACGTCCGGCGCGCCGTTGGCATCGGCAGTTGCGAGCGCCATGGCGTTGGCGTCGTTGGGCTCCTTGTCCCTGGCCTGCTTGAACCAGCGCGCGAACAAGGCGAACGGCTCGGCTTCCGCGAATAACGCCGCGTCGTCCGGCGGGGGTGTTGCGGTGGGATCGTAGCTGGGCGACGGGGGGATCAAGTTTGGGTCGCTCATAGCGGCTTCACGAAGGGAAAGTGCGCAGCCGCTCGCGCGACAAGCACAGCATCGGCGGTGACTAGTTCGCCGCCGACGCGCTCTGCCAGCGCAACATACACGCAATCCCTGAGAGCGTGTTTGAGTTCGAGGGCGATTTCTTCGGCGCGCGGCAGCAATTGCGCATCGCTATGCAAGAGCATCGCCCGCGATGCGAAATAGGCGCGCGCCTCCGACAATGCAGTTTCTGCGCCCGCGCGCGCAATCCCACCCATGCGGAAGCGCCTCGTAATCGCCGACGCGATTTCGACCGCAACGGCGGCGGGTCCCTCCAAACTGTTAGCGCCCAAAAGCGCAATCGCTCGATGCGAGTCAGGTTCGCGCAAAAACGTCTTCACCAGAACGCTCGCATCGACGACAAGGGTGGTCACGGTTCCGGCTCACCGTCGCGCTCGGCGCGAATCCCAGGCGTGGAGTCCGGCAAAATGCCATACACCGCTTCCTGAGCCGCGAGGTGCGCCGCGAGGCGTTCGGCCCACTCGCGGCCTACACGGCGGCGCTCCTCAGCCAACGTCTGGCGCAGTTCCTCCTCAAGGCTGATGCCCTTCGCGCTGGCGCGCTGACGGTAGAACGCGACAGTGGAATCGCTGACATCGCGGATCTTCAATTCAGCCATGCCCTTAGAAATTATCACATCTGCCCCCAGCGCTCAATCGAAATCATGGGGTCATGTGGCCATGTGGTCATTGATGGCGGCGGCGAACAATGGCAATTACGACAAATGTCCCACAACAGTTTCGGCCACCTGTTCCGCGTCACCACCTGGGGCGAAAGCCATGGGCCGGCGTTGGGCTGCGTGGTGGACGGGTGCCCTCCCGGGCTGCCGCTGACGCTGGCCGACATCCAGTACTGGCTCAACCGCCGCCGCCCCGGCCAGAGCCGCTTCGTCACCCAGCGCCAGGAGCCGGACGAAGTGAAAATCCTCTCTGGCGTGTTCGAGGACGGCCGCACCGGCGGGCCGGTCACCACTGGCGCGCCGATTTCGCTCATGATCGAGAACATCGACCAGCGCGGGCGCGATTATGACGAGATCCGCGATCTCTACCGCCCGGGCCACGCCGACTACGTCTACGACGCCAAGTACGGCGTGCGCGATTATCGCGGCGGCGGCCGCGCCAGCGCTCGCGAAACAGCTGCGCGCGTTGCCGCTGGCGCTGTGGCGCGGAGGGTGCTGGGCGAGGATATCAGCATCCGCGCCGCCCTTGTACAAATCGGCAGCGTCGCCATCGACCGCGCGCGCTGGGATTGGACCGAGTGCGAGAACAATCCCTTCTGGTGTCCCGATGCCGAGACCGCGAAGGCATGGGAGGCGCTGCTCGACGAAACCCGCAAGCACGGCAATTCACTCGGCGCCATTGTTGAAGTGGAGGCGACCGGCGTTGCCGCCGGCTGGGGCGCGCCGATCTACGGCAAGCTCGACGGCGAACTCGCCGGCGCGCTGATGAGCATCAATGCGGTCAAGGGCGTGGAGATCGGCGCGGGCTTTGCCGCGGCGGCGCTAAGCGGCGTGGAGAACGCCGACGAAATGCGCGCCGGCGCTGACGGCAAGCCGGAATTCTTGTCCAACAAGGCTGGGGGGATACTCGGCGGCGTCTCAACCGGTCAGCCAATCGTGGCGCGCCTCGCCATCAAGCCCACCTCCTCCATCCTCACTCCGCGCCAAACCATCGACCGCTTCGGCCAGAACGCCGAAATCTCCACCAAGGGCCGCCACGACCCTTGCGTCGGCATCCGCGCCGCGCCGGTGGCGGAAGCGATGTTGGCATGTGTGCTGGCGGATGCGAAATTGCGCCACAAAGGTCAGACCGGACGCTGAACTAACAATCTCGCGGCGGCTATGGTCTACTTGCATTGGCGGCGATATGCGCGGCCACCAGTTCCAGCACCTCGGGCTGATCGAAATAGGTCGTGTGGATGAGGCTGTCCCAGGTCATCGCGTCGGTAGCGAGATTGCTGAGCGGCGCGTTGGTGTCGGCGCCGACGGTGAACAGCGACCAGCGGTATTTATCGATCAGCTTGTCCGCCGCCGCGCCGGAGGCCGATTGCATGCGCTGCGCGCACTCGCCCTCCAATTTCACGCTCTTTGTCGCGTGGGTGTGAGAATCCGTGGCGACATTGCAGATCACTTGGTCGCCGTCGCGGCCAAGCGCCACGCCGCGCAGCACGCCGGAGACAAACCCGTTCAACGGCTTGCGCGCACCGACTTCCGCCGCGCCGCCGATGAGAAACCGATAGAGCCCGTAGGTCAGCACAAAAATCGCCGGGGCGAACGAGAACGCGATGATGGTTGCTGTGAAGATATTCGCCGAACGGTCGGCCTCGCCGCCGCCGAAACTCATGATGTCGGGTCCGCCCAGCATGTAGTTCAGCGGCACGCCCAGTCCGAACGCCAGCACTGCCAGCACGCCCCAGCTGATCGCAGCCGCGCTCGAGCCACGGAACAGCGATCCCTTTGGAAACGGCTCAATCGGCAAATCCTCGACCCGACGCAGGAAACTGATCGCCTCGTCGTTCTCGTGCCAGATGGCGTAGATTGCGTGCGCGTCGCTATCGGATCGGCGTGGCCGAAAAATTCGGCGCGCGCCGCGCTGCGAGATGCCGTACATAAACAAAAGACACGCACCGACCAGCCCAAACATGGTCAGCAGCACCGGCGTCTCCAGCCGATTGTCGGCGAACCACATCGCCGCCGCCAACAACGGAAAAATGATGATGCTGCCCCAGGTCAGCAAGAAGAACAGCGCGCCGGCCAGGCGCTGAAACCACCCAGTACGCAGATTGAGAAACGGCGTGCCCACGGTGACAAGGCTCGCAATCGGCTCGCCCGAGCGCCGCTTGCGTCCCCAGCGCAACCGCACCGCCGCTTCGTTGGCGACATTGCCGCCGTGGGAATGCCCGATGACATGCACGCTGGCATAGCGGCGCGCGGCCTTGCGCAGTTCGCCCGCCAGTTTCTCAGCTCCCTTCTCACGCTCGGCGGCGCTGTTGGCCCCTGACCAAAGCACCGGGACGATCTCGGCTTCCAAGCCTTGTTGCGCGAGCCTCTGGCGCAAACGCTCGCTGAACGCGCCCCCGCGCTGGAACCATTTCTGGCCGTCCGCGCTATCGGCGGTGTCGCCGGTGCCGTGAACCGTGACGATCGCGATCTTGTCCCCAGCCATTCGAGCCTCTCCCTGGCGAAACTAAGCAAGCCCGTCCGGTCCAAAGCAAGCGGGCACACCAGCGCACAGGTCTCGTGTGACGAATCCGTTATTTCTTGTTCCCCTCACAGGTGTGGAGTATAAGCACCGGAGCCGACGGAGGGCCGGATGCTTACGGGTCGTGCGCTGATCGCTCTGGGTCTGACTAACGGGAAGGCGTTCCTGGCGAAGTCGGTTGCGCGCACGAAGCAAATTCGTCACGGCGCCGGAAGCGCCGCCAGCAAATTCGCTAACTGGTTCTCTACTGGCGCCGCCCAGGCGAAAGCCAGCGCCGCAAAAATCCGCAGCGACCGCCTGCAGGATCGGATGGCGGCCACGGGAACCTTCGCGACGATCGCGCTGTTTGCAGCCATGAGCGCTGACGCTCTGCTGGGCGGCGGGCTGGAACTTGGCGCCCGTGCAGAGGCAGCTCAACCCGCGCCGCGCTTTGTGGTCCTGGCCGCGCTCCCAGACATCCCCTACCAGCCGCCGGCCGCCTATATTGCCGCCCTGCCCGATAATGCACGCGTTATCGCCGTCTCCTATTCCCCGGCTTCGGAACAATTACTTGGCGGTCCAATCGCTGGCGAGGAAGGGGAAGCCGTTACCGAGGGCGCCGACACGCTTGAACTGGCGACTGAAGACGACGACGCGCCGGTCAAAATCGAAGCGCCCCGGCCTGCCGAAATCGTGAAGACAGTTCCGTTCTAGAGCGCGCGGCCTCCGGCCGGTAAGGCTACCGCTCTAATCCCGACGGAAGCGCACGACCTTGGTGAGAAACGCGAGCTCCGTCTCCGTCTGTTCGTGGCGCAACCCGGCTTCGGCGAACAGAGCGGGCAGGTCCTCCCCGACATAGCTGCCGAAATACGGCTCGTGAAATCCGATCGGAAAATATTCCAGCATGCGGTCAAGATCGGGCGCATCGCCGCCCTGTATGGAATCAGCCAGCACCAGCACGCCCCCTGGCCTCAACAATCGCGCGATCTCGCGCGCCACGTCTCGCCGCACGCGTGGCGGCAATTCATGAAACAAGTAGACGCAGGTGATCGCGTCGAAGCGCTCGCTCTCGAACGGCGCCTGTTCGGCCGCGCCGGTCACGAGTTCCACCTGCGGCCACGGCGCAAGCCGCGTGCGCGCTTCCGCGCAATACGCAGGCGATAAATCCAAGCCCGCCGCCGCTATGCGCGGGAAGGCGGCCAATATCTGCACCAGGAACCGCCCATTGCCGCACGCCAGATCGAGCAGCCGCACGCGCCGTTGATCCACGCCCTTGATAGCGCGCGCCAGCGAACCGAGCGCGATGCGCCGCATCGCATCAGCGGCGCCGCCGAATAATATCTCAACCTGGGTGTCGTAAATCTTGGCGCTCTCCGGCGAGAGCCACCCCCCGCTCTGATAATGGAAGTTTTGCAGATAATAATTGGGGTAGCGGCCGCTCTGCTGTTTTGCGGCCTTGCGCACCTCGAAACCCGCGCGTTGCAGGCGGCGGCGATCCACGTTCGGAAGGTCCCGAAAGAAGCGCGCCGAATTTCGCAACGCCGTGAGCGCTTTTGCGGGCGCAACATCTTTGGGAGCTGGGTAGAGGCCCGCCTCGATGTTGGCGCGGTCCTTGGCGAATAGGTCGAGAAATGCGGCGCGAATGCGTTTGGGATCGCCCTCGGGGCTGCTCGGCTTGAATTGCGGCTCGCCCGGACGATCGAACGGCCCCGAAATCCGCCTCGCCAGCATGTATTGCCCGAGATACCAAGCGACGCGCGCGCCCTGCGCTGCGGCGTAACGGGCGCGGGCAATATCGCGGGCTAGGGGCATGGGCGATGGTGTAGCGCAAAAGCACGCCGCGCTCCAGCCCGGGGCGCCTCAGTTGGAGCGTGGAGCGCGTGTGCGACTCCCAACCAGCAGAACTGCGGCTCGCGGTCAGTAACGACGCTCAACCACGAAATCGACGGCGGTCAGCAGGATGCGCGCCCGCGGGCCGAATAGCGCCAAATGTTGTTTGGCCTGCGCAGCTAGCATCGTCACGCGCTCGCGGGTCGCATCCGCGCCCATGACGGTGACGAAATTGACTTTGCCGCGATCCTTGTCCTTGCCGACCGCCTTGCCGGTGTCGCGCACCACGCCCTCTGCGTCCAAGATGTCGTCGCGCATCTGAAACGCGAGGCCCACATCGTGGGCATAGCGCGAAAGCGCGGTGCGTTCGGCCTCGGAGGCGCAACCGATCATCGCGCCCGCCTCCACCGAGAAATTGATCAAGGCGCCGGTCTTCAAGCGATTCATGCGGGTGACGGCGATGAGGTCGGAATCGATCTCGCCGCCGGCCATGTCCGCGGCTTGCCCCGCAACCATGCCCGACGCGCCGGCTGCGCGCGCAAGCCCCGTGGTCAGCAGGCAGCGCATCTGCGGATCGCGGTGGGTCTCCGGCTCGGACATCAGCTCAAACGCAAACGTAAGCAACGCATCGCCAGCCAACAGTGCGGTCGCTTCATCGAAGGCGAGATGCAAAGTCGGTCGGCCGCGACGCAATTCATCGTCGTCCATGCAGGGAAGGTCGTCATGAATGAGCGAATAGGTGTGTACGCACTCAATCGCGCAGGCCACGCGGAGCAATGCGCCTTCGTCGGCGTCGAACATGCGCCCGGCCTCGATCGTAAAGAACGGGCGCAGGCGCTTGCCCCCGCCAAGCGCGCTGTAGCGCATGGCCTGCATCAGCTCGGATTCCGGCCCCTGCGGCTTCGGCAGCAAAGCGTCGAGCGCCGTGTTGACGCGTTCGGCGATTTCGGCGAGGCGGGTCTGAAGCGTCTGCATGAGCGGCCTCCCCTAGCAGAGCGCCGGCTGCGTGCATACCGTGTGGCAGATTCGCGCCGCACGTCAGGGCGAAGCTGGGCGTCGGACTTCCCAAGCAGCCGTAAACCGGGGCATCATAAGGGCGCGGGCAGATTCCCGCGAACGCGGCGCCGCGATCTAGGGGCCGGCGTCCTAGTCATTGAGTTCAGTGAGGAATTTTCATGGCTCAGGTGGTGATCATCCACGCTCTGGAAGACACCCTGCCGGCCCGGGCCCTGGCCGAGAAGCTCCGCCGCGACGAACTCGATGTGACTTTAGAGAAACCGGCCGGGGAGGAAACGCGCCAGGCGCTCGAATCGGCCGCTTTGGCGATCGCGCTTTGGTCGCCGCGATCGGTGGATCGAGCGGACCTGATCGAAGACGTGGCCTATGCTCGCCAAGCCGGCCCGGTGCTGCACGCTGTCATGCAGAACGCGGCTGCACCCGCACAATTTCACCAGGACCGGGGCGTCAATCTGACCGGATGGCGCGGCGAGGAGGACTTCGCCGGCTGGCGGCAATTGGCCAAATTCGTCGCCGACGCCGCCGGCGTTGCCCCGGCCCCGCCGCCGGCGCCGCAACCCGAATCCGGCTTTTTCTCTCCGGGACTTGCCGCAGAAGCAGCAGGCGCGCCAAACCCAGTGCGTGAACGCGAAACCGCGCCGCCGCAACCCGCGACGCAGACCGCTTCTGATCGCACTGAGGTCCCAAAGCGTGGCTCGAGATTGATCATGGCCGGGCTGGCGATTGCCGCTCTCGGCGGCGCAGGCGGCGGTTTTTATTTCTGGAGCCAGTCCAACGCGCCCGTGGGAGAGGCTGCCTCGCCGCTCGACGAACTTGATCCCAACGATGCCGCCGCACTGCGCGCGTTAGTAAACGACGGCTCGGGCGCCCTGGCCGAGCGCGCGCAGCAGGCGTTGAGTGAATTGGAGGAGCGCAGCTTCGAAGCCGCAAGCGACGCTAACATCGTTGAACTCGAAGCCTTTCTAAGTGAGTTTCCTCAAAGCCAACACGCCGCCGCCGCGCGCAGGCGCATTGCTGAGCTGCAACGGGCTGCGGCAGAGATTGAAACACAGCAGCCGGAACCGCAGAGTGAACCGATCGTCACGGAGGCCGAGATCGCTGCGCCGGGGGACGAGCCAGTGCTTGGCGAGCCCCCGTCGCTTGACGAAACGCAACCGCCTGCAGACCCGGCCGCTGCGCCGCCGAGTTAATCGTGCTCAGCTTTCGCGCCGCCGTCACCGCCGACATCGCAGCGCTGCTGGCGCTGGTCGAAAAGGCGTTTCGTGGCGAAAGCGCGACGCGGGGTTGGACGCACGAGGCCGACCTCCTGGGCGGGCAGCGCACCGATGCGCAAGCTTTGACGGAGATCCTCGAGAATCCGAACCAATGCCTCATATTGGCGGAACGCGCCGACGCCTTGCTCGGTTGCGTGATGTTGGCCGACAGGGGCGAACGCGACGGACGCAGGATTGCGTATCTCGGCATGCTTGCGGTCGACCCCGATCTGCAGGGCGGCGGCATCGGCGGCGCGCTGGTTAACGAAGTGGAGCGGCGCGCGCGCGAGTTCGGCGCCGACTGCATAGAGATGACGGTCATCAAGAGCCGGACCGAGCTGATCGCTTGGTACCTGCGCCGCGGCTACATACTCACCGGGCGCGAAGAGCCCTTCCCGCTCGACGATCCACGCTTCGGTTTGCCGAAAACACGTGCGCTTTCGTTTGTCGTGTTGGACAAGCCGCTTACGCCTGCGGGTTAACCGTGAAGCCGCGGCCTTTCGGCGAGGCGAGTTGAGACTTTTCCCCTTTCTGGCACGCCCGTTGCAGCCTCGTCCCGTTAACGCCGCCTACCCAGGTCCCGCGGCGACGGGAGTTCTGCGCAATGTATTATCAACTGGATGAAGAAGAGCGCGAGGCGCGCGATTCATTCGAGATGTTCGGCGAACTGGAAACGCAGACCACGAGCGAAACCCAAGAGCTCGAAGCACAAGAGGACCGTCCTCGTGCTGTTGCGCCAACGCCAGTGAAGGGGGGCTTCTCCTGGGCGGCCTTTGCCGGAGGTCTCGCCGCATTCACTTGGATCGGCGCCGCAGTGGGCGCGCCATTGTCCTATTTTGGCATAGACGCCGTGCTCTCCATGGACCCGGCGATGCAGGCGGGGCTGATCGCGCTCGCATGCGGTCCAGCGTTGCTGTTCTGGGTCTCGGCATCTGCTGCCGGCGAAGCGCTCAAGGCGCGTCGGCTGGCCGCCGAACTAACCAGGCTAGCGCAAATGCCTACTTTGGCCACTGAAGCAGGCGAAGCCGGCGCGCGCCGGCTCTCCGAGACGGTTAAGAACGAAATCGAGTCCCTGAACGATGCCGTCGCCGCTGCAATGGCCCGCCTCGGCGAGCTCGAGAACAGCGCCCAACGCAACGCGACCCTGTTCAACGAAGCCGTCGCCGCCTCGCGCGAGGGTGGCGAGGCCATGGCGCAAACGCTGCAGCGTGAGCGCGATTCTATGCGCGAATTGAACAACGAGCTGCGCAACGAATCCGAGGTGATCACCCATTCGGTTGGCCGCCAGGTGCGGCTGATGCGCGAAGCCTCGAAATTGGTGAACACCGAGATGGGCGCAGCGGAAAACGCGCTGGAACGCCATCTTGCGGCCTTCGCCGCTTCGGCGACCACGCTGAGTTCGCACACCAGCGCCTTCAAACACGCCGCGGGCGACGCCAACGCCGCAGCCTCGGCGCTCAACGGCAAGGTCGCCGGCATGCTCGACGGCCTCAGCGAGGCCACACGCTTGACCGACGCCGCGCGCCAATCGGCCGAACACGCCGTGGCCGCCGCCGCTGAAACCGCGCACGCGGTCCGCGAAACCACGCGCACCGCGCTCACGGAAGCAAAACGCGCAGCCCAAATCGTGCGCGAAGAGACCGTCGCGCTTCACGACGCCGCTGCTGAAACTCTAGCCAAGCTCTCGGCCGCCGCTCACGCTGCGCGCGACGCTTCAGAGCAAAGCCAAGCTGCCGCCGATCGCCACGCCTCGTCGATCGAGAAGCGCTTGTCGGCTCTGGCGGCCACTGCCGCCGTGAAGAGAGCTGCGCCTCCGGTTAAGGCGGAACGCCCGGTTGAGCAGGTCGCTGTCGCAAATGAATCGACTGCTGAACGAGTTGGCAGTTTACAAGCGGCCGCGAACGCCGCCGCTTCGCGCTGGTCGCAACCGCGTGGCAACCAGACCCGTGAAGTCGAAGCCCCTCGCGCCTTCAAGGGCTTCAACGCCTGGAACAATTTTCTGCCGCTGACGCCGACCCGCGGAGCGCCTAAACCCGCCAATGAAAGCCATGCCTTCAATCTGGTGGAATTCGACTCCAACGATAACGACGCAGCGTTGAAGCACGACGCGATCGACCTGGTCGCCGATGCCGGAATCGATCTCGACGCCGTGCTCGCTGCCCGCGACCTCGAGCGTATTGCCCAGAGTTCGCGTCATGGCGCCGCCGCGCGCCGCCGCGCCGTGGTCGACGCAGCACCCAGCGCCGTCAACCGTCTCGCGCGTCACGTCAAGCGCAACAGCGAAGCGCAACAACTCGCCATGCAGTTTCGCGCCCGCCCCGATCTCGCCAAGAGCGAGCGCAAAGGCGAAAGCTCCGAACTGGTTCGCGCCTACCTGCTGATCGACGCCGCGTTATCCTGAGCCGCGCTGCTAGCGGCGAATTCGCCGATGCGCGCGCTGCCCTGACGGGCGGCGCGCGCAAGCGCTTGGGCCGCTGCGGTCGCGGTGCGTTGGCTGACCGGCCACTCCCCGCTCACGACTTGCTGATCTACAACAGTGCGATCCGGCAACGCCACCAACATGACATCGGCCCGGAAGTGCGCCGTCATGTCCCCTTCCCGCACCTCGAAGTCCAATACCTCCCAGCGCAGCTCGTAATCTCCGTGCGCCTCGCCCGTACGCACCACGGCGCGGAAGCGATCCTGCTGCGTCAAGGTTTCGATCAACATCGATTGAAGCGCGGCCTCAGCGCGAGCCGACCATTGCGCTTGTCCAAGCACCTGCAAGTTGTCGCCGCTGCGCCAGATCAGGTCCGAGCCGAGCAAGCTTCGCTCGCCCGTGGGCGCGGCGACGCCGAGCACCGCATTTACGGTCGCCCCTTGTTGCGACGCTGCGCTCTCGCCTTCGAGCACGAAAATCGCAGGCGGCGGGGGCGGGGGCGGCAGCAGCGTTATGCATCCGCCAAGCAGCAGCAGCGGAGCGAAAGCGACGGCGGACCTCATTGCGGCAACTCCAAGGTTGGCCGCGGCGAGCGCGGCGTGAGCACGGAGGGATTTTCCTCGAGATTGTTGGCGACGCGGCCGATCGCCAGGGCGGCGCGGCGAATTTCCTCCGCCGCGGCGCCAATATTCGGCAAGGTTTCGCTATTGGCGGTCGCGGCGGCGGCGCGCATGTCGCGCATGATCTGATCCAGTTCGGCGAGATCTTCCTGCGTCTTGCGCGCTAGCGCACTCACGTCCGTCGCAGCGACGCCTAACGCTGTCGCGGTTTCCGCCGAACGCGAGATGACGGAATCTCTGTCCGCCAAGCGCCTACTTATCGTGTCAAGATTTTCGAGAATTTGGCTCACGCGCGCCACGTTCTCTTCCGTCAGCAGACGCTGCACGGCCCCAAGCGCCATGCTTGCTTCCATCACGATATCTTCGCTCTGGTCGAACAACTCGTCAATTTGACTGCCGTGGCCTGTAATGCGCGGGGGCTGACCAAAAACCTCCGATCGCGCCGGTTCAGCCTCTTCCGAACCTGGCGTGAGCTGGATCAACGACACCCCGGTAAGGCCCACCGGCTCCAAGCGCGCTTCGCTGTCTTGTTTCACCGGCACGACCGATGCAACGCGGATGCGTGCAATAACGCGGCGCGTGTTTTCCGCGTCGATGCGCAATGCGCGCACTTCGCCGACCTTGATGCCGTTGTAGCGCACTTCGCCGCCGTCGGTCAGGCCGCGCACGGGATCGGCGAACACGACCTCATACTCGGTGAACCCGCCGCGATAGTCGGAATTGGCCAGCCACATCGCAAACAGCATGAAGGCCGCCGCGCCGATCAAGGTCGCAGCGCCGATGAGAATGTAATTGGCTCTAGTTTCCATGACCCACCCCTGCAGCGGTGTTCCGATGCGCGGCCCGACCTCGCGGTCCGCAGAAATATTCTTTGACCCAGCCGCTGGCGCTCGCAGCGACTTCGTCAAGCGCGCCTATGGCCGCAACCTTGCCGCCATAGAGTACGGCGACGCGATCACACACCGCGTAGAGCGTGTCGAGATCATGGGTGACCAGGAACACGGTCAACCCCAGCGCTTTCGCTAGTTCGAGCACCATGCGATCGAACTGCTCAGCTGCGATCGGATCGAGGCCGGCGGTTGGCTCGTCCAGAAATAGGAGCTCGGGATCGAGCGCGATCGCACGCGCGACGGCGGCGCGTTTGCGCATGCCTCCGGAGATTTGCGCGGGCTTCTTGTGGTGTGAATCGGGCTTCAGACCGGCCATCGACAATTTTAGCGCCGCGATCTCGCCGCGCAGCGCGGGCGTCAAATGCGTATGCTCCCGCAACGGCGCTTCGACATTCTCCAGCACGGTCAGATTGGAGAACAACGCCCCGTCCTGGAACATGACGCCCAGGCGCGGTTCACGTCCGCTGAATGCGGGATAATCGATCGAACCGGCGCTCGCGCGATCAAGACCGACAATCTCTCGCAGCAGGACTGACTTGCCGCTCCCCGAGGGCCCCACGACGCCGAGTATCTCGCCGCGCCTCACGTCGAGATCGAGCCCATCGTGCACGATCTGCGCGCCGAAGCGCGTTGCGAGCCCGCGCACGCGGATGGCGATATCGGCGCTCACCAATCCATCTCCAGGAACCAAAGTGCAAACAAGGCGTCGAGCAGGATCACCATGAAGATCGACTGCACCACCGAAGACGTGACCCGTTTCCCGAGCGAACCCACATCGCCGCCCACAGACAAGCCCTGTTTGCAGCCAATGATCGCTAGCGTCAGCGCAAAAACCGGCGCCTTCACCATGCCGACCCAGAAATGCTGTTCCGGCACGGCGTCGGAGATGCGGGTGAAGAACATGGTCGGGCTCACGCCGAGGCTGGCCCAGGTTACGAGCAGGCCGCCGGCAATGCCGGCCAACATCGCGGCAAGCGTCAAGAGCGGCGCCATCACCACCATGGCAATCACGCGCGGGGCGACTAGAGCCTCCATCGGCGCGATACCCATCACCCGCATCGCATCGATTTCCTGGCGCATCTTCATCGCGCCAATTTCAGCGGTGAAGGCACTATTGGTGCGCCCCGCCAGCAGAACCGCGGTGATCACCACAGCGAACTCGCGCAACATTGAGAACGCTACTAATTCCACGGTGAATACCGAGGCGCCGAAATCGCCCAGAATTCGCGCGCCGAGGTAAGCGACCACGAGGCCGATAAAGAACGACAACAATGTCACGATCGGCAGCGCGTTGAGGCCCGCCTGCTCCATCACGTGGACGATGGACACCCAACGCAATCGCCGCGGCCGCATGAGGAGCTGGCCCAGCGTCGCGAGCGTCTCCCCAAGAAAAGACACCGTCTCCAAAATCTCTTGGCTGATATCTGCCGCTGCGCGGCCAGTCTGTTGCAATACTCCGAGCAGCCCCCGCGGACGCTCTGGCGGCTCCGCTGGTGCGGCCGCGGCGCTGAGGACCACTTGCAGGAGACGCCGCGCGTTGACGTGATCTCCGCGCACGGCGATCGGCGGTGCGCCGCGTGGTTCGCCCAAGGTCCGTACAACTACATAGGCGCCCGCCACGTCGAAGCGCCCAAGCGCGCTGACATCGAGTTCTGCTCCCGGCAACGGGGAGAGCGAACGCAGCGCGGGTTCGAGTTCGGCGATGGTGTCAATCGTCCAATCGCCGGCCAAAGCCAGCACCGATGTGCCGCCGTCCTGGCTCAACTCGAAGGCCGCCGAACGGGCCATATGGTCAATCGCTCCTTAACGCAGTGGCGCTGAGCCGCGTACGCCGCAAACCTATAACTCCTAACAGAAAAGATTAGGCAAAGATGCGGTTGGCTCCCGCCGCGTGTTCGCCCGACAGGGGAAATTCTTAAGCGGAACTTGACGTCTCGGACGCGAGCCGCAGCGCCAATGCGCCGCCTGAAACCGCAAGCGCGGCCATCAACCAATAACCCTGCGCGCCGCTCCAATCGTACAGGATGCCTGAGATTTGGCTTGCCGCCCCCATGAACAGCCCACCCGAGAGCCCTGCGTACAATGTCTGCGCCATCGCCGCTCGCTCTGGCGCGGCGCGATAGAGCAACCGCATGGCGCCCACGTGCGTGGCGGCAAATGAAAGCATGTGCAATGCCTGCAAGGGCCACAGCGCGAACCCGACCGGTGCGAAACCCATGATTAACCAACGCAGCGCCCCGCCCGCAGCGCCCGCCAGGATCAGGGTCCGCGGCGAAATATGGCGCTCAATCGGCGTCAGGCAGAGCAGAAACACGACTTCAACAGCGACGCCAAAACCCCACAATATGCCAGCTTCTGCATCGTCAATGCCCTGCGCGCGCCAAACAAGAGTAGAGAACCCGTAATAAAACGCGTGCGCGCTTTGGATCAGCCCGCACGATACGATTAACACCAGGAAACCACGTTGCCGAAGCATAGCAGCGACAGCACCCGCGCTATCTTCAGTTGCTCTGGTCGAACTCGCAGCAACCTCCCGCGTCAATCCGAACCACGCTGAGGCCCCCGCCATCGCCAGCGCCGCGAGCGTCCAGACGATTACAGCGCCAGGTCCAAACCGCGACACCAGCGCCCCGCCAAGTGTCGTCGCCACGATGAAGCTGATCGAACCAATGCCGCGCGCGAGGCCGTAACCGAATTTGCCTTGTGCTGTAGCGCGCAGAACGCCAGCCTCAACCAACGGCGTCAGAGCTTGCATCAGCGAAAGCGCAAGGAACCCCAAAAATAATAGAGACCAGAAATCGCGCGCGAGAAAAAAGAACGCCGCAAACGTAACTGTCGCAGCGGCAGCCACGATCCGCAGAGGCGCCGTACGATCGCGTGTGCTGTCGGCCCAGGCAGCGATCACCGGCCCCGTGATCAGGCGCGCAAACTGCGCGACCGAGAGGACCGCGCCAATCTGGCCCCCATTCAAGCCATGCGCCTCCTCGAGCCAGCGTGGCAGGAACACCATGAGCACGCCCGAGGCGCTGAACAGGAACGCCATCACCAAGGTCAAACGCTGGGCGTTTGACTTCTGGATCGATGATTCGCCGGCGCCGCTCACGTCAAGCCATCCCACACAAATAAGCGCCTAGCATTCCCGCGCGGTCGCGACAAAGGCGAAACGCCCTTGCCGTATCCCGCGCGCCCGCTAAACCCGGCGCATGAACGCTCACACGCTGCAACCGCGCCGCGATCTCTACCCCGCGATTGAACCGTTCGCGAGCGAGATGCTGCCAGTGTCGCGGCTGCATACGATCTATGTCGAACGCAGCGGCGCACCCGGCGGCAAGCCGGCGCTGGCGCTGCACGGCGGACCGGGCGGCGGACTGTCTCCTGACATGCGCCGCTTCTTCGATCCGAGGCGCTATTGCGTCACCCTCATGGATCAGCGCGGCTGCGGACGCTCCACGCCGCATGCCGAGATCGAGGAAAACACCACTTGGGATCTGATCGCCGATATCGAGCGCATCCGCGAAAGTTATGGAATAGACAAGTGGCTGGTGTTTGGAGGTTCCTGGGGCTCCACGCTTGCGCTCGCTTATGCCGCAAAGCACCCGGAACGCGTAGCTGGGCTGGTTCTGCGCGGGATCTTTCTGCTGACCAAGTCCGAGATCGATTGGTTCTACCAATATGGCGCCAGCAACATCTATCCTGACGCGTTCGAGCGCTACGCGGCGGCAATCCCCGAGAACGAGCGCGGTGACTTCGTTGGCGCCTTCCGCAAGCGGCTGATCTCAGCCGACATGGAGGTGCGCATGGCTGCGGCGCGGGCCTGGGCGCGCTGGGAGGGCGAGACCATCTCCATCGCCGGGCCAAGCGCGTTGCCGGCGCGCTTCAACGAGGAGCGGTTTGTGGAAGCCTTCGCGCGCATCGAGAACCACTATTTCGTGCATAGCGGTTTCTTCGAGCACGATGGCTGGCTGCTGGATCAGGCGGCGAAGCTGCGCCATATCCCGGCTCACATAACCCACGGCCGTTACGATATGTGCACGCCGCTGGCCTCAGCCTGGGCGCTGAAGCAAGCCTGGCCAGAGGCCCAACTCGATATCATCCACGACGCCGGGCATTCCAGCCTCGAGCCAGGGATTGTGGACTCGCTCGTGCGCGCGACCGACGCGATGCTCCACGGGGCGACCTGGTAGCTCTACCAGAGCCAACCGCGCGAGCCATGCGCGTCCTTGTGCAGATCGATCGACAGCACGATGCAGAACCCCACCATCAAGGTCATCATCGCCGTGCCGCCGAAGGAAACCATCGGCAATGGAATACCCACTACCGGCACCAAGCCGATCACCATCGCAGTATTGATCAAGACATAGCTCGCCAGCATCGCAGCTACGCTGGCGGCTGCGAGTTTGCTGAACATGGTGCGCGCGCGCAGCGCCACCTGCATCGCAAGCGCCATGAGCGCCCCGAACAACAGCAACACCACCGCGCCGCCGATGAGCCCAAACTCCTCGACAATCATGGTGAAAATGAAATCGGTATGTTTCTCGGGCAGAAAGTCGAGCTGCGCCTGCGAACCCTGCAGATAGCCGCGTCCGAACAGACCCGCTGAGCCGATTGCGATCTTTGATTGCAGCACATGGTAACCGGCGCCGAGCGGATCGCTGGACAGGCCAAGAAACACATCGACGCGGTCGCGCTGATACGGATGCAGCACGTAATTGTACGCAAACCACGCGCCGATCGCCCCGAGGACCATGCCGCTGCCGACAATCCACCAGGAAAGGCCAGCCAAGAACATGGTGGCGAGACCTGCAAACATGATCAACATGGCCGTGCCAAGGTCGGGCTGGTGCATCACCAGCGCAACCGGTGCAATAATGGCCAGGAAGGGCGGAAGCGACCAGAGTACAGCCCCCGCGCGGCGCGGGCCAATTTGCATGTAATATTTGGCCAGCGCCAGGACGATGCCGACCTTCATGAATTCCGATGGCTGTAACGAAACCGGGCCGATCGAAAGCCAACGCGTTGCGCCCATACGCGTTTCACCAACGAACTCAACCGCAAGCAACAGCAGGAGCGCGCCGGCATAGAGCGGGTAGGAAATCGCCAGCCAGAAGCGGGTGTCGAGGAACATCGCAGCCGTCACCGCAATCACCAGCAACAGCGCAAAACGCAATCCGTGCGTCATCGGCATGTCGAGGCGGGCGCCGGAATTGGCCACGGAAAAATGCATCAGCACGCCGACAATCGCGAGAGCGCACAAGAGTGTGATAATGCCCCAATTGAGACGCGAAACGCGTTCGGCGATGGTGCGCGGGCCGGGAGCAGCGCCGATGCTCATGCTTGGCTCCGCGCTGGCGGCTCGAGAGCAGCGAGGCTCGCAGGCGCACGCCGCGACGGATCGCGAAGCAGCGCCGCACCCATGATCTCCCGCGCGATGGGGCCCGGGACCGCCGAGCCTGCGCCACCGTGCTCGACGATCACGGCGCAGGCGTAGCGAGGTTCGTGCCAGGGGCCGAAACAGCAGAACAGTGCGTTGTCGCGGTAGCGCCATTCGATGGTCGAGAAATGGCGTCCGCGCGTCGCGTCTGTCAGCGCACGCACCTGCGCCGTGCCGGTTTTCCCGGCGATCTGAACCGGCTGCCAACCTGAATTTTCAGAGGTTCGCTGAACCGAGGCGCCAGTTTGCGGATCGCGCACTAATTCGAGCGCGCCGGCGCGCGTTGCGGTGCCTCCGGGTTCGTTGCACACGCCGAACATGCCATCGCGGACACGGGCGAGAAACTCAGGCTCAATGCCATCAATGATCGGCGGAGGCGTCGGCTCGCTCACCCCCGGCGCCTCGCGCACCAAACGCGGAACCACAGCGCGCCCGTTGTTGCCCAGACGCGCGGCCATTACCGCCAATTGCAGCGGCGACACTTGCAGCGCGCCCTGGCCAATGCCGTAATTCAGCGTCAAGCCTCCGGTCCAGCCTTCGTTCCGCCGCTCACGCCACGAAACCGGATCGGGCACCCAGCCGTCGAGGATGTTCGGCACGCCGACATCAAAATGCTCACCCAAACCGAATTTACGCGACACAGCTGCTATTCGGTCCGGGCCGGCCTGAAGTGCTGCCTGATAGAAGTACACGTCGCACGAATGCTTGATCGCATCGTGCAGATTGACGCGTCCGTGCCCCTCGCGGCGCCAGCAATGGAAATTGCGTCCGCCATAAGGGAAGTAGCCCGGGCAGGACACCGACCAATCATCGGACACACCTGCCTGTTTGGCCGCGATGCCGACCATCATCTTAAATGTCGAGCCAGGCGCATAAAGACCAGTCACGGCCTTATGGAACAGGGGTTTCATTTCGTCAGTATTGAGCGCGGCGAATTCTTCGCGCCCGATGCCATTGACGAAATGGTTTGGATCAAAACCCGGCGCCGAAGCCATCGCCAACAGATCGCCGTTGACGATATCCATGACGATCGCAGCGCCCGATTGCTGGGCGAAATTCTGCATGGCCGTGCGCTGCAATTCGTGGTCCAACGTCAGCACGACGCCTGAACCGCGCACCGGATCGCGCCGCTCGTTGGGATCCTCGCCCATTTCCACGCCGCGCGCGTTGACGATCACTTTGCGCCAACCAGCCTGGCCGTGCAGCGTATCTTCCAGTTTCGATTCCAGCCCGCCCTTCCCGACTCGGACGTGCGGGTTGCGCAAATACATCGCCCGGCTCGCGCCTTCGCCTTCAGTCTGAATTGCGGTGTCTATGTCGCGTTGCGTTGGCTTCGCCACGTAGCCTATCGGGTGAGCGTAGACGATGTCGTACGGATAAGCGCGCACGTCGGCGGAGCCGGCGATAACGCCACGCAGCTCGGGCAGCCGCACATTGACGGCGTTGAACTCCTCCCAGGTCAGACCTTCGCAGATCGGCATCGGCTCTCCGCGCGGTCCGCCTTCAACTCTCACCTTCGCACGCCGCGCCCATACCGGGCTGAGCCCAAGAATTTGGCCGACGCGCGCAATCGCCGCTTCGATATCCTCGACATCGTCGCGCACGATAGAGACCTGATAATCCTTGCTGGTCTGAGCCAGAACCACGCCGAAGCGATCGTAGATCACGCCACGGGGCGGTGCGACAATGCGGGTGTCGAAGCGGTTCTCGTCGGCGGCGTTTGAATATTCCTGGCTAAACAAGTTGGTCGCCTGCAGGTGCGCCATGCGCGTAATCACCGCGCCGATAGCGCCAACGCCCACAAACGACATCAGCGCCGCTCGACGCGAGAAAATGACGTTCACGTCGCGCTTAGGCAGCGTTGATCCGACTTTCTTTCCTCGTTTCATCGCCGCGCACCAGTGCGAAAGCGGGTGACCTCGCCCATGTAGAGCGGACGAACTAACGGGAACAACAGCGCGGTAATTGCAGCGGCCTCGGCGTACAGGCGAACCGACGCGCCGCTGCCAATGGCGATCGGCGCCAGCAACCAAGCGACCCCGATTGTCGCAGCGGCAGTGAGTGCAAATCCTCCCCACAGCGGCAACAGATTTGGCGCCGACATCGCAACGGCAGCAACGCGCCCCGCAAGGTAAGCTGAAAGGTAGAGCGTCACGAACAATCCATAAGGGCCCCCGGCGAGCTGATCGTGCAACAGGCCCATTCCAGCCAGCAGCACAGGTGACTGCCAGCCGCTCTTGTCTTCAGCCGCCCATCCATACGCCGCCCACAGCGCCGCCAGCGGAAGCGGCGGCTGCGCAAACAATGGACCGAGCGGCAATGCAGGCAGGGTCACGCTCGCGAGCGCAAGAGCAAAGCCCCATCCCCGCAACACAGCGCGGCTGAGAGGCTCGTTCATTGCGGCGGTCCCGTCGGCGCAGGCGTTTCCGCCGGCGTCGGGGCAGTTTGCGCAGGCGCCGTGGTTTGAGCTTCCACCACGCGTCTTGGGCGGGGTTGCGGCGGCGGGCTTGGTTCGGTCGGCGCAGCAGGAGTGATTTCACGCCCAATGGCTGATACCGACGAAGTCGAAGCTAGAGGGGGGCCTTGTCCGGCTACCTCGGTCGCTTCCGGCGCTTCAACGCCCACAAAGGGGATGATGCGCACGAAGTCGATTGGGCGCTGCGCCGCCGACAGCGATACCCGCCATTCGCCGTTGGCGCTGCCGCGCGCAATCCCAACCAGCACACCGCGCGGAAACAAGCCGCCTTCGCCAGATGTTATGACGCGTTCGCCTTCGCGCAGATTTTGCGCCCCCACGATGTAATCGAGCCGCGGCGGCTGCACTTGGTAGGGTTGCGTAATCAGTTCGGGCGCATGTGTCGCCTGGCCCGCAAGCACGGCGCGCACGCGCGAGGCTTCCCCCATCACTGGAATGCGCGAAGTGTAATCGTCCAACATCAGCACGCGCGAGGAGCGGCGCCCCACCGAGACCACGCGGCCCACAAGGCCGTTCTCATTCAGCACAATATATCCCACGCGCACGCCGTGGTCTGCGCCCGCGTTCGCCACCAAAGTACGCGTGAACGGCCCGCCGGAATCAAGCACCAATTGCGCCGCGATCGCGCTCTCAACGTCCGCGCCTTCGCCAAACGCATTCTCCGGCATGCGCAGTAGCGCTTCGTAACGGGCGTTGCGCTCGGCCAGTCGGCCGGCGAGCTCTTTCCACGTCTGCAACTCGCGGTTTTCGCGCTCGAGCTCCTGGACGCGCGCGCTCGCGTCCCACATCGACGTCAAGCGCTGGATGAAATTTTCGCCTGCCCTAGCCGGCCCCGTCGCGACGCGTCCTGCCGACGCCGCGCCGTCGTCTCCCGCGCCTACGATGCTCGGCGAACGACCGGAATTGGTGAGCACCAACGCCACAGCGCCGACGCCGAGGAACACCGCGAGGATGATTCCAGGAGGAAACCGCTTCCCCGCGCCGGCGCGCCGCACAGTGCTTCTGCGTTTGGCCAATTGGCGACGCCCTTCTTTCCCGCGCGCCTATACTTCCTCGGTGAGCAATCGGCGCGCTTCCGAAGAGTTTATGGTGTCGAGCGCGATTCCGCAGCCCTTGACCACACAACGCAGCGGATCGTCAGCCACCGAAACGCGGATCGAAATCCGCTCCTGCAGCACCGTATCCAGATTTCGCAGCAATGCGCCCCCGCCGGTCATCATCAGGCCATGATCGAAGATGTCGGCCGCGAGTTCCGGCGGCATCTGCTCGAACGCCTGGCGAACCGCGTCGACGATGCGGGTCACCGGCTCGGAGAGCGCTTCCGCCACCATGGCTTCGGTGACGGTAATCTCTTTCGGCACACCGGAGAGATTGTCGCGCCCCTTGATGGGCATGGCCAAGCCCTGGCCAGTGTCGGGGGCCTTGGCGGTGCCGATTTCTTTCTTGATCCGCTCCGCGGTCGAATCGCCGATCATCAAGTTTTCGTGGCGCCGGAGATATTGGATGATCGCCTCGTCCATCTTGTCGCCGGCCTCGCGGAGGCTTCGCGACCAGACCAGACCGCCCAGCGAAAGCACGGCGATCTCAGTCGTTCCGCCGCCGATATCAACGACCATGCACCCGGATGGATCGTCAATCTGCAACCCAGCCCCAAGCGCGGCGGCCACCGGCTCCTCGATCAGCTTCACCCGCCGCGCGCCAGAGGCCTGGGCGCTTTCCAGGATGGTGCGCCGTTCCACTGGGGTCGCTCCAGTCGGCACGCAAATGACGATTTGAGGTGAAATCAACGCCGGGCGCGGAAGAACCTTGCGTATGAATTGTTTGATCATTTCCTCCGCGACGTCGAAATCGGCGATAACGCCGTCTCGCAACGGGCGGATCACTTCCATGTTGCGGTGGGTCTTGCCGAGCATGGTTTTGGCTTCCGCACCAACGGCGTAGACCACCTTGCGGCCGCCTTCGTTGACGTAGGCCACCACTGAAGGCTCATCCAGGACAATGCCGCGGCCCTTCACATGGATAAGCGTGTTCGCGGTGCCCAAATCGATCGCCAGATCGGGCGCCACCAGACCGAACATATTGCCGAACATGCCCTGCAGAACCTCACAATGGGGGCCGAATCGCGACCTCTAGCCGGACTTAACGCGGCAAGCTTAACTAATCCTCAGCCATGGCAAATTCAGGCGATGGGCGTGCGCGCCAAACTGGACGCAATGCCGCCAACCGCCCCCGTCGCCGACCGAACAGGACTTGCCGCGCGCGCGGACGGGATGCAAGGCCTGGGCCGCAGCCGATTGGCAGCCCGCTGCAACGCTGGGTTTGCACCCTTGCCCCGCGCGCGTCGGCGCCTGATTATCCCGCTGACGGGCTGGATGACGGGGAATTGCTTGATTGCTCGGGTATTAAGAGGGCTTGCGGCGGTTGTCGTCCTGGCGCTGGCCGGTCCCGCGGCAGCGCAGACGAGCGTCGACGATTCCGAGCGCGGGATCGTTCGCGTCGTTGTCATCCTGGAAACCCCTGAAGGGCGCTCGCTTTACGGCTCAGGCTCGGGCTTTGTCGTCGCCCCTAATCTAGTGGTGACGGCTGCGCACGTCGTGCAGCCGGCGCGCCAGCGCGCGGAGTTCGGCCTCGCGATCGTCCCGCCCGAAGGAGACGGCCTGGTGCCGGCGCGGATCATCCGGTTTTCGCCATCGCAAGAATTCGCGCTGCTCGAGTTCCGCGGCCCTGACTTGCCGGCGCTGACCATCTCAACTGTGGAGCCAAAAGCGGGTGATGGCGTGGTGGCGCTTGGTTATCCCGATGTGGATTACCAAGGAGCGACCGGCGCCGACCTGCTTCGCCCGACCCCTGCCTCGCGCACATCAGGCCAGATATCTTCGTTGCGTGATCGCGCGCCGACCCGCGACCCAATCCCCACCATCAACCATCAGGCGGTGATCTCCTCGGGATCCTCAGGAGGGCCGCTGCTGGATGAATGTGGCCGCGTCATCGGCGTCAACACCTGGCATGTCTCCGGCGCCGACACGCGCGAGACGCGCGGTGTCTCCACTCGCGCGGCCTCGCTCCTGCAATTTCTCGATGAAGCGGGCGTGACGCCCACGCTGAGTGATGATCGCTGCCTTTCCTTCGCCGAGCGGGTCGAGGCCGACCGCAGCGCCACAATCCAGGCCCTGCAAACCCAGAATCAAAGTCTGGCCGCCAAATTAGAAGCCGCTGATCGGCTTACCCGCATCGCACTGGTAATCCTGATCGGCGGCACGCTGGCGCTGTTTGTCGCCGTGTGCGTGCTGGGCGCCATCGTGCTGAGCCGCAGGCGAGGCCAAAACGGCGAGCAGCACGCACACGATGCGGCAAGCCACCACCACGCCACCGCCCCGGCCCACGCTCACCAAACGCCCCCTGACACGCACCACCAAGAGCACACGCGCCGCCGCCGGGTTGGCGTTATCGCTATCGTCGGTGGAGCGGCTGCGGCCGTCGCGCTTGTTGTTGGCGCCAGCGTGCTGCTGCTTAACGGCCGCAACCAGAACAACGCCCAGCCACAGGCGTCTTCGGCCTTTTCCGGCGCGATCGCGTGTACGCTCGATCGCGAACGCAGCGTCGGTTCGCAGGGCGTGTCCGACATGAGTTTTACCGCCTCAGGCGAACTCTGCGTCAACGAACGCACGCTTTACGCACGCGTCGGCGAGAGCAAACAATTTCGCCGCGCCATTGTGCTGGGCGAAGCGCGCGCGCTTGACGTACTGACCATCGACACCGCCACCGGCGAGTTCCGCCGGGAGCGCTATCCGCTCGACGACGAAGCCTTCGCCGCCGCCAATGAGGCCGTTGCGGCCTCGGGCGCAGGACGCGGCTGCGACGGCGACCCCAGCGCAGTCGCGCACCGCAACGAAGCGATTACGCCGTTCGCGCAGGGCGAGCCGAGCCAACGCCTGATCTGGCGCTGCGAGGCGCGGAACTAGAGCCTAGAGACAAGCGCCTAACCCGCCGGCGCCACGCGCCATACGATATCGCCGACATCGTCGGCGACCAGCAGCGCTCCTGTTGCATCCGAGGCGACGCCCACCGGCCGACCCTGCGCGTCACCGCGCTCGTTGAGAAAGCCAGTCAGGAAATCCTCCGGCGCGCCAGAAGGCGCGCCATTCGCGAAAGGCACAAAGATCACCTTGTAGCCGGCGGGCTCGCTTCTGTTCCATGAGCCGTGCTGGCCTACAAACACGCCGCCGCGATATCGCTCCGGCAACGCCGCGCCGCGATAAAAGTGCAGACCAAGCGAAGCAGTGTGCGCACCAAGCGCATAGTCCGGCGCGATTGGTTGCTGCAGGCGCACGTTCTCTGGGATGGCGACCCGCTCGTCGCGGTTCTCGCCATAATAATAATAGGGCCAGCCGTAAAAGCCGCCATCGCGCACACTGGTCATGTAATCGGGAACCAGGTTGTCGCCCAACATGTCGCGCTCATTGACCGCAACCCAAAGCGCGCCACTTCCCGGCGCCCAATCCATGCCGACCGGATTGCGCAAGCCTGAGGCAAACACGCGAGCCTCCGATCCGTCTGAACTAAGCTCCCATATCGCCGCGCGCCCCTCCTCGGCGTCCAAGCCCTCATCAGCGATGTTGGATGCCGAGCCCACCGCCACATACAGCTTTGAGCCGTCGGCATTGGCCACCAGGCTGCGGGTCCAATGGCCGTTGTCCCCTTCGCGATAAGGCAGTTGCAACACTACTTCGCCCGCGCCCTCGATACGCACCGCGCCCGTCATGTAACGAAAACGCAATACGGCGTCGGTGTTGGCCACATAAAGCGCGTCGCCGACCAGCGCCATGCCGAAGGGTTGATTGAGATTCTCCGCGAACACATGGCGCTCGTCGACGTCGCCGTCCTGGTCGCGATCACGCAGAAGCGTGATGCGGTTGGCGCTCTCGGCGAGCGCGCCCGCGTTGCGCTGCACGCTATTGCGGATCCAGCCGACCACCCCGCCGCCGCGCGAGGGCAACGTTGAACTCTCAGCCACCAGCACGTCGTGGTTTGGCAAGACATAAATCCAGCGCGGATGCTGCAGATTTTCCGCATAGCGGGAAACAACCATCCCATCGGGCGCTCGCGGCGCGGCGCCCGCCGGCCAGCCCACCGCCTTTGCTGTGTTGATGGTCGGCAGCAAGCCGCCATTCGGCGAAGGAAGCTGCGGATCTGCGCCGTAACCCTGGTCAGCGGGAGGCTTGCTCCCGCACGCGGCGAGCAGGAGTGAAAAGACGAGAATTGTCATCCTCATGGTGCGTTCCATTCCCAACCGATGACGGAGCTTTTGGCGCTACACCCATGCCCGCCCGACGCTATTCCGCCGCGTTGTCTTTGGCGCCATCCGGCCGACGCACCCAGCGGCGGATTACAAGCGTCACCAACAACCAAAGCACGATGGCCACGCCGCCCGCGAGCGCCGCCGAACCAATATTGCCCTCGATCGCGTCCATGATGCCATCGCCAGCGAAGGCGATGATAGCGGTCTTTGGCAACACGCCAAGCGCAAGCCCCGCGATGTAGGCCCAGAAATTGGCTCGCGCGGCGCCAAACGCGGTGTTCACGACGATGAACGGCGCGGTTGGGAGATTGCGCACGACCAGGCTCGCAAGAAAAGTGTTCTTGCCCATGAAGCGGGTGAAACGCCCGCCGGTAGCGCCGCTGAGGCGCTTGCGCGTGTGCACTCCAACCAGCCGGCCGGTAAAATAAGTGACGACCCCCGAGACAATGGTCGCGGCCCACGCATACCAAAAGCCAACCTCTGGCCCGAACGCCACAGTGCAGGCGGCGATTAGGATGAATTGCGGGGCGCCGACATAGGCAGTGAGCGTGAACACCAGAATGGTGACCGGCAGCCCAAGATAGGTGCGCCGCGCTTCACCGAACGCGCCTTTAACGAGTGCCTCGACCTGATCGCCATAATAGAGCCGCCCGACCACCAGCACGGCCGCCGCAACCACGACCATGGCGAGCGCTATCGCCAGAGCCCGCCAGGCCCTGGAATCCATATTGTTGGCGAAATCCTTGACCTGACCCCAAAGCCCGGGCGGCGGCGAACTGGGATCGGTTGGGCTGCTCATGCGCCCTGGCAATCGCCCGTGGCAGGGCCGCGGTCAAGCCGCAGCACTGATGGCTCCTCAAGCTTGCGACTTTTGCCCCATTGAGAGCCCAAACCAGCGCCGCAATTGCGCGCCATGGGCTTTCGCGTCGTGACCGGCCTTGGGGATCTCGACGTCGTTCATCCGGGGCTTGAGCCCGTGGATGAGGTCCTCCTCGACCCGGCGGCGGTCGATTTCGTCCCGGATCGGTTCGGACACGTGGCGCTCTGTGGCGCCATAATACCAGAACGCCCGCGGCCACTTCTCATGACCGAGCAGGCGTGAACGGAGGTCGTGCGCCTTGCCTACATAAAGCGGCTCGAGAATGAACACCCAGCGGCGGCGGACAAAGATGTAGATGCCGCCCACGCCCTCAGGCGGCAGCCCACTTTTGGTCAGCACGCTTTTGAACCGATAGCGGGTCCCGCTTTCGCCTCGCCATGTATGGGCGCCAAACAAAAACATCGGGCTTTGCTCCGCGTCTGCGAGAATCGCGCGCCGACGAGGTTGCGCGTCTGCGTCGCCGGGCGCAATTTCCTCGCCATGAGTTTACACACCCTTTCGCTTACGCAACGGCGCGCCGACCCCGAGGGATTCGCTCAAGCCATGGGCGAAAGCTACGCGCGCTACGGCTTTGCGATCGTCGCCGACCATGGCTTGGACGCAACGATGATTGCACGTGCGCATAAAGCTGTGAAAGCGTTCTTTGCGCTGCCCGAAGCGGCCAAGCGGCGCTACCACATACCCGGCGGCGGCGGGCAGCGCGGCTATGTTCCGTTTGGTGTCGAGGCGGCGAAGGGCGCCGACAAGGTCGACCTCAAGGAATTCTGGCACGTCGGTCGCGAACTGCCGCCAGAACACAGGTACTCGCAGACCATGCCCGCGAATTTGTGGCCCGAGGAATTGCTTGATTTCCGACCACGACTTTACGCGCTCTTCCAAGCACTCGATGCGCTTGGCCTCGATCTGCTGCGCTCGATCGCGCGCTATCTTGGTCAGCGCGAAGACTTCTTCGACGCAGCGATACGAGAGGGCAATTCAATCCTGCGCCTGTTGCATTATCCCCCGCTCCCCGCAAACCCCGATGGCATACGCGCCGAGGCGCATGAGGACATCAACGCCATAACACTCCTGCTCGGCGCAGAGGAAGCGGGACTGCAATTGCTGACGCGTGAGGGGGCGTGGATCGAAGTCAATCCGCCTGAAGGCGCGCTCGTGGTCAACATTGGCGACATGTTGCAGCGTCTGACCAACCACAAACTCCCCTCGACCACCCACCGCGTGCGCAATCCAAGCGCAGAGCGCGCGCACCTGCCCCGCTACTCGATCCCGTTTTTCCTGCATTTTGCGCCGGACTATCTGATCGAAACGCTGCCTGCGTGCATCGATGCTGAGCATCCAAACCGCTATCCTGTGTCGATCACGGCGCAGGATTATTTGCTGGAGCGGCTGCGGGAAATCAGGTTGGCGTGAGCGTCAAGGTCAGCACGACCGGCCTCGCATGCTAGCCGTCGCCATGCTATGGTGCGCCTATGAATGCTCCGGTTCTCGCCTCGCAATGGCCGCAGGCCAAATTCACCGTCGCCCAGATCTGGGCGCTGATCGAGAAGGGCGTGGCCAGTCCGGACGCTAGGTTCGAGCTGCTTGATGGGGAAGTCAGGGACAAGTCGCCCAAAGGTCCGCTGCACGAGGATGTGCGCCTCGCCGTGATGAAATGGCTGGCAACCAGCATCCACCCGCATTTCTCCTTCCTCGCAGAGACGACGCTCTACCTCGACGCGAAAACCTTCGTCGAACCCGACTACGTGGTGTTCGCCTCGGCACTGGCGATCAAGGATCTAACTCCGGACAAGGTGGTGCTCGCTATCGAGGTCGGCCACGATTCTTGGTCTTACGACATCAGCGAAAAAGCGCAGCGTTACGCCAATCACGGCGTCCAGGAATATTGGGCCATCCATGCGCCGTCACGGCTGACGCGTGTGCATCGCCGCGCGGGCGGGGCTGGCTGGGCCGATGTGTCGGAATACGCCGTGGGCGCAGCGCTTACGCCGTTGTGCGCGCCGGGCGCGGCGCTGGTGTTGATGAGCGCGTGACCCCAGCCGAAATCCTCGCCTTCTGGACCGCCGCAGGCCCCGCTGCCTGGTTCAAGAAGGACCCCGCCTTCGACGACGCCTTACGCACCCGCTTCGAAGCCGCCCATCACGCCGCCTCGCGAGGCGAGTTCGCATCCTGGGAGGATAGCGCCGAAGGCGCGCTGGCGCTAATCCTCCTGCTCGATCAAATTCCGCGCAATATCTATCGAGGCTCGGCGCATGCGTTTGCGACCGACCCGCTGGCGCAGGCGCTTGCCGACCGTGCGGTGAACGCAGGCCACGACCGCGCCATTGCGATGCCGCTGCGCATCTTCTTCTATTTGCCGTTCGAGCATGCGGAGAATATCGCATGGCAGGCACGCTGCGTGGCGCTGATGGAAAAAACCGGCGACGTGGATTTCCTGAAATACGCCCTACTGCACCGCGACATCATCGCCCGCTTCGGTCGCTTTCCCCACCGCAACATTGCGTTGGGGCGCACGAGTACGGCAGACGAACTGGCGTTTCTCGCTGAAGGCGGGTTTACGGGGTAAGGCAACGCGGCGGAAAAACCGCTGCGATCACTCAACGCCCGCATCGACCGCAAAGCGCCAATTGCCATCC
The DNA here is from genome assembly GCA_902826245.1 of uncultured Alphaproteobacteria bacterium. Classification (GTDB taxonomy): domain Bacteria; phylum Pseudomonadota; class Alphaproteobacteria; order Caulobacterales; family Aquidulcibacteraceae; genus Vitreimonas. Next base: position 13,637 of record CADEEA010000026.1, on the reverse strand, counting down.
AGATCGCGCGTCCACACAGAAACATAACGCCCCGGCGTACGCGCACCATCAGCAGCGACGAAAACAGAATCGCCCCAGGTCCAGCCCATGTCGCCACGCGCCGAGACACGCCCCGCATGAGGCGTCCACTCAAGCCGCGCGCCCTCCGGCCACGTGGCGAAACGCTGCGTCACACCCGCGCGCCCGGAGACGATATTCTCACGTGTCAACATCAACGCATCCTCGGCTGCATAAGCCTGAAACGCCGCCGGCACGCCGTCGCTGGCGGCCTTGGCGGCGAAGGCGCGGTCGGCGTCCAACAATTCGTTGAGCGCGGCGGCGGCCAATTCCTCTTCTGTGCGCGAACCCGCAAGCGCCGACAGGCGCAACACCAGCCGCCCGACGACGTCGGCATCGGAAAGGCACGCGCGGGTCAAGCTTGTTGAACGACCACCAACCAGAATTTCCACAAACGCTTGCTCACCCGCCGAGCAGACCTCGTCGCTCCCCGCCGAAGCGCCCGCGACACCCGATGCCGAACGCGCAAGGTTTGCGATCTCTTCGCGTTGTGCTGGCGTGAGCGCACTTACGCGCGGCGCATCCGAGCCCCACAGCCACCAGCCGATATTGGGATGGCCGGTGAAGCGGCGCAGCGAAAGCTGGGCGGTCTGCCCGCGCAAATCGTAGCGGATCACGCGCGCGACGCCCCCGCGCGGCGGCGCAATGGTTGCCCGCACGGACGCGTCGATCCCCGGGGCGCCAAGGATGGCGCGTCCACCGGTGGTCGGGATGATGTCAGACGCGAGTAAAGCTTGGGCCCATGGCGGCGCGCGCAAACTCAGGTTTTGCGCAGCCGCTGTTCCCGCCAGCGCAAGTGCAAGCGCAAGCAGCGCTATCAGCTTTCGTGTCATCTCAGCCTCGCCTTCTGAGCGGATGCGCGCACGCGGCGTCAGTTCCGCTGAAACGGATAAAAGTCGGATCCCAAGGGCAGGATGCGGCTCAGCGCGTCGAGCGCGGCCTGGGTCTCGCCCACCAAAGCGGGGTCGGCAAGATCGCCAGGCGCCAATTCTTCCCGGTAGTGCGCCCTAATCCAGCTCTCGAGTTTGGCGGCGAGTGCGTCGTCCAGAAAAAATCCCGCCGCCGCCGCTGCACGCTCCTGCGTGTTCATGACAATCCGCAGGCGCAAGCACGCGGGCCCGCCCCCATTGCGCATACTTTCGCGCACTTCGACAAATTCAAACGCGCTGATGGCGGCGCCTGGCGCATCTTTCATCTCACGCACGAAATCGGCGGCGCGGTTGTTTTCGCGCACCTCGGTTGGTGCGACGAGCGTCAACGACGACGCTCCCGGCAATCGCACCAGCTGCGAGTTGAACAAATAGGACGAGACCGCGTCCTCCAAACCGACGCGTTCGCGCGGAACCTCCACAAACACCGGCTCGAACAAGCCCTTCGCAGCCGCACGGATCTCGGAATAGAGCGCTGCCTTATCGGCGAAGGCGTCTTCGTGGTGGAACAGGACGTGTTCGTGCGCTACCGCCACGACATCGTTGTGGAAAGCCCCCGCGTCGATCGCCGCGCTGGACTGGCGTGCGTACACCGTACGCGCCTCCGCCAGCCGATGGCGGCGCGCAAGCGCGCGGCACGCTTCCAGGGTCTGGCGCGCCGGGAAACCCGATCGCGGCTCTCCCGCCTGGCGACCATAGACAAGAATTTCGACGCCTGGCGCGCCCGCGCTCGCGGCCATGCGCATGTGATTGGCCGCGCCCTCGTCCGACAGCGCATCATGCGCCAAGAGCGCCGGATGCACTGCAAAGCGTGCATCATCGGGCAGCAATTTAAGCAATGTGCGCTCGGTTTGCTCTGCTTCCAATATCCGGTGGAGCATGGTTTGCAGGTTGGCGACGCTCGCATGCAACCTGCCGTCGCTGCAATCGGCGCTGGGGGAAATAGTCGCCGCATTCGCCGCCCACATCGCCGATGAAGCCAAGGCCGCGCGCGCCATGGTTTGCTCCTCGCGCCAAGCACGCTCCCACACGTGCGCATCCGTGCCGCTAAACCCGAGCGTGCGCAGCCAAGCAATGCTCGGCCGTTCGTGCGGGGGCAGCACGCCTTGACTCAATCCGAGCGCGCGCAGGCGCTGCATCTTGGCGAGCCCCTGCAGCGCGGCCTCTCGCGGACGCGCCACCATGTTGGCGTTACGGAGCGAGGCAAGATTGCCCTCCGAGAGCCCGGCATAATTGTGCGTCGGCCCGACGAGCCCGTCGAAATTGATCTCCTCCGCACTCATGCCGGTATGCCCGGAGCGGGGATCGCCTGCGCTTTCTCCGCGATCTGCGAGGCGATGGGATAGGCGACGTAATCGGCCGCGTAATAGGCGCTTGGCCTCAGTGAACCCGAAAGACCCGGCCCGCCAAACGGCATCGCGCCCGACGCGCCGGTGGTGGGCCGGTTCCAGTTCAACACGCCTGCGCGCAACTCCTGCCTCACCCGCGCCCATAGCGTCGCATCGTCGCTGATCAAGCCGCCCGCGAGCCCGAAGCGGGTGGCGTTGGCGACGTCGAGCGCGTGGTCAAAATCAGCGACGCGATAAAGTTGCAGCACCGGGCCGAACAATTCCTCATCCGGCGGTGAAAGCCCGGTTACATCGATCAGAGCTGGATGCACAAACGCGCCCTCTCGCTTGACGGCAACGAGCGACTTGGCGCCCATGGCGATGAGGCCCTGTTCGAACAAGTGCGCGCGCTCGGCCGATGCCCCGTTCACCAGCGGACCCATGAAGGGCTCGGGCGTCTCGGTGGAGCCGCCGACGCCGATGCGCGGCAACAACGCAATCAGCGCCGCCACGATGTCGTCGCCCGCTGCGCCTTCTGGCACAATCAAGCGCCGCGCGCAGGAGCAGCGCTGCCCGCTGGTCGCGAAGGCGGAATGAATGATGAGATTGGCCGCCGCGTGCGCGTCGACCGGTGGCCACGCGATTAACGGATTGTTGCCGCCGAGTTCGAGCGCCAGCAGAACATCGGGGCGCCCCGCGAACTTCCGGTGTATCAGTGCTCCAGTATGTGCCGAGCCGGTAAACAGCACGCCGGCAAGCCCATGCGCATCCAGCAGCGCCGCACCTGTATCGCGCCCGCCCTGCAGCAGGTTAAGCACGCCGGCAGGCAAGCCCGCTTCTTCCCACGCTTCGATCATCAGGGCGCCGACGCCGGGGGTCAGTTCGCTCGGTTTGAACAGCACGCAATTGCCCGCGAGCAACGCCGGCACGATGTGTCCGTTGGGCAGGTGGCCAGGAAAATTGAACGGCCCGAACACTGCGAGCACCCCGTGCGCAGCGTGCGAGAGGGTCATGGCGCCGAATGCGGCTGGTTCCTCCCGCGCGCCCGCCCGCTCCGCTTGGGCGCGGATCGACAATTCGATTTTGCCAATCATGGCTTGGACTTCGCCCTTGGAATCCCAAAGCGCCTTTCCCATTTCGCGACTAATCAGGTTCGCGAGCGCGCCGCCGCGCGCTTCGATCGCTTTCGCGAATGCACGCACCACGACGATGCGCTCTAGAAGCGGTCGTCGTGACCAGACGGGGAACGCCAGTCGCGCCGCGGCCATGGCTTCGGCTACGTCGTCCTCGCTGGCGGCGCGCCCCTCCCAGACTTTGTCGCCGGTCGCAGGATCATAGGAAGCGAAGGCCTCGCCGGCGCCGGCCTGCCACTTGCCGTCCATGTAGAGTTCAGTGCGCATCGCCCACCCACACCAAAGCCTCCGCACCCGCATCGAGGCGGAGTGCACTCAATACCTCTGGGGTAACGCCAGCGGCGCCGTCTTGCATCTGCACGCGACCGGAGACGCAGCGAAAATCTCGCAACGAATCCACCGCGATCAACCCTCGCTTGCCGGCGTTTGGGTCCGCGGCGATCGCGAGCGGGACGCGCCTTGACTCGCGCAGAGTGCGGATGTGATCGCGCTTGACGCTCATCAACGGGCCGCCATCGAAGATGTCGATCACGTTGGAAAAGCTAAACCCTTCCCATTCGAGCAATTTGCGCGCGCCCTCGCCATCCCTATGGCACTGGCCGATTACGGCGCGAGCCGCTTCTGGAAGCAAGTCGACATAAATGGGATGTTGGGGCGTTAGATCGAGAATAAACTGATTGTCGGTGATGGCGCTCAATTTGTCGGCCTCGGAGAAATCCATGCGGAAGAAATGCCGCCCCAAAGCCTCCCAAAATGGCGACACGCCCTCGGGCGAGACGACACCGCGCAGTTCTGACACCACTTGATCGCGGAAGCGGCGCGGCGCGCTCGCCATCAGCATGTAGCGACTCTGCGCCACCATGCGCCCGACGCCGTTCGCCCGATGCTCGGGGCGCACGAAAAGCGAGCCCACCTCAGAGCAGCCAGTGAAATCGTTGACCCCGACAAGCACGCGCATGTCGAATCGACGGCTCACCACCGGCGACGATTGCGCCTCAGTGATGATGCGAAAATTGAAGAAAGGCGGCGTCTCGCCGATGCTCGCCTTGACCCCGCAGCAGCCAGCGAGCGCACCCGTTTCGACGTGCTCCAGCGCCAGGAAATAACGCTCGGCGCCGGGCTCTACGGCGCCAGAGGAAAAACTCTGAGCGACGTGGTCGAGCCTCGCCGCCATCGCCTTGTCATCGAGCATCAGGCTGGTAAAGCCCGCGCCGGCGATCTCGCGCAATTGCAGGAAACCCTCAAAGTCCGCCGGGCCTGCGGCGCGAATGACGTAACTACTCATTGACGCAGGCTCGCAACGTCGAACGCGCCGCGCTCAATGCCCGTCAGCAGCAGCAAAGAGAGTTTAGCGCGCTCCGCAAAGCTCGAAGCGAGCGCAAATTCTTCGTCGCTGTGCAGCCCGCCGCCGCAGGGCCCGAGCGTGTCGATGTTGGGACAGCCGGCGGCGGCGAGATTGTTGCCCTCGCACACGCCGCCCGAGGCCTGGAATTTGAGGTCGAGCCCGAGCACGGCGCCTGCCTGGCGCGTCCAATCCACCATTGTGCGTTGCGACTCATTGAGCGGCTTGGGCGGACGCGCGAAACCCCCGTGCAGAACAGCACTCACGCCATCGCGCTTGCCGGCGGCGGCGGCGATTTGCGCAATCTCTGCTTCCGCCCACGCGACGCTCTCGGTGTCGGGCGCGCGCGCATTGAAACGCAGCACGGCGCGTTCCGGCACCACGTTTGACGGGCCGCCGCCATCGACCGCACCGACATTAAAAGTCACGCCCTCTTGTTTGCCATTCAGCGCATCGAGGGCAAGCGCCGCTTCAGCGGCCGCCAGTACTGCGCTGCGCCCATCGGCGAACGCGCGGCCGACGTGGGCTGCGCGGCCCTGGAGCGCTAGGCTGAAATTTCCAGAGCCCTTGCGCGCATCCACCAGCGCGCCGCTGGCCATGGCCGGCTCATAGGTCATGCCAAGATGCGCGCGCGCACCCAACTCAGCCAACAGCGCCGCGCTCGCCGGCGAACCGATCTCTTCGTCCGGGCTCAACAGCACATCGTAGCCTACGCGCTTTTCTCCCGGCAGCATCTCAAAGGCGCGCAGCGCCGCGAGCATGACGCAGAGCCCGCCCTTCATGTCGGCGACGCCTGGGCCGCGTAACAGATCGCCCTCGCGCCGAGGGGCCTGAAACGGATGCAACGCTGGGAACACCGTGTCGTAATGGCCGGTCAGCGCCACTTGGACCGGGGCCTCTGGCCGCACGCGGATGCGCAATGAGGCGCCGTGTTCTACCGGAGAGACTTCCCCGTCGGCGCGCACGCGCTGCGATGGCGCCAACTCGATGGCTTCAACCGCGCCGGGCAGCGCTGAGTAGGCATCCGCTAAGATCGAACGCATTCGGGCGAGACCGGAGAGTTCGTAAGAACCGCTATTCACCGCCGCCCAAGCCAGGGTGGTCTCGATCAAGCTCGCTCCCTCGCCGTCAAGGCGCTCAAGCACGGGGTCAAGGCCGGCGCGCCAGGCGGCGGGCGTTGCGCTTCCAGACGAAATGGGCGGCATGGCGTGGGGTTAGCTGACCGACGCGCTGAGGTCCACCCCGCGCGCCAAACGCGCGGCCCGCAACCGGCGCAAACCGGGCGGCGCCACCTCCCAAACGCAAATGGGCCCGGCTTTTGGCCGGGCCCATCGCATTTAGACTAACGCCGTACGATCAACGGAAAGTGATCGTCACGTTCGAACGCCGATTTAGCGGCTCGCGCACGCCATCGCGGGTCGCCCGGGCGAGGTTGGCCTCGCCGCGCGCTTCCGTGCGGACCGCGCCAGCAGCGATGCCGCGCGAAACCAGTGCATCACGCACGACCGACGCACGACGCTCGGAAAGAGCGTTGTTGTAGGTCGGCGAGCCGGAGGTGTCGGTGTTGCCGACAACCACGACGCCGGAGATGTTGCACTGACGCGCACGCGCCACTGCGGAGTCGATCGTCGCCAAGGCGTCCGCGTTGAGGTTCGAGCGATCCCACTCGAAATACACCACGAAATCCGACGTCGGGCACGCAGCCGCCGGAGGCGGCGGGGGCGGCGCCGGCGGAGGCGGCGGCGCCGGCGGAGGCGGCGGGGGTGGCGGAGGCGCGGCGGCTGCGAATTGGTAACGCAGACCGACGGTGACCGCCTGATGCTCGTAATCGGCGTCCAGCTCGGGAGGCGGACCACCAATGGTGGTGTAGGTGCCGCCCGGCGCCGTGAAGTAACGATAGCCAACGTCGAGAGCGAGATTGTCACTCAACGAAGCCGCGAAACCGACCATGCCTTGATAGGCCAGCATCGTGTCTTGGTCGTCGATGCCAAAGCCAAAGCTGTCGATCGCATAGCCGTTGATGCGGGCGGCGCCGACGCCAACGCCGACATACGGCTCAATGCTGCCGCCACGGTTGAAATCATAGAACAAATTGGCCATCGCCGACCAGGCGTGCACGTCGCCATCGACGATATCCAAGGGCCCACCCACCTCCAATTGGTTGAAGCGATGCCCGAGCTCGCCTTCTAGCCGGAACCCGTTGCTAAAAGCATAGCCAAGGCCAAGATGCTGGGTCCAATCGGTATCGAGCCCGATCGACGACCCGCCATCCGGTTCTACCTGACCGTCGAGCGCCCAACCCACGTCAGCTCGGCCGTACCAGCCCTCCGTGGCGCTGGCGATGCCAGCACTGCCTGTCAACAAGGCCGCCAGGGCCATGGTTTTGGTGATGCGCGATTTCATGTTCACCCCTCTCAAGTGACTTTCCCCTGCGTTCAAACGGGCTGAAACACCCATTCAAATGCAAACAACCAAACCGCCAGCGCCGCAAATCACGGAAGCCGACTCCCTGGCCAATAATGGACGCAATCTTGGCGCCCGGAATTAACAAAGTCCACCTAGGTCCGCCGCCAATCCAGCTTTTTTCCTGCGATCGTGAGTTTTTTGTCGCCATTACAAAAAGTTGAGGGGCCGCGCCATCCTTGCGCGGCCCCTGCGTCCCCCGTGGCAGCCCCAAAAACACCGGATTAGTCAATTTCGACCGCGCCGCGCCCCGCTAATGGTTCGCTGAGGAGCCTACTCCCGCGCCCAGCTGTGAACACCTGTCGGACGCACCTCCGGGCCGCATTTTCGCCCGATTGTTGCTGAGCCGTCACATGAGGCAGCCTTAGAACTCGAGGGACTTTGGCGGGAAGCCGAACGGCATGTCCCTCCCGACCTTCATCGGGAACCGAGCTGGGCGCTTCTCCAGGAACGCCGTAACTCCCTCGGCAGCGTCGGCTGAGGCGCCGCGCTCCACCATCAAGCGGCTTTCGAGCCGGTGCGCCTCAATGGGGTGCGAAGCGCCCAGCATTTCGAGCACCATATGCCGAGCTAGGGCCACCGACACCGGTGCTGTATTATCTGCGATCTCTCGCGCCAACGCATAGGCCGCCGGCAACAAATCGTCCGGCTGGTGCAGCGAACGGACTAAGCCGCGCTCCCTGGCTTCGTCGGCTGAGAACACGCGCCCGCTCATGAACCATTCGAGCGCAGTGGAAACCCCCACCAGGCGCGGTAGGAAAAAGGACGAGAGCGTCTCCGGCACGATGCCGCGGCGTGTGAACACGAAGCCAAATTTCGCGACCGTTGAGGCGAGGCGCATGTCCATCGCGCAAAGCATAGTGGCGCCGACGCCCACCGCGGCGCCGTTCACAGCCGCGATTACCGGCTTCAGCGATTCATAAATCCGCAGCGCAACAATCCCGCCGCCATCGCGATGTCCGCCAACGGCGTCGGCAGCGCCGCGGGATTCTGCGCGTTTGTCGTAATTGAAAGTGTCGCCGCCTGAGCCAAGATCGGCGCCGGCGCAAAAGGCCCGGCCAGAGCCTGTCACCACCACGGCGCGCACATCGTCGTCTGAGTCAGTGGCGTCAAACGCTGCAAGCAGATCGCGGATCATCGGACCATTGAACGCGTTCATGCGCTCGGGGCGATTGAGTGTGATAGTGGCGATGCCGTCCGCGGCGGCGAGTTGAAGCGTTGTGAACTCTGACATGGGCGTCCTCATGGACGGCCGGCGTCCCTGCCGGCCTGGCGCGGCTTACGACCAGCCCAGCCTGGGGTCTAGAGTTCAGAGCCGCAGCAATTCCACTTCCGCCGCCTGGTAGGGGTCGAGCCGGTAGATCGTCTGGCGGTGGATCGCTACCAGCGCGCCTTCGCCCCAGTCTTCGATCAGTTCGGCGTCGTCGCGGTCCCGCGCGGCCCATTGCGACCCATCCTCGCAAACGAGAACTTTGCCGCGAGCCAATACGGAATCGATCATCGAAACCGCCCCTGATTGGGCGCCTGCGCCCAAACCGACTCGGAATACCGAGAGAATCGCATCACGCTGCGCGAGCGACAATCGGCTCCACTCCAGCCGATCGAATATCTCAGGCCCCAAAAACGCGGCCAGAGCGTCGTTGTGCGTCATCCCGGTCCCCCAACCCGAAGCGATTCGACCAGAAGAATCTGATTTGGTTTCCGAGGTGTTACTGGGGACTAGTGTGGCGAATCTGAATTTCGCAAGATCATGATGGCGAGCGCTGAGCGAATTTCAGATTCATCAGCCACACTATAACCTATTGATTCTAGTGTCCCTGATGGATTTGAAGTTCGCATCGCGCGCGATCCAAATGACTGTGCGAACTTCAAATCCGGGACACTAGCGCCTCCCCACGTGACGCCAAACGCGGACGAGAGCTCAGAGGTCACTGACAAGCCCCAACCGCCAGATGAAGTCACGATCGGCGGTGTTTCCGACCATGAATTTGTGCTCGTCCACGTGCTTGAAGCCGTAGCGGCGATAGAATGCCTGAGCACGCGCGTTGTTCTCCCAGACGCTGAGCCAGAGCGCGTCGGCGCCCCCTGCGCGCGCCCAGCCAAGCACATTCTGCATCAGCGTCTGCGCGACACCCGCGCCCTTCGCGTGCGCCGCCACGTAGAGGCGATAGAGTTCGCGGTCGCGCTGGCCGTGTTCGACCTTCATGTCTACTGGCCCCGCTTGCGCGTAGCCGATCAGGTCGCTTCCCCGCAGCGCCAGCCACGTGGCTATCCCGGAATCCTCAATTTCCTGGCGCTGGATAGCTTCGCCATAGGATTTGGCCAGATAGGCTGCGAGGTCTTGCGGAGGATAGAGATGCGCGAACGTGGCACTGAAGGTCTGCGCCGCGAACGCGGCGAGTGCTGAGGCGTCGGCGGCAGTGGCGCGTCGGTAGGAGGTTTCCTCTCCGCGCGAGAGACTGGCGTGCGCGGAGAGTGGATCGACCATCTCACTCACGCCAATTTCGCCCTCAGCGCGTCACGCATCGCAGCAAGCGCCTCATTTGCTTTGGCGCCTTCGGGCCCGCCGCCTTGAGCCATGTCGGGGCGCCCGCCGCCGCCTTGTCCGCCGACGGCGGCGACGCCCGGCTTCACAAGATCAACGGCGCTGATCTTGTTTTTTAGGTCTTCGGTGACGCCGACCGCGATCGCCGCCTTCCCCTCCTCAACGCCGACATAAGCGACAATACCGGAGCCCAATTGCTTCTTCGCTTCGTCGATCAAGCCGCGCAGCTCCTTCGCCGGCACGCCTTCGAGCACGCGCGCCAGCACGGTGACGCCTGCGATCTGCTCCGGCGCGGCTGAGCTTTGGCCGCCACCGCCGAGCGCGAGCTTCTTTTTTACCTCGGCGAGTTCGCGTTCTAGTTTGCGCCGCTCGTCCTGCAAGCTCGCCACGCGCTCCGGTAATTCAGCGAGCGGCGCCTTGAGGTTGGCCGCCACTGTTCTCGCGAGCGCAGCCTGGCCTTTGAGGTGCGCGAGCGCGGCGGCCCCGGTCGCGGCCTCGATGCGGCGAATGCCAGCCGCCACGCCGGCTTCGGAGAGCACCGCGAACACCGCGATATCGCCGGTCCGCTTTACATGCGTGCCGCCGCACAATTCCACTGAGTACGCTTTACCGCCCCCGGCGAGCGCATCGCCGAGCCGCAGCACGCGCACGCTGTCGCCGTATTTTTCTCCGAACAGCGCCAGCGCGCCCTCTTCGATGGCCTTCGCCGGCGCCATTTCCTTAATTACGCCGTCGGAATTCTGGCGGATCACCGCGTTCACTTCGTCTTCAATGCGCGCAATCTCCTCGCCACTCACGGGTTGCCCATGGCTAAAGTCGAAGCGGAAATAATCGGCCTCAACCAATGACCCCCTTTGAGTGACGTGGGCGCCGAGCACGTTACGCAACGCGGCATGCAGGAGGTGCGTGGCGGAATGGTTGGCGCGGATTTTGGCGCGGCGTGCGCGATCGACCTCGAGGTTTGCTTTGTCAGCGGGCGCGATTGCGCCGCCCTTCAGCCGACCGATGTGCACATGCAACCCGGCGTGCTTCTGGGTGTCGTCGACTGTGAATTCAGCGCCGTTGTCGAAATGGATGACGCCCCGGTCGCCCGCCTGACCGCCGCTTTCGCCGTAAAACGGCGTGCGGTCGAAAATCAGCGCGGCTTCCGCCGACGCCGACAGAGAACGGGTCACCTTCCCTTTCTCTACTATGGCGATGAGCGTGCCGGAGGCGGCTTCTGTTTGATACCCTAGAAACTCCGTCGCCCCGCCCTGATCGGCGAGCTTCAACCACAAATCCTCGCCGGCGGCGTCGCCTGATCCAGCCCAACTTTCGCGCCCCTTCTCGCGTTGGCGCTCCATCGCGGCGTCAAAACCGGCGACATCCACTTCCAGTCCGCGCCCGCGCAGAATGTCCTGGGTGAGATCGAGTGGGAAGCCAAACGTGTCGTACAATTTGAACGCGGTTTCGCCGGAGAATTTTACAGAATGCATCGATATCGCGGTCCCCGCTGTGGGCCGCATCGGCGCGAGCGCCAATTCCTCTTCGAGCAACTTGAGGCCATTCCCAAGCGTACGGCGGAAACGCTCCTCTTCTTCGTGCAATTGAGCTTCGATCACAGGCTGCGCGCGCTTCAGTTCCGGGTAGGCTGCGCCCATTTCCCCGATCAAAGCCGGCGCGAGGCGATGCATGAGCGGCTCTCTTGCGCCGAGAATGTGCGCATGGCGCATGGCCCGGCGCATGATCCGGCGCAGCACGTAGCCGCGGCCTTCGTTTGAGGGCGACACGCCGTCAGCGATCAGGAAGCAGGACGAGCGCAAATGGTCGGCGATGACATTATGGCTCGGCGCGCGTTCGCCTTCGGCCTTGGTTTTTGTCAGCTGCTCGGAGGCCGCGATCAACCTCCGGAAAAGGTCGGTCTCGAACACCGAGGCCACGCCCTGGAGCACGCAGGCCATGCGCTCGAGCCCCATGCCGGTGTCGATCGACGGCTTCGGCAATTTCTCGCGCCGCCCGTCGGCGAATTGCTCGAACTGCATAAACACGAGGTTCCAGAATTCGAGGAAACGGTCGCCGTCCTGCTCCGCCGATCCTGGAGGCCCGCCCCAGATGTGCTCGCCGCGATCGATGAAAATCTCCGAGCACGGCCCGCATGGTCCGGTGTCGCCCATGGACCAGAAATTGTCGCTGGTGGCGATGCGGATGATCTTCTCGTCGGAAAAGCCCGCGATCTTCTTCCAGAGCGCGGCCGCTTCGTCATCGTCATGGTAGATTGTAACGAGGAGCTTGTCCTTGTTCAGCCCATAGCCCTTGGTGATCAGAGTCCAGGCGGCATCGATCGCTTGTTCCTTGAAGTAATCGCCGAACGAGAAGTTCCCTAGCATCTCGAAAAAGGTGAGATGCCGGGCCGTATAACCGACATTGTCGAGATCGTTGTGTTTGCCGCCCGCGCGCACACATTTTTGGCTTGTCGCCGCGCGCGGAAACGGCGGCTTTGCGGCCCCAGTAAAATAGTTCTTGAACGGAACCATGCCGGCATTGGTGAACAGCAGCGTCGGGTCATCCTGCGGCACCAATGGCGCGGAGGCCGGCGTCGCATGCTCGCGCGCCTGGAAAAAATCTAGAAATTGTCGACGGATGTCGGTGACGCTGCTCATGGGTTTCCAAGTCAAATCAGAGATTGGCTTGGTATAGGCAGGCCCGCCACGCGCGCCAAGCGCATCCGGTTCGTCGCGCACGCCAAGCGCGCAAGGGGGTCTAAACCGGCAGCTTCAATGCCCCATCCTCTTCCAGCGGCAAAAAGGGGTTCCAAGCGACCTCCCAGAGATGGCCGTCAGGGTCTGCGAAATAACCGGAATGGCCGCCCCAGAACACGTCCTGCGCAGGCTTCACAACCTGACCGCCGGCGGCTTGCGCTTCGGCCAGGACGGCGCTCACGTCTTCCTTGGCGCGCACATTGTGCGCGATCGTCACGCCACGAAAACCGACGCCAGCCGCCCCGACCGCCGCATCCTCGGCCAGCGCCGCTCGCGGATAAAGCGCCAGCGCCACCCCGCCGGCTTGGAAAAACACAATATCGCCCTGGCTGGCTGAGGACGCGCGAAATCCCAGCGCCTCATAAAACGCACGCGCCCGCGCCAAATTCGCGACGCCTAGGGTGACTATGCTGACACGCGGCTCCATGACGCTCACATCGGCGTCAACAAACGGAGCAAAAAACCGATATTCAACGCCATCACCGCACCGTGCATCCCATAATGCAGAACGAGCTTCGGTTCATTCTTGGCAAACCTGTTCTGGTCCGGGCCGAGGCCGCCATCGCCGTACGCGCCCGCTCCTCACCGGCGCTCCCCGCCTTGAACACCCCGAACACAATGCGATCAACATCGCCACACCGCGCACCAACACCAACACCAACCTCGATCAATACTGAAGCGTCCGAGCGCAATTCACCGGCCGGCCCGGAGGCGGGCCAGGGCATGGGGTCGGGTCGGCTGACGCCTCACGAACCGGCCGGTGAAAACTCTAAACCGCCTAGCCCTCGGCGGCGTCCTTCTCTTCGTCGCCCTCAGGCGGGGAATACATAGCGTCCGCCACCAAGCCAGATTTGGCCCGGATCGCGTCTTCGATCGCTATGGCGACGTCCTTGTGCTCCTTAAGGAAACGGCGCGCGGCTTCCTTGCCTTGACCGATCTTCTGGCCGCCATAGGCGTACCAGGCGCCGGATTTGTCGACCACGCCCGCCTTAACGCCGAGTTCGATCAATTCCCCGCTCTTGGAAATCCCTTCGCCGTAGATGATGTCGAACTGCACCTGCTTGAACGGCGGCGCCACCTTGTTCTTCACCACCTTCACACG